>JAEYUO010000032.1 GCA_023432465.1 Planctomycetota bacterium | reverse complement strand
GGCGCGGCGCGGGGGGGGGGGGGGGCCCCCCCCCCCCCCCGCGGCCGTTGGTGGCCCAGCACTCCGTGCCGGGTCTTCTACCGCCTCTTCCTCCAATCCAAAATCCCAAATCCAAAATCCAAAATCCCCACCCCCGATGCCCGTCGACGAAGCGACCCAAACCCTCATCGACGAACTCGAACTCACCCACGACCAGGTCGCCGAACTCCGCGCAAGCCCGCGGACCCGGCTCCGTGAACACCTCCACGAGTTCTCCCAGATACCGTTCGTCTTCGACGATTCCGGTGACGCCGATGACGGCTGACACGCTCGCGACCGCCCCATGTATCCCACTTCTCACGGCCTGCAGCGCTGTACGATCCTCCTCTTCAGGAGGACCGCTATGCAACTGCGCGCACTCGCCATCATTTCGTGTCTCGCCCTTCTGCCCGGCTGCATCGTCGGAGAGATCCGCGATGAGCTCGCCTCGACCAACGAGTCGATCGGCCGCGTCGAGTCACAGCTCTCAACGACCAACACGCGCATCGATGCCGTGCAGGAGAAGATGAGCGCGGTCGATGATGCCAACCGCAAGCTCGATGACACGCTCCACCGCCTCGCGGTGCTGCAATCGATCAACACCACGCTCGTGTCGATCGATGCCACCCTCAAGCAGCTCGATGAGCACCTGGCCTCGCTGCGCAAGACCATCAACAACATCGATTCCACCATCCCGTTCCTGAAGCTCAGCGGGGATGATGAGGATGAGGCCGCGAAACTCGAAGAGGGAGCCACGCCCGCCGAGGGCACGCCGGCAACTACGCCGACACCCGCGCCAGTTCCAACGCCTGCGCCCGCCAAGCCCTGAGCCTCTCACCCCCTCACCCCGCCCCCCCCGCCTGCCACTGCTTGATGGCCTCGATCGGCCAGAAGAGCATCAGCACGTTGAGCGTCAGGTTGTCGCGCATCACAAACAGCAGCACGATCTCCGTCGCCACGAAGATCGCCATCGCCCACTTCCACCCGGCCCACTTCGCGATGACAAACCCCAGCATGCACGCGGCGACATCTCCCACGGCGTTGGCGATGCTGTCGCCCATGTAGTCGAGCGACATCGTCACGGTCCGGTACCGCTCGATGACCATCGGCGTGTTTTCCAGCACCTCCCACGCCGCGGCGATGCCGACCGCGACGCTCATCCGCCACCGCATCGGCACGGACCAGCGCGGCACCCACTTCCCCCAGAAGTACAGCACCGTCCAGAAGATGAGGCCGTGGGACATGTGCGTGACGGTGTACGGGTCCGCCCAGTGCTGCGAGCAGTGCGGCGTCCAGACATCGCTGATCCAGAACGCCCAGTCGCCTTGATCGCACCACCACACCCGCCCCATCAGCCGCATCGAGACAACCATCGCGGCGAACATGCCCGCGATGACCACCCACGGCAGAGACCGCCGGAGACCCGAAGTCGAATCGCGGGACTGGACTTTCGCTGGGAGCATGCCCACAGCCTACCGCGTTGCGGCCGTGGCTGTGCGCGTGGCCGATCAATGCTGCCGGTTCTTCTGCTTGGCCGGTCGCTTGGGGACAGCGGCCTCGAGTTCAATCCCCTGCTCGGCGAGCAGGGCCCGCCACGCCTTGGCCGCGAACCCGCCCCGCTCGGTGAACGAGCCGCTCTCGGCCCGCTTGATCAGCGCGACGACATCCTCGAACGAGAACACCCACAGGTTTCCGCCGTGGCTGGGGCCCTTCACCCGCGCCGCCTTGCGGAGCAGATCGAACGTCTTGGGCGAGATATCCCCGGCATCGCAGAGCTCCTGCTTGGTGATGCCCTCCTGATTCAGGCTGTTTGGATCGACATTCTGGCCTCTTCCCATGTGCGGATGGTTGGCCGCCCGCGGCCCGCCGTCACATCGATTCTCTGTTATCCTGCGGGCATGAGCTATGCCTCCCGCCTGCCGTATGACCCCGCCCGTATCCGCGCTGCCGCGGTCTATTGCTCCGACGGCCGCATCGGCGAGCACTTTGACGATTTCCTCCAGAACGGGCTGAACCTCCCCCGCTACGACCGCGTCGCCCTGCCCGGCGGGCCGGCGTGCCTTGCAGCGCACCCCGAGGCCCACCTCGAGGAGCAGGGCGTCGTCGATGAACTCAAGTTCCTGGTGGAGGTGCACGGCCTGAAGCGGATTGTGCTGATCGCGCACCAGTCGTGCGCGTTCTATGCCAACCGGCTCAAGCTCAGTGAGCCGCGGCTGGAACTTGTGCAGCGGGCGGACCTGGTCCGCGCGGCGGCGTTTGTGCACCGGGTCACCGGGCTTGAGCGGATCGAGGCGTACTTCGCGCGGCTTCGCGGCGATGACCAGTCGATTCACTTCGAGCGCGTCGAGGCCTAGTCTGGGCATCCGGCAAACCAGAGCGCCAGGAATGCGAAGATGTCAGGAACGCTGGTCACGCCGTCGTGGTTGGCATCGGCATCGCCCGCGAACCAGCTTGCCAAGAACGCGAAGATGTCGGGAACGCTGACGACGCCATCGGAGTTCCAGTCGGCGAGGCACTCGCACTCATCCGGGACCATGTTGTGGTTGGCATCGTGGAGGTCGCCGCGAGCGATGTCGAGTTTGTCATCGACACCGTTGCCGTCGCAGTCGAGCAGGGCGAGGAGCGCGGCGAGGTCCGCATCGAAGTCCGGGCCGAGTGCGAGCACCACATCGTCCAGGTTTGTGGTGTCGTTGGTGAAGAAGTAATCCAGCACGCCGTTCTTCGCGGCGACCGCCTGAGCCTTGATAGTCATCGCGAGTTCAAGCATCTGCGGGGTGCCGCAGGCGGTCACCTGCGCGACGAGCGCGCAGGCGTTGTCTTCAAGGTTGCAGGCCCATCGCACGAGGCTCAGGATCTCGATGAGCGATGGAATGTGGCCGTCGAGGATGGCCTGCGCGAGGCTCTCGACCCCCTCGGTCGTGCCTCCGGAGGAGAGATCCCCCGCGGCCCACTTCATCGCGGCCTCGGTGGTGCGTTTGCGGGTCGGGCAGATCTTCACGATGCCCTCCCAGGAGTTGCGGCCGTGACCTGCGAGTGAATGTCCGCCGCCGGCACGCGGTTCGATCCGGCCGCCCTTGGTGTCGTCGGCATCCGCCTCGCCATCGCCCTGCGAGTCTTCGCCGTGAACATCGTCGCGGTAGTCGATGACGACGTTCTCGCCGCAGCGGATCGCCCCGACAATGGTGATGGCATGCCCGCCGCGAATGTTCCCGTCGGCATCGCGCCAGTAGATGATGCCCATGACGTCGTACCCGGCCTCGAGGGCTTCAAAGATCGTGTCGCCGCTGCTGTCGGAGTCGTACTCGACCGTGAGTTCGTCCTCCAGACCCTTGTCCTCGATCAACTGCTGGATGCCCTCGACCATCTTGCCAACAGATTCGGTCCCGGCGACAGGATCGGTGTCCATGTGGTCCATGTCGCGGAGCATGTCGTAGATTTCCTGCGCCTCATCGCAGTCTTCGGGGAGGTCGAGGCAATAGGTGTTGTTGAGCCACGCGAATGAACGCGCGGCCGAGCCGGGGGCGCAGTGCTCGGTGTCCTCATCCACGCCGGGGACATCGCGACGCGCGCTAAACTCCCAGAGAACAGGAATGAATGGGTTGATGAACGGACCAATCGGTCCGGGATCAATCGGAAGGGCGACTTCGATCGGCCCGACCTGTCCCGGGCTGATCGTGTGCTCCTGGATAAGAATGTCGATCGCGAGACTGGAGGGTGGAGGCGCAGTTTCTCGCGGAGCGGGCGTGTAGGTGAAGATGATCGTGCCCTGCTCGATGGCGATGCCGGGCTCGGTCGGCAGGGGAACGGGGATCACGATCGATCGCATGTTGCCCTGCATGTTGATCTCGTGGACGGGGAAGTTCTGGATCGCCCAGCCCGAATCCCCCAGCACGGCGTTGAACCAGCCAGCCTGACCGGGAGGAGGCTCGGGAACGGTGATCCGGATTGCGCCGTGCTGCGAGAACCGCTGCACGAAGCCGCCCGCAAAGTCGGGCCAGGAGTACTGCACGCCGCGGATGACGATCTCACACTCATCGGGGATGCCGTTGCGGTTGGAGTCGAGGCTGACGCCCAGATCAATGTCGACATCATCTGCCTGCGCGTTGCCGTTGCAATCGACGAATCCACCGAAGGGGTCGGCGGGCACAAGCGTGTGCTGGAATCCGGGACCGGCAGCGCTCATGGGCGCGACCGGGAAGAGGTTCGGCCCTTGATCCGCAAGCACGACCGGCGGCGGCGACGTGGTGAAGGGGGCGGGCGCGGAGTTCAACGGCTGCATAAACGTCGGACCAAGGTCGAGTTCGAGGGCGGGCCCGCCACCGACTGGCGTGAACGTGATCGTGGGCCGGAACTGGAGTTGATACCCCATCGCGCCATCTGCGGGCGAGTTGAGCTGGATCGGCGCCTGTCCGAAGCTCGGATCTCCGGGCGCGAGCTCGATGTGCACATCCCACTGCTGTCCGCCGGGTTGCACGGTGATGGGTTGCGTGCTGGTGAGCCGGAGTTCGACGATTTCGATGGGCACTTGCGTGACGCCGCCGGGGGGGAGCGGAACCGAATCAGCCAGCCGACGCACGATGGTGTCGGCATCGCCGGTTGTCGGGCTGAGCGGGACACCCTGGAGCAGGACTGTTCCAATGAACGGGTCTGAGCCCGGGTTGAAGAAGTCCGGGGGGATCGGCGGGATGAACTCGCCGAAGGTAATCGATGCGCCTTCCGGCGGGGTGTGCCAGTAGTCGAGCCCTTGCTGCAGAACAGTCCCTCCTGCGAGCGCGGAGCGGACACCGAGGGACAGGACGAAGACGACCAGCAAGGTGCGCATGGCAACCTCCAGTCAAGTCGCGGCGTCCGGGTCAACTCAGATACGAACGAGGATGGTGGCCGCGAATGGGCGCATCGCCGGGTGGCGGCACCTGCCGGGACCCAAGCGGACGCAGGGTGATGAGGGCAGGCGGCGCAGCCCGGCGTCGTCGCTCAAGACACAGCCTACCCGCGCACCGGCCGGCTCGCAAGGGGTTCCTCTGAATGCAACAGAAAGCGGCTCCTCCCGGCCGCTTGCTTCAACGGGAATCGGCTACTCCTCCCCCGCTCGCACCTGTTCGAGCATCCGCTCGATGTAGCGCCAGGCGTTGAGCGCAGTGCGGATGGATTTCAGGGCCGCGGGGTCGGGGGGTGCGCCAAGGCCCCGAAAGAGCTCACGGACATCGGCGATGGACTGTGTGCGGCGGGCCGCGGCCCAGTCTTCCAGCCGAGCGGTCGCGGCGGCATCGCCGGAGCCCGCGGCCTCTTCAAGCTGCTGGCGGATGTCCATGATCTCGGGCAGGAAGCCGGGCGGGAGGGAGCGATCGGCCTCCTTCGAAGGCCCGCCGAGGCGGGCGAGGAGGGCATCGGCGCGGGACTCGGGGTCCTCGAGCGTCTGGCGTGCACGGTTGATGGCCGCGCTCAGTTCCAAGGCGGCGGGGTCATCGGCGTGGTCGGGGTGAACCGCGGCGGAGCGGGCGAGGTAGGCCCGCTGGAGTGCGGCGGGATTGATCTCGAAACTGGGGGGCAGGCCGAGCGTGCTGAAGGGGTCATCTGGCATTGGCGGATTTTAGGGCGGTTTGACGCAGGGCCATGGAGACGGGACCATGGAGACTGCGGAAGCGGGTTGCTTTCTCAGAGCGGGGTAGCAAGGAGCGCGCACGTGCCAAGGCACATCGGGATCGTCGGCGTGAGCCCGGAAGGAACCGCGCTGTGCTATCGGGAGATCTTCCGCCATGCCGCGAAGCTGATCGGGGATCGGGGCCACCCCACGGTGACCATCCACAACGAGCCGCTGGAGCGGTATGTGGAGGCCGCGTTGAAGGACGACTGGCACACGATCGGTGAGCTGCTGGTGAAGTCCTCCAAGGCCCTGGCGGGGTGCGGGGCGGAGTTTTGCATCGTTCCGGACAACCTGATGCAGCACGGGGTGCACCTTGCGGAGAGCGCCTCGCCGATCCCGTGGCTGACGATGACCGAGTTGGTGGCCAAGGCGGTGGCGCAGGACAGCCGGAAGGTGGTGGGGCTGATCGGGACCAAGATGGTGATGTTTGGCTCGACCTATCAGACCGCGTTGGGCCTGAAGGGGATCCAGGTGCTCATTCCGGGGGAGGTGGATGTCGAGGGCCTGAACACGATCATCTTCCGGGAGCTGGTCTACGGCGTTGTCCGGAAGGAATCGCAGTCGCGGGTGATGGAGGTGGTGCGGGGGCTTTCGGCACAGGGTTGCGAGGCGGTGGTGCTGGGGTGCAGCGAGGCCCCCCTGCTGATCAACCAGGAGAACTCCCCCCTGCCGGTGTACGACGCGACCGACCTGCTGGCGGAGGGCGCTGTGCGGTACGCGATTGGTGCTCTGGCGTAGAGCTATGCAAGGGTGCGCGGCGATTCGGACCTTGAGATTGCAGGAAGCTGCGATTTCATCCCGGAACCGGGTTGCCGCACTGGACGAATCGAAGCAGAATCTGTTACAGTAGAAGAGGTTGGGGTGGTGGACCCGGGGGATGGGCCGGGGGGAGGGGTATGGTCGGGTGGAGGGTCCTGCCTGCGATGGCAGGGCCAAGATGCGGTACCCTCCCCGACCCAATACCAACTCCGCTAGACTCGGTGCTTTGGGGAAATGGAGCCCGACATGATCAACAGGACGAGCGATCACCTCTTGGGCCGGCTGTTCGCACGCCGGTCTCGCAACAGCGCTTCATCGATTGCTCGGCGTGCCGGGCGGCCCGCGCGCGCAGAATCAACGCTGGAGATGCTGGAGGGTCGCATCCTCCTTGGAATCGACCAGCCGGGCTTCCCGACGCCGTGGGTGCCGGGGACCGGGCAACTCGTCGCGCTCACGGTCGCGGCGGCGGATGACCCGACCAACGGCCGCGGCAGCGTGGGTGGGACGATCGACTCGGCGAACGACGACGACATGTTCCGGTTTGTGATGCCCGGCGCCCCGGGCTCGCGGGACTTTGTCAGTGTTCTGGCGGACACGGTGGGGATCGGCTCGACGCTGGATTCGTACGTTCAGATCTACAACAACTCCGGGCAGTTGCTGGCGACCGGCGCGAACAACGGCGTGCTGAGTTCGACCGCGCCGCAGGTGGCCTCGGACGGCTGGGCGGGTTTCGTCGGCGAAGCGGGGATGACGTACTACATCCGCGTCCGCTCGCAGGTGGGCGCGCTGGGTCAGGGGCGGACGGCGACGGGCGACTACACCCTCAAGATCGATGCGGCATCGATCGACATGCCGCTGGATACGACGTTCAACGCGACTCCGGACAAGGGCGTCGATACGTTCGGCTCCGGCACGATCGTCGGGGAACTGACGGAACTGCAGGAGGACATCGTCTTCCGCGTGACGACGGGCGCGGGCGCGAACTGGGACTCGGTCGCGATCGCCAATGGCGTCGCGGTCGATTTCGCCGAGCTCGATGTGCACCTGTCGGTCTATGACAGCGGCAACATGCTGGGACAGGTGGTCCAGATTCGTGATGACCGGCAGGGCGGCCGGCTGACGAACGCGTACCTGGCGTTCGCCAGCGCTTCGGAGTCAACGTTCTACTTCCGCGTGCGGTCGGATGAACTGAGCGCGATGCGTCCCTCGCTGGGCGAGTTCCTGTTGTCGGTGGATATGGCCGCGCTGCCGCTGGCCGTGGACCCGGTGACGCGTCTTTCCGCCGCGCCGCGCCAGGACAATGTGTTCGCCCCGGCGTTCCCGCAGGGCGATCCGATGCCGACGGTGGTCGGCCCCCCGGGCACGGGCGCGAAGCTGTACCAGTTCCAGGCGCAGGGCTCGGGCCTGACGATCATCACGGTGCTGGGGCAGATGTCCGGGCTTGTCCCCGCGCTGCCCGATCCGGCGATCCGGCTGTACAACGCGCAGGGCTTTGAGATCGCGTTCAACGACGACTTCAACGGGACGACGCCTCAGCTTGAGGTCTCGCTGACCGGCGGTCAGTCGTACTTCCTGGTGGTCGAGGGCTTTGACCGGGGCGTGGATGGCGCGGTGAACATCTTCATCGAGGCGCACCACACCTTCGGCCCGACGATCCCGGTTGACGATCACATCGACTCGGACCCGCTCACCCCGGCGAACTTCCAGCAGGCCACGCCGCTGATCTTCGGCGCGCCGACACTGGTGTTCCAGGGAGAGGGCGCTCCTCCGAATGCGACGCTGGACCGCAGCTTCATTCAGACGGCGGCCGGCCGCGGCCGGATTCATGACACGGGCGATACCGACGTGTTCCAGTTCGTGCCGCCGGTCGATATGCTGGGCGAGTACGACGGGGACGACGGGGATGAGGGCTCGGCGCTGTATGTCGGCGGCAACTTCGCGCAGGCGGGGAACATCCCCGTTGCGAACGCGGCGATTTGGGATGCGGACCGATGGTGGTTCGCAGGCGGGCTGGATGAGGAATCCGGCGGTATCGATGGCCACATCTACGCGATGACGCTGTGGGACCCCGATGGCGCGGGCACCCGCTTCGGGCCGATCCTCGTCGCGGGCGGCGACTTTGACAACGTGAACGGCGAGGAGAACACGAACCTCGCATTCCGCATTCCGTTTGGCGGACGGTGGATCTGGAGCCCGACGCTCGACCCGCTCGACCCGGGCCTGCCCGCGTTCAACACGAACGGACCGGTGTTTGCGCTGACGACGTTCAACCTTGAGGTCGCAACAACGCCGGATGAGCTGATCATCGGTGGCGACTTCACCGACCTCAGCGGCTTCCCGGTCAACAATGTGGTTGGTCTCGGCTATGACCCCGACAGCGGCGGCGTGTTTGGCGACGCACTTGGTGGCGGCGTGACCGGCGGCGCAGGGGTGGTGCGGGCGCTGACGGTCTTTGACCCCGAGCAGGAAGAAGACCCCGATGGGATGGGCATGCTGGAAGCCCCGCCGGATCGCCCGGCACAGCTGGTCGTCGGCGGCGGCTTCACCACCGCGGGTGCCTTGGCCGGTGTGAACAACATTGCGATGTTCGGGCGGCCCGAGGCCGACCCGATGCTCGCGAACGAGTGGCGTGCGCTGGGCTCATCCATCACGAATGCCGGCGTGGTGGGCGTGACGGGCGGCGAGGTGCTCTCGCTCAGCACGTTCCTGGTTCCGTTTGTCGATATGGACGGCACGGACTCCGAGGCCGAGGTGCTCGTGGTCGGCGGTTCGTTCACAAACCGCGGCGGCAACCTGGCGATCTGGGAGGCCAGCCGCTTCGACGGAACGGAGGGCACTCGGTGGGTGGATGTCGGCGGCTCGCCGGGCGCGGTGCGGGCGATGCATGTCTGGTTCCCGCCGGATGCGATGGGCATGACGGGCGATGTGCCCCTGCTGGTCATCGGCGGCGATGATGCGGGCGGACCGACAACGGGCCTGCTGCAGTTGTGGGACGGCGAGGCCTTCGGTCCGTTGGCAACCAGCACCACGGGGACATTCCGCACGATCGAGGCTTTTGAGGATGAAGAGCCGGCCTTCGTGTCGCCGTTTGAAGTGCTGTATGTCGGTGGCGACTTCGAGGACATCGACGGCGACGATCAGATCACCCAGGTCGCCAAGTTTGATGTCGGTCCGTTCGGATTCCAGTGGTTCGATCTTGACGGCGGCGTCGATGGCGAAACTCCGGCCGATCCGGCGCTGATCGGACGGCCGACGGTGTTTGCGATTCACAACCACGACGACACTCTGGCCGGCACGTGGGATCGTCTCGAGCGGCAGAGCTCCCGCGTCAACATCACGCTCTCGCCGACGGCGGATGCGTTCTTCAACTCCTTCATCCGTGTATACGACTCCAACCTCGTGCTGATCTACGAGAACGAGACGATCGCCCCGCCGTTCCCCGATCCCTCGGGCGCGATCGACGGCTCGCTGGGCGAGCTCTCCGGCCCGGGCAGCGATGCCGCGGCGCCGGGCTTCCAGGTCTGGGGCGGCGAGGTGTACTACATCGAGGTGAGCGCATCGGGTGGCACCGGCACGGGCCGGTACTCGCTGGTGGTCACGGTCGATGCTCTGCCGCCGCTGGCCGATCCGGATGTCGATAACGGCGTGCACCCGGACCTCATCTCGACGGTGCTCGAAGTCCCGGGCGAGGGGCAGTTCGCCATCGCGCCCGAGCTCTCGGTCAATGTGAACACCGGCGACACGCGCAACTTCCTGAACCCGCACGGCAATCCGCCGAGCTCGTTCTACACCCGCGTGTACGACGTGACCCCGGCGGGCATCGTTGTGCAGCACAACCGCGACCTGTCGGTGATCGAGCAGGTCAATGACACGGACCTCTACAAGTTCCGCGCGCCGGCGACGGGCACGGTGGAGATCCGCATCTCCACCCTGGGCATCACCAGTCAGTTCCAGGAGCAGCAGATCGACACGCTGACCGGCGAGGTCACGGCGGTGCTGAAGGAGAAGACCTTCAACAGCCCACTCGACGCGGTGGTCCGCATCTTCAACAACGACTTCGAGGAGATCCTCTCCCCGAACCCCGCGAGCGAGTTCTATGTCGTCGGCGCGGACGATCCGTTCGAGGTCGGCGGCGCGACGGATGTGACGTTCGCGGGTTCGTTCGACGGCCGCACGTTCAGCCACCGCGACCCGCGGATCGTGATGAACGTCGTCGCGGGCGAGTCGTACTTCGTGCAGGTCGAGAGCGCGTTTCGGCTGATCGCCGCGGACATGGACCCCGCCATCGCGGCGAAGGTCGATTGGCGTCACGCCACCGGCGCGTACGAGCTGCTCATCAACGCGACCCCGACGCTCAACGGGATCGACGACCACGCGCTGGGCGTGCAGTCCTCGCCGATCCCCATCGATCCGACCACCGGCCAGGGAGAGATCTCGGGCATCATCGACGATGTGGTCTCGGGCGTCTTCCAGAACCCCAACGATGTTGACGGATTTGCGGGCATCGCGCCCTCGACGGGCTTCATCACCGTCACCGTCACGCCGACCAACCAGTTGCTCGAGGCGGCGACCATCGCGCTCGACGGCGACTTCAACATCATCGCCAGCAGCCAGACCCCGCTGCCCGGGCAGACCGTCACGCTGCAGTTCTTCGCGACGCAGGGCGACCGCTTCTTCCTCACGGTCGACGGATCCAACGGCAGCGAGGGCGGCTATCAGATCACCGTCAGCGTGCCGCTGATCACCGACGACCACGCCGACGATGGCGACTGGACCGCGGCGACGGAACTGGTGCTGCAGCCGTTCTTCGGCACGGCCTCCGCGCAGGGCGTCATCGAGACCCCGTCGGACACCGACATCTTCTTCTTCGATGCCGAGGACTTTGAGACCGCGACCGTCACGGTGACCTCGATGAGCGGGTCGCTCGATCCGTTCGTGCGTGTCTATGAACAGACCCTCGACGGCCGGTGGAACCCCAACAACCCGATGATGTCGGGCTTCGAGGTGTTCCAGCAGATCTCGTTCAACGACGATTCCTCGGTCGGCGCGTTCGATTCCGTCGCGCCCTTCAGCATGACCGCGGGCCGGCGCTACTGGTTCGTGGTGTCGGGCTTCGACCCCGATGTGCACTTTGGCAACTACGACATCACGGTCCGCGTCGCGGCGACCGACGACCACCCGAACCTGGCGGACTTCCCGCTCGGAACGCAGATCCTGCTGGCGTTCGACGGCCTGACGCAGACAGGCACCGGCTCGGCGGACGGCAACATCGAGCAGAGCCTCGACAGCGATCTGTTCCGCTTCACCGCGCCGGCGACCGGCGAGGCCCAGATCACCATCACCACGCCCGACAGCGGCCTGGCTCCGCGGGTGGAGATCCGCAACCAGAACAACGTGGTGATCGTCGCATCGACCGATGGCACGGGCGGCTCGGTCACGGTGACCATCCCGGCCATCAACATCAACCAGCAGTACTTCATCGTCGTGACCCCCGGCACGGTCGGCATGGATCAGCCCGACGAGATCGGCACCTACACGGTGAGCGTCGCGACGGCCCCCGTTGATGATCACCCGGATGCGGGCGAGTTCGGATCGATCGTCGATCCTCGCGATGTCATCACGCTGGCCCCGACGACCGCCGTGGGCACGAGCACGGGCGTCATCGTCCCCGGGACGGACAGCGATCTGTTCCGGTTCGCGGTGCTCGAGGCCGGGAACACGACGGTCCGCATCACGACCCCCGGCAGCAGCCTGAACCCGCAGGTCCGCATCTTCAACGCCGCCTTCACGCTCATCGGAACCGGCACGGGCAACGGCGATTCGGCCCAGGTGAGCTTCACCGCGGGCGCGACAGGCTCGGTGTACTACGTGCTCGTCCTGCCGGATGCCACGGCATCGGGCGCGACGGCGGTGGGCTCGTACACGGTGCAGGTCACCGGTCAGCTCCCCGGCGGCGGCGGCCCCGGCCCCGCTCCGGACGACCATGCCAACGCGGGCGAGTTCGGCGATGCCACGGCGATCGCGATCAACGGGCAGGATGGCAGCGGCTCGGCGACGGGCGTTGTCAACTACACCGGCGACACGGACCTGTTCCGCTTCACCACGCTGGCCGCCGGCCGGGTGTGGGTGCAGATCAACGTCCCCGACGGCGGCCTGATCGACGGTCGCGTCCGGATCTTCGACGCCACGCAGAACCAGCTTGTGCAGGATGCCGCGGGCATCCCGGGCGCGACCGCCGCGGTCTCGTTCAACGCCTCGGCAAGCTCGATCTACTACGTCCTGGTCGAGCCGATCGGCGCGGCCACGGGCTCGTACGCGGTGCGTGTCGCCAGCCAGCCGCTGACGCACTTCCTCTACTTCGCCGAGGGCTTCTCGGGGCCGGGCGTTGATGAGTTCGTCCCCATCGTCAACCCCAACGCCTTCCCCGTGACCTACCAGGTCTTTGCCCGGTACGAGACCGGCGCGGCCCAGAACACGCCGATCTTCTCCGGCAGCATCCCGGCGAACAGCCGCGGCGGCATTACGGTGTTCAGCAAGTCCAACCCGGGCGCATCGCTGGTCCGGCTGAACACGCCCTACGCCCTGGAGATCCGCTCCAGTGCGCAGCTCGGCGCGACGCTCAGCCGCTACGACTTTGACGTGTCGGTCGGTGAGTCGTTCAACAACGCGACCAGCACTGTCTGGACGTTTGCCCAGGTGCACAAGGATCCGTCGCTGTTCCGCGACTTCCTGGTGTTCTACAACCCGACCTCGACCGACCAACTCGCCACCATCGAACTGTTCTATGAGGACGGTCAGCAGTTCAGCTTCACGCAGAACATCCGGGCCAATCGCCGCTCGGGTGTGAACATCGACGCCGACGGCCGCATCTCGCGTCAGGGCTCGTTCGGCGTCCGCATCACGACCGCGGCCCCGATCGTCGCGGCCCTCAGCTCGTACAACATCGCCAACGGCGGCGGCGACGGGCTCAACGGCGATTCGACCGGCGGCGCGATCGAGGGCGTTGTCCCGCAGATCACCCGCGGCTCGGGCGTGACCACAAGCCTCTCGATCCTGAACACCGAGTCGGTCACCTCGACCGTCACGATCCGCGCCTCGTACTCGCGGCTCGATCTCCCCGACCTGGTCCGAATCTACAACGTCGCCCCGGGCAGCGTGCTGAACCTGACGGGTCAGCAGCTCGGTCTGCTCAACGGGCAGCAGGCGGGCCTGCGGTACACCGCGAGCTCTCCGGTCACGCTCAACACGTTCATGTACCGCAACGGCGATGGCGACGCCTCCAACACCGCGACCGCGGCTGCTCTGGAGTACGTCATCGGCGATGCATATGTCGTGCCGGCTCAGGCGGGCATCAACTACCGCGAGCAGCTGTCGATCTACAACCCGGCATCCACCACGATCCAGGTCACCATCGACATCCTGTTCTTCGACGGAGCCACCGCCACCCAGACGGTCAACATCGCCGCGGACGACTTCGCGTTCCTCGCGGTCGATCAGTTCCCGTCGGTCCTGTCGCGTCCGGGCCCCGCGGCGTTCTCGCTGGTGGTCTCGGCGGCCACGCCGATCGTCGTCGGCTTCACGCACTACGACCTCAACTTCAACGGCGGCTGGGGCACGCTGGGCGCCCCGATCGGACTCACCAACCCCCTCTCGACCATCTGATCGGGTCGAGCAAACTCAAACGACAAGGGGCGTGCCGCGTGGCACGCCCCTTTTTCGTTGATGGTGAGTACAAGCCTCAGGAAGCGGGCGACGCGGGGAGCGACCCCCCCACTGCCCGCTCGAGCTCGATCCGGCTGCGGACCGCACGCTCGCGGAGCTTGAGCAGTTCAAGCTTCGCGGCGATGCGCGATCGCTGCGTCTCGAGCAGAACAGTCAGGTCTTCCTCGCCGGCGTCATAGGCACGCCGGGCGAGTTCAAGGTTCTCATCGGCCAGCTGCACGATCTCCGTCGCGAAGGCGGCGGACGCCTCTTCGTCGGCCCTCGCCCGGATCCACGCACTCCGTGCCTCCCCGATCGCCTGTTGTCGCGCCGCCTGAGCGCGATGGGACAGGGCCCGGGCCTCGGCCCGCGCCGCGGCAATGCGGGCGTCGCCGGTATCGAAGATCGGGATCGGGATCTCAACGCTCGGGCCGAGCGTGTCGCGGCCGTCCTCATCACGCTCATAGTCGGCCCCGGCGTGGACATCAAACCGTGACTTCTCGGCGATGCCCGCCCGGCTCGCCGCGGCATCCGCGGAGGCGATCGCGGCGGCGACATCGAGTCGCTGCGATGAGGCAAGCTCGATCACGACGGACTCTTCCGGGATGCTGCCGGAGCTGGGGGGCTGGGGGATGACGGCAAATGTTGCATCCCGCTCGGGCACGCCCATCTGGAGCAGGAGTTCGCGCCGGGTGGTATCCGCCGCAGCGCGGAGCTGGGACGCCTCGACCTGGGCCTGGCGGAGCAGAACGCGGACCCGGTTGAGGTCCAGTCGGCTCGCCTCGCCCGCATCCATGCGCCGCTGGGTGAGGTCGAGGGATCTTTGCACAAGGCTGGCGTTCTCATCGGCGAACGCCGCGGCCTGATCGGCCAACGCGACCGCGGCGTGGAGGGTTCGGGCGCGGGCCGCCGTGGAGATCGCCGCATCGCTGAGTTCGAGCACGGATCGCTCAAGCTCGGCATTCGCGGCCTCCTTGCGGCGACCGGTCGAGAGGATGGCGGCGAAGTTCTGGACCAGCGAAGCGCCGATGCTCGTGCCGCCATCCGCACCGGCGATTGGAAAGCCGAGCGAGAGGCTGAGAACGGGGTTGGGCAGCAGGCCCGCCTGGACCAGTTCCGCCCGCGAACGTGCTACCTCCTCCACCTTCGCGCGGAGCTCCGGGCTGCGGGAAAGCGCCGAGGCAACCGCGGTTTCAACATCAAGCGGGGAGGCGTCATCCCACTGCGCGGCGGCATCCAGCGGGGCCAGCCAGTCGGCCGCCAGGTTCGCCCGGCTCGCCACGAGTTGCTGCGACCGCTCGATGTCGTTGGATGCATCGGTCGAGACGCAGGCCGCACACCCCGCGGCCGCGAGAAGCATCGCGGCACGCAGTGCACCGGATCGCAATCGGTTGCCAGAAAGCAGGCTCACTTCTTCGCTCCATGATCGCCGTGGCCATGGCCCGAGTCGCCATGATCCGCATCGTGGTCGTGATCGGCATCGTGATCGCCCGGGACCGCGTCGATGACGAACGGATAGGTCAGGATCTTGCCCTTGTGCTTGAACTGGGCGAATGCCTTGTAGAGACCGGGCTTGGGGAAGACGGCGTGGAAGACGATGTCCGAGGGCTTGCCGTTCGCAAGGGCCACGGCTGCCCGCGCGGACTTCATGATGGACTCGTGATCATGCCCAGCATGGCCGTGCCCGTGATCATGCCCATCACCATGCCCGTGGGCAGCCTCATCTTTGTGGTCGTCGTCGTGGTCATCGTGGTCCATGTCCAGCGGGTGACTGTGGACAAACTGCTTGAGGTCCTGGCTGATGATGACCAAGTGACCCATCGCGCCCAGATATGGCTCGATGTCGGTGACCGAAGCGCCATCCCGATCGATTCCGATACGGATGATGGAGTCCTCGCCGGCGTGGAACTTCTCGCCGTTGCACCGGACACGGAACTCGTAGCCATCGATGTTGGCCACGATGTCGTAGTCTTCGATGAGGGGCTTGGGAGCGGGCGCATCGCCGGCGATCTTGATCTTGAACTGCGGAACCTGCTGCGGCTTGCCCTTGGGGGTGTAGTCGTGATAGAGGATGTACTCGCCGGGCGCGGGGAAGACAAAGCCCGGGAGCTTGAAGGTCCCATCGGGCTGAGGCGCGGGGTGCTCGTGGGCGTACCACGAGAGGTCTGAAGAGACCATGAGCAGGTGCAGCGGCTCCTCGTGCACGATCTCCAGTTGATCGAGCTTCACGATGCTGCCCAGGGGATCGACAAGGCGGATGGTCAGGTCGGTCTTCGCGCCGGGCTGCACGGGCATCGGCGAGGGCGCGACATTCGCTGTGTAAGGCACCTGCGAGACGGGCCGGTACGCCATCTTGCACACCGGGCAGGTGCCGGGTCCGTCGAAGACCTTGCCGGGCTCGCAGAACATGTCGCACACCCACTTCTCGGGCGAGAAGACGTTGAGCGCATCGACGAGCTCGGCCAGTCTCGGAAGGAGCTGCGCACAGGCCGCGGCGTCGTTCTTGTCCGCCGCGAGGTGGAACTCCTCGGCGACCTTCGCGAGGTCCTTGCCGGCGATGTTGGCATCTCGGACTTTCATGCGCGGCACACCGCTGTCGGGCTTGAGGGCGAGCCGGCCGATCGAGCCGGCCAGTTCGACGATGACATCGGCGGGTTCATGCGCTGCCAGGACGGACTTGGCGGCGAGCAGCCGCTGAATCTCGGCGAGTTCCTCGCGGATCCGCGAGATAGCCTCGCCGAGCGTCTCCGCGGGCTTGACCTCGGCATGCGCGTGCCCGTGGTCATGCTGGGCGATCGCGGCCGAGGGGGCACCGGCGATGGCGAAGCCCGCGGCGGTGATCAGAACGGCAATGGTGGATTGGAACTTCATGGGTGGTGCTCCTGTGTTCATTGGACGCCGGAAGCCGGCGCGGTGTTCTGGATGGATGTCCTGCTGGCAAGACGTTCGGCAGCGCGCCGGGCGAATGCCAGGAAGACCGTCGGGGTGACGAGGAAGTCGAGGATCGTGCAGGAAACGAGCCCGCCGGTCACCACGATGGCGACCGGGTAGAGGATCTCCTTGCCCGCGGCATCGGGATTGAGAAGAAGCGGGATCATCGCAAGGCCGGTGGTAAGGGCGGTCATGAGGACCGGGGCGACACGCTCCTGGCTGCCGCGGATGACCACTTCCGGTCCGAAGGGCAGCTTCTCATCGCGCATGAGGGTGATGTAGTGGCTGATCATGAGCAGGCCGTTGCGGGAGGCGATGCCGCACAGGGAGACAAGGCCGATGAGGCTGGCGACGCTGAAGGGTTGGCCGGCGATGGCGAGCGCGGCGACAGCGCCGATGAATGCCATGGGGATGTTGAGCATGACCTGCCCGGCCATGATCGCACTGCCGAAGTAGGCGTAGAGCACGGCGAACATGAGCGAGAGGGAAGCGGCGCTGAGCAGCAGGATGGCGCGGGTGGCCCGCTTCTGGGCCTCGTGCTGGCCCTCGAACGCGATGCTGTACCCGGGAGGGAGAGTTGGGAAGACATCGGCTGTCACGGACTCGCGGATAGCGGCGACGGTACTGGCCAGGTCCGCTCCCTGAATGTTGCAGGAGACGACGATGCGACGCTGGGCGTTCTCACGGGCGATCTCGTTGGGCCCGGGGACTTCGCGGATGTCGGCGACATCGGAGATCAGCGCGATCGCGCCGGAGGGAGAGAGGATGCGGACATCGCCGATGGCCTGCCCCGCCTCACCCTTCCACGAATCGTCGAGGGTGAGTATGAGGTCGTATGCCCGGACACCGTCGAGGACCTGCGAGACCGTCTTGCCCGCGGTGACGGTCTGAAGAATGTCCACCAGTTCGCCGACGCGGAAGCCGTATCGGGCCGCACGCTCGGGCTCGACGCGGATACGAACCTGCGGAATGAGCGTCTGACGCTCGATCTGCAAATCGGTGACGCCCGTGAGCCCGTCCATCGCCGCGCGGGTCGATTCGGCGATCGAACGCAGCGTGTTGAGGTCCTCGCCAAAGATCTTGAGGACTACCTGGGCCTGCACACCAGACTCGAGGTGCTCGATCCGGTGGCTGATCGGCTGGCCGATCGACACGTAGATGCCGGGGAGCGCGGCGAGCCGCTCGCGGATATCGGCGAAGATCTCGGCGCGGCGGCGGCTTCGCTCCGGCGGAGCGCGCCCGGAGATGGGATCGGCCTCCTGATCCTCGCGCCAGAAGTCAACCTCAAGCTCGCTGACATGAACACCCAGGGCGTGCTCGTCCTGCTCGGCGCGGCCGGTGCGCCGGGCGACTTTGCGCACCTCCGGGACTTCCAGGCAGAGCTGCTCGGCCGCACGGCCCATGCGGTCGGAAGATTCAAGCGAGAGGCCGGGCTCGGCGACGATTGTCACGACGGCTGTGCCCTCGTTGAACGTGGGCAGAAACTCGGCACCGATGCGGGTGACGACGAAGCCGGCCAGCAGGACCAGCCCTGCGCAGCCGCCGACGATCGTCCACGGCCGCGGGAGCGCCAAGGCGTAGGCCCGGCGCGCCAGGGCCTTGCACCAGCGGAGGACTGCGGCATCCTTGGGCGGCTCGCTGGCCGCGGCCTTTGCCGAATCATGCTTCCCCAGGAGCCAGTAAGCCAGCACGGGCGTCACGGTGAGTGAGACGATCATCGAGGCGGCGATGGAGATGATGTACGCCTGCGCGAGCGGGGCGAAGAGCTTCCCCGCCAGGCCGGGAAGCGCGAGCATGGGCACGAAGACCAGGAGCACGATGATCGTGCCGATCAGGATTGGGCCACGAACCTCACTGGTGGCGTCGAAGACCGCTTGCAACAGGCCGCGGTGTCGCGCGGAGCCCTCGCGCAGACGGCGGTGAACATTCTCGACGCCCACGATGGCATCATCGACGAGTTCACCGATCGCGACCGCGATCCCGCCGAGGGTCATCGTGTTAATCGACTGACCCATCAGGGAGAAGATGATGAAGGTGGTGAGGAGGCTGAGCGGGATGGCGGTCAGCGTGATGACCGTGGTGCGCACGCTGAGCAGGAAGAGGATGAGGACGATGATGACGAGGATGGATCCGTCGCGCAGCGCCTCGATGACGTTGCCGATCGCGGCCTCGATGAAGTGGGACTGGCGGAAGATGTCGGCATCGAGCACCAGACCCGCCGGCAGGCCGGGCCGGAGCTGGGTGATCCGGTCATCGAGCCTCGCGGTCAGCTCGCGGGTGTCGGCGGTCGGCTGCTTCGAGATGGCCATGATGACGGCGGGGCGGGCCATCATCGAGCCCTCGCCGCGCTTGTACGGGTCGCCCTGCTCCACGACACGCGCGACATCGCGGACATAGACGGGGATGGCGTGCTCGACCGGGCCGAGCGGGCCGGATTCCCTGCCCATCCGGGTGGAGACCAGCGCACCGGAAATGTCGTCGGCCGTGCGGGCGCGGCCGAGATTGCGGACGATCAACTCTCGCTCGCCCGAGCGCACAATGCCGCCGCCGGTGTTGCGGTTGGAGTCCGCCAGCGCGTTCTCGAGGTCGGCGAGTGTCAGCCCGTAAAGCTTGAGTCGCTCGGGATCGGCCTTGACGCGGAACTGACGCAAATCGCCGCCCAGAACGGTGACCTGCGCAACGCCGGGCACCGAGAGCATGGCGGGGCGCACGATCCAGTCGGCGATCGAGCGCTGATCCATCGGGGAGAGCGTCTCGCTGGTGATGCCGATGTAGAGCACCTCGCCCATGATTGAGGAGATCGCGCCCATGTGGGGCGTGACACCGTCGGGGAGCTTGCCGGCGAGCTGCGTGAGCCGCTCCTGGACCATCTGGCGGTTGCGGTAGATCTCGGTTCCCCAGCCGAACTCGACGTGGACGACCGAGAGCCCTTGTCCCGAGACCGAGCGGACCCGCTCGACACCGGGAGCGCCGTTGACGCTCGACTCGATCGGGAACGTCACCTGCACTTCCACTTCCTCCGGCGCGAGGCCGGGGGCTTCGGTCAGGATTGCCACGGTGGGGCGGTTGAGATCGGGGAGGACATCGACGGGGAGCCTGGATGCGGCGACGAAGCCGTAGACGCAGAGCGCAAGGGCGAGCGCGAGCGTGAGGGCGCGGTTGGAAAGCGAGAGCCTGATGATCGCGTTGAGCACGTTGGTGTTCCTGAAGGGTGAGAGCGATCAGTGGCTATGGCCGTGGTGGTCATCCATCTCAGGTTCCGGGGCGCCTACGCCGCGGAGCTGCGTCAGCCCGTGCGCTCCGCGGATGACGACCCGGTCGCCGGGAACGAGCCCATCGAGCACCTCGATGAAGCGGTCGTCGCGGATCCCGGGAACGATGTCGTGCTTGTGGTAAACCCCGTCCTCTTCAACGAAGACAAAGGTCATGGGACCCTCGGTAAGCACTGCGCTCACGGGGACAACAACGGCATCGGCGGCCGTGCGGAGCACGACGGAAAGGTCCACATACATCCCTTCACGCAGCCGTCCCGCGGGGTTCTGGGCCTCGATGACCAGATGGGCGGTGCGTTTGATCTGGTTCACCGATGGGCTGATCGCCACGACGGTTCCGGTGCCGATGACCTCGGCGGTCTTTCCGCCGGCATGTGCGCGAATGCGCACCGTCTGCCCGGCTGCGGCGGAGAAGCGGTCCACCAGCGACTCGGGGAGTTCGCCATCGATCTGGACGGTGGAGTAGTCAACGATGTGGAGGATCGGCTGTCCGGGCTGTACGCCCTGGCCTGGCCAGGCCTCGCGGAACGTCACGACACCATCGATCGGCGAGGACAGACGCACGCGCCCCAACTCGGAATCCGGGCCACCCGTCCCGGCGGCTCGAGCAAGTTCCAGTACCCGCTCGGAAGCGGCGATGGATTTGGAGGATGCGTCGATCTGCCGGGCGCGAGACTCCAGTTCCTTCTGGATCTGGTTGATGACCATACCGAGATTCGTGACCTGGCCCCGGGCCTGCACGGCCTGAACCCGCTTCTGCGAGATGACGTTGGCGTTGACGGCATCCGCGCCGGACTCCAGCCTTGCGAGCTCCGCTTCGGCGAGGCGGGCCTGTTCCTCGACAACCGCGAGCTGGGACCGGGTCTGCTCGAGGCTGGCACGGGATTCGACCAGCTCCGCTCCAAGACGTTCATGTTCCGCGCGGGACTTCTCGATCTCGGCGACAAGCCTGGCCAGTTCCGGGGAGGCGATCTCTGCCAGGGGTTGCCCGGCCTTGACCGCGTCGGCAAGCTGCACTGCCACGGACGTAATGGTCCCCCCTACTGCACTCGCAACGACCTGCACATGGTCGGGCGCAGCGCGGACTATCCCACCAAGACGCACCACCTCTTCAAGGGTGCCGAAGTCCACCTCTGCGACCTGAAGATCGATGACCTTGGCCGTTTGCGGGGAAACCTGACGCGGGGCGTTCAGGTCGAAGCTCCCTCCCCCGGTTGGAGCGGGATGGTCATCGTGGGCAAAGACCGGATAGAGGGCCGCGACGACGGCACCGAGTCCAAGGAACGCGATGAGGGGCTTGTTGACGGCCATGTGAGAGCTCCGGCATTGGGGGGAAGCGGCCGCCCAGGGGCGGCTTCTGAACGCCTCGAAGGCGTCAACCGAGATGAAGAGATGAATGAGATCGACCCGCGCTGGCCGCGCAGGCGACAGAACCGGGGGTGCTCGCCAGAAAGGCGGAGCAACACCTGGCCGGAAATCAGACTGTGAGGAGGACGCGCTGGCCCAAGGGCGTCAGCGGCGGTCCGGCGCGGCCACCGGGGCTGCTCCCCCAGATCCCGCGCGTTGTCGAGAGTTTGTCGGGAGCCGATGCGAGGTCGGCACTGGCCTTCGACATGAAGGAGGGAAGGTGGAGGGGCAGGCTGCCGAATGTGACGCGTTCGTCGGACTCAAGGCGAGTCTCGGCCTTAACCGGGACGAACAGCCGCGCCTCGTGGCAGTCGCAATCGTGGTGGCCGGGGCCCGGTCCGTGGTGCGAATCGTCGTCGTGGCGATGATCGCGCGAGCTTGGCGCGGAGTGCGGGCAGCACTCGGAGAAGTGGACCCCGTCCGACCGAGACAGGCAAAAGTCCATTGTCGGCCCGAGCGCGCAGCAGCACCACTGCTGCGCCAGCGAGGCGATGCAGATGGCGACGACGACGAAGATGGACCGCCCGATGTGCATGAGAACGGAATGATCCTAGGCTGCTGGGTTTACGGCCCGGGGAGGGCCAAGTTGCGGCGGGTGCCGGGCCCGAGGCGGTGAACCGTGCGCAAGATTACCCGGTTTGACAAGTTAGCCCGGAGTTGAGACAGTCGATGGTGCGCCGGAGCACCTGAATCGGGTTGTCGATCGAGTTTCCGGGCGGTCGGAGCACCCGACCGGCGATCAAGTGTCCTGAGTCGGCATATCTCCAACGGAACCCTCATGCGAACTTTCAAAATCGGACACGTCGGACTGCTGGCCATGATGGTGTGTGGCGTGCTTGGTGGTTGCCAGGCGGGCGCCAGGGGCGGAGCGTCCGACGGGCATTCGATGGTTGATGTCTCGCAAGATGTGCGCGATGCGATCGCCGATGCGCGGGACCGGGTGTTCCCCGCGCTCGTGAACGTCGAGGTGGTCACGCTGGAGTATGGCGGGGGCAAGGAACAGAAGAACCGCGGAACGGGCTCGGGGACGATTCTCTCCGCCGAGGGGTATGTGCTGACCAATGCCCACGTGACCGACAAGGGCAAGCGGTTCTGGTGCACGCTCTCCGACAAGCAGCGCATCCCGGCGACGATGGTGGGCGAGGACCCTTGGACAGACCTGGCCGTGATCAAGCTCGACTTGTCGCGGCTTGCGCCCGGGACCGTGCTGAGCACGGGCACGCTGGGGAACTCCGACACGCTGATGGTGGGCGACTATGTTCTGGCGATGGGTTCGCCGTTCTCGCTGTCACGAACGGTAACGCTGGGGATCGTGTCAAACACGGAGCGGGTGTTCACCTCGGCGGGGACCGGACAGGTGGATGAGATGCTCCTGAACTGGGAGCAGCGGACGGGGCTGTTCACCAACTGGATCCAGCACGATGCGCTCATCAACCCGGGGAACTCCGGCGGGCCGCTGGTCAACCTTCGGGGGGAGGTCATCGGGATCAACACGCGCGGCGGGTCGGGGATGGCGTTTGCCACACCCTCGAACATGGCCACTCAGGTCGCGGCCTCGCTGATCTCCCGAGGCGATGTGCCGCGGTCTTCGATCGGGGCATCGTTCCGGCACCTGCAGAACACGGGGCTGTCGGAGGGCGTGCTGGTGGATTCGGTGGATGCGGACGGGCCCGCGCACGCGGCGGGCCTTCGCGCGGGGGATGTTCTTCGCAGGATCGGCGGGGAGAGCCTAACGGTTCGCTTTGCCGAAGAGATCCCGCCGCTGCTCAAGCGGATCGCTGATCAACCGATCGGCGCGCCGCTGGAGATCGTGTATGACCGCGGGGAGACCACGGGCCGGATCGTCACCGTGATCACCGAGCCGCTCCGGCGTGACCGGGGCGAGGAGGAAGCGCTCCGCACATGGGGGATCACGGTGCAGCAGATCACCGATCGCATGGCCAAGCAGATGCGGTTCTCCGGGACTCGCGGCGCGATGGTCAGCTCGGTGCGATCGGGCGGGCCCGCGGCCAATGCCGAGCCCTCGCTTGGGTGGGGCGACGTGATCGTGTCCATCGACAACACGCCGATCGAGCGAATCGGGGACATCGTGAAGCGGTACGAGGAGATCGACGGGCTGAAGGAGAAGCCCGAGTATGTGCTGATCGAGTTTGAGCGCGGGAACAAGAACTTCGTGACGTTGATCAAACCGCGGCAGGAAGAACGGCCGGACCCGCCCGCGGAACTGCCCAAGGCGTGGGTCGGCGTGGCCACACAGCCGGTGCTGCGGAACATGGCGGAGAAGCTGGGCCATCCTGATCAGCGGGGCTTCCGCATCATGCGGGTGTATTCGGGCACGCAGGCGGCACGGGCGGGGCTCCGGGTCGGGGACATCGTGCTGACGCTGAACAACGAGAAGCTTGAACCCCGGGGGATGCAGGATGCCGGCGCGTTCACTCGCGCGGTGCGACGGTTGACGATTGACTCGACGGCGACGCTGGGCGTGCTGCGGGATGGACAGGTCATGGACGTCGCGGTGAGGCTGGAGCGGACTCGGATCGAGCCGCAGGAGGCGGCGCGTGGGCGGAACGCCGACTTTGAGCTGGCGGTCCGCGAGATCACCTTCTTTGACCGGGAGGACAATCGATGGGACGAAACGGTGGCGGGCGTTCTGGTTGAATCGGCGGAGCCGGCGGGGTGGGCGGGCCTGGCGGGGGTTCGCGGAGGGGACCTGATTCAGAAGATCGGCGAGCATGATGTGAAGGACATCGCCTCGTTCAAGAAAGCGATGGAGCAGATCGGCCGCGAACAGCCGGGGCGGGTGGTGTTTGTCGTGTTCCGCGGCAGCCGCACGTACTTCCGGTTTGCCGAGCCGGATTGGAAGCCGACGACGGAGGTTGACCCGAATGAATAGGCCCGGCGTGTGCCGCGCTATCCTGTGGACCCGTGCGACAGGCCCGGACTGCCCGCCTGTCTGACTAATCATTTGCCGCCAAAGGACCCGTGATGAATCGCTTGATGACCGCCGTGGCCGGACTGGCCGTTGGGACGACTGTTCTGGCCGCGGGCGCTGCCGCAACGCCGATGGCAATGCCTGCGCCAGTTGCCATGCGCGATGCCGAGGGGGATCTGTACAAGTCGATCGTCGATCGGGTCGGACCTGCGATGGTCACCATCAAGATGGTGCTGAAGCTCGAGGGAATGGGGGATGAGGCCCAGGATGCGGAGGTGACGGGGCTGATGATCGATCCGAAGGGATTGATCCTGGTCTCGAACACGATGATCGGCGGGATGATGAAGCAGTTCACGATCACGCCGACGAACATCCGTGTTCTCTTTGAGGATGATGATGCGGGCGCGGACGGCATTTCCGCGAAGCTGATCGCTCGGGACTCGGAGCTTGATCTGGCGTGGTTCCAGATCGATGATGAGAAGGCAAAGGACCGGACGTACACGTCCGTGGAGTTGGCCAGCGGCGCCTCGCCGGAACTGGGCGACCCGATCTACACGCCGCGGCGGATGGACAAGTTCTTCGACCGCATCGTGTTCATTTCCGAGGGTCGCGTGGGCGGGCTGACGAACAAGCCCCGGGTGATGGTGGTGCCGAGCGGGTTCCAGGTTGAGCCGGGCGGCCCGGTGTTCGGTGGAGATGGAAAGCTCGTCGGCATGGGTGCGATCATCCTGCCGGGCGATGACGACATGGATGTGAACAGTTTCCGCGAGATCTACGGGCGGACCGGCCCGCTGATCCTGCCGACAAGCGAGATCCGCAGCGCGACCGAGCGTGCGAAGGAGATCGCGGCGAAGGCGCCGGCGGAAGAGCCCGCGGCGAAGCCGGCGGCGGAGACGCCGGCAGAAGAGCCCAAGCCCTGATCATCTACCCAAGTTGATTGAAGGGGAGTCGAACGCGAGTTCGGCTCCCCTTGTTCATTTCCGAGAAACATGAGGAAGTTGATCGCGGAAGAAGTTCGACGCGCAACTCGCGACTCACGCCTGTCGACTCACCCCGCCGCGGAGCGCACCATCGCCAGGTCGTGGGCCCAGTCGTAGGCCTGGCCGAGCTTGGTCCAGTCGAACTCCCAGCTCCGGGCCTCGACGTGGTTGCGGAGTTGGATGCGGTCGCGGCGGTCGAGCTTGCAGACGGCGAGCATGTGTCGGCAAAGGTCGTTGGCGGCTTCGTGATACGTGCGGCCGCGGCGGTTCAGGACGTACAGCCCGCCACCCTCGCGCCCGCAGAGGTCGGGGATGGTTTCCTGGACGTAGCGGCCAAAGCCGGAGAGATCGCTGGTGACGGCGGGCACGCCCATCGCGAGGCATTCGAGGGGTGTGTAGCCCCACGGCTCGTACGCGCTGGGGAAGATGCCCATGTGGCAGCCGCGGACAAACTGCTCGTACTCGAGGCCCCACAGCGGGTTGGTCGGTGTGATGAACTCCGGGTGGTAGACGATCTTGACGGGGTCATCGGCCTGGTTGAACAGCCATAGGGAGCGGATCTGGTTGAGCACTTCGTCCTTGGCATCGTCCTCGAGCAGGTGCGTGACGACGAGGGGGAGCTGATCCGTCTTGAAAGCGTGCTGGGTGCGCCGGAAGCGGAGGTTCCAATACTCGGCGACCATGTCCTCGAGCACGACCTTGCGGTGCGCGGCGGCGGTGCGGAAGAGCTGGTCCCCAAGTTCATCGGTGATGTTCTGGCAGACCGCGTGAAGCTCGTTGAGCACGCCGCGCTGGCTGAGCGCACGGGGGTGGAGGGACTTGGTCGGCCGCTGGGTCACGATGAAGAAGACGACGTTGCGCTCGATGCCTTGGGCGCGGAGGCTTTTGAGCTCGGCATTGAGGCGGGCGAGGGCTTCGAGACAGAGGTCAAAGCCCTTGTTGCGCGGCTCGAAGCGGCCGGAGGTGAAGAAGTACAGCGTCTTGTCGAGATCAAACGCGTAGGACGGGAAGAAGTGCCCCATCACGAAGCGGTTGATCTTGTCCTTGAACTGCGCGTGGAAGGTCTGGAAGTCGTGTCCGACGTTGTAGTGCTCGATGTTCAGGCCGTTGGCGAGCACCATGTCGGGCTGTCGGCCCAGCAGGTGCGCACACTCCTCGCCGGTGATCGGCGAGACCGTCGTGAAGACATCGCACGCGTGGGCGCAGGCCCGCTCGATGCCGTGTTGGCAGCGGATGTTGAACTTCGCGGCCTCGTGGGTGTGATCGAGGAAGGGCAAGTGGTCGTAGAACCACTCGTCGCCCCAGGCGATGGTCCGACCGAGCTGCGTGGCGTGCGTGGTGAAGACACTGGCCACGGGGAGATTCGGGTGCTGGCGGTTGAGCAGAGGGAGCGCGACGCCGCCGAGCCACTCGTGGTAGTGTGCGATCATCCGGCGAGAGGGCTGCTTGGCGCCCGCCCCCCGTTGTCCGTTTGATTCCTCGCCGGATTCCGGAGCCTCGCCCTCGTTCCCGTGTTCATCCAGCTCGGTCGCCCCCGGGCCCATCCATGCTCGCGCCGCGGCGACCATGAGCCGCCGAACAGCCTCGCCGAACATGACGGATCCATCGATCAGCCATTCGCCGGCCGGAGACTCGATCCCGTGCTGCTCCCATAGGCGGAACTTGATCTCATCGAGCTGAGGTCGCAGCGATTCGTGTTCGATGAGCAGGACCCGTGGCCGACCGGGAACAAGCCAGCGGCCGTGCCGCACCGTCAGCCCCTCGGCGGCGAGGGCCTCGACTGTCCGGCCGACCCAGCCGGTCGCCTTGCGCTCCTCAAACTCCAGAGCAGCACGCGCGGGTGCGTATGGCCCGACGAGGAGGTATCGCTCGCGCCAGCGCTTGACCATGGTCGGCGCTTTGGAGCGGATGACCTGGTAGATCCCGCCGAGCTGGTTACAGACCTCCCACGAGACCTCGAGCAGCGCAGCGCGGGTTGGCGCACGCTCGGCATCGACTTCCGGGGGTTTGGAGGCCGCGGCCTGAAGACCGCCAAGGCCCATCGAGTTGATGCGGAACTGGCCCATGGGTGAGAGGAATGTACCACCCCGGGCGGCCGCGGGCAGGATCGCCGGCCTTTCCGCGGAGACGTCTTGGGTTGAAGTTGGAAGTCACCGCCGTCAGACAAAGACGCGAATGGTCGTTATCGGACGTGTGTCCGCCCTGAAGGCCGTTTGTGACGAGAGTATCGCCCGCCGCAAAATGCTCGTGACCCGCGGACTGATGGAGAAGGCCAACAAACGGACTCGCGTGCAATCGGCGCGGTCGCGCTGATTGTGTGGTCAATCGGAACAGACAATCAGCGGGCAGAAGGACTCGACATTCGCACGAAACGTAGCAAGTGGGCGCGGTTGGATTCGAACCAACGAAGGCATAAGCCATCAGATTTACAGTCTGACCCGTTTGGCCACTTCGGTACACGCCCAGTGGGGTGCGGACTGTATCGGTCGGCCGAGTCGGTTTCCACAGCCGCCGCCGCGGAAGCCCCCCGCAGACGAGACGGCATCGTCCTGAAACCACATGGCTCCGATCGTCCGGAAAGCCGCCGGTGGGAATCGAACCCACGACCTACGGTTTACAAAACCGTCGCTCTACCGCTGAGCTATGGCGGCGAATCGTGGCCGGTTGGGGGATCGCCGACGGCCGACCGCGCCCCTCCAAAGCCGACCGACCAAGGCAAGTGCCGAGGGTGGGACTCGAACCCACGACCTCCGGGTTATGAATCCAGCGCTCTAAACCAGCTGAGCTACCTCGGCAAGGTGGCGGAGTTTATGCCCCCCGCGGGCCGCGGCCAAACGCCGCGGGCAGGCCGTTTCAGTTCACGGTGTCGGCCCGGCTGACCCGGACATCCTGACCCTGCACATGAGGTGGCTCGAGGCGGACCGGCGGGGCATCCTCGCCTGCGTCCAGATTGGCCTTGGCTCGATTGGCCTTGGCCCGCTGGTCGGCGGTATCCACCTCTTCCTCGATGCCCTTCAGGCCCTTCTTGAACTCGACAATGCCCTTTCCGAGGCTGCGGCCGACATCCGGCAGGCGTCGCCCGAAGAGGAGCAGCCCGATGGCGAGGATGATGACGAGTTCCCATGTGTTGAGGCCGAACATTTCGAGCTCCTGATCGGGCTTTGGCCGCGTCCGCTGCGGGTCGGGCAATTCAAGGGGCGCGAAGTGCCCGGGTCAAAGACGATCTTCAAAAGCTGAACGGGAAGATTCGGGGGTTCTTGCAGGCCCCCGTTGGCAAGATCAGGAGCCGGGCACGCCCGCACCCCCGCCACGGGGGTCCGCCCGGTTCCAGTCATCCACATAGGCCCCCATCTCGGAGAGGTTGTCGAACGTCTGGCTGAGGAAGAGGCTTGCCAGACCGGCCTCGCCGAACGTGCCCGCATCGATCTGGATCATGGTAACGGTCGCGGACCGGCGTTCGATAACGATGACGAGCGACTGTCCGCGATCGTCCTGGACAACCATGCGGGCCCGGACGCCCGGGATGTTTGGCGCGGCCGCGTCGTCTTCGATGGGCTCCGCGGGCACGGCTGCAGCGCTGCGTTGAAGCTGCACTTCGTCTTCAAGCTTCGCGAGCGAGAGCTTCTCCGCCGCGACGCGTGTGGCGATGACGGCATCGTCGAAACGGACGAGCTCGAAGCTGCGGAACTTGCCGCGAGAGAAGAAGGTGGCGCCGGACTGCGCAGCGGTCGCGCTCGCACCGATGACGGCGGGCTCCAGACCCGTACACGCGGTCAGGCCGAAACACGCGACGAGGGGGAAGGTCCGAAACAGCTGGAAGAGCTTCATGATCGGGTGTACCGACGCCGGGAGAAAAGGGTCAATCCAGCCAATCCTTCGCCTTCAGTCGCTCGGGGACGTACGTCTCGGTGACGTACGAGATGCCCTTGTTGATCATCGCTTCGACTTCCATCTTGAAGCCATTGGAGAGCATGAGCTCGATCTCTTTGCGCCACCCCTTGTGTCCCTCGAACCATGGGTAGGCCATGATTTCCTTGGCACGCTTGATGTCGTTGTCGGTGAGATCGATCTTGACGGCATCGGTGAGTTTACAGGCGACGTAGTCCTTGGCGCGAAGACCCAGGAACTTGGCCTCGGGGATTGCCAGACGCGTCGACTCGAATGCGAGCGAGATCGAGCCTTGCTTGATGACGCTGTAGATGTAATGCCCCCACGGGTCACAATCGAGCAGGCAGATGATCGGGAGCTTGAGTTCCTGATTGAATCGCTGGAGCAGCCGCCGGACGCCGCGGGGCGGCTGCCCGCCGCCATGCGTCAGGATGCAGTTGTTCTTCTCCCAGAAGCGATCCTCGTTGAACCGGTTCCAGACCGTGCCCTTTTCGACATGGAGCACGAACTTGGCTTCGCACTTGGCGAACTCGAAGACCTCGGGCTCGACGATGCTGGGAATGCCGTGGCCGCCGCGGCCGGTGGCGCGGCAGTCGATCGTGTCGCCACCGTCGATGACGGTGATGTTGCCCGCCATCACGCCGCGGTTCTCAGCAAAAATGTGCAGCTCTTCACGCAGGACACCGAGCGTGACTTCAAGGTCTTCGAGGATCGGGTCGGACTCGGCCTGATCCTCGAAAGTGCTTTCCTTGGTTCCGGCGACGGTGTGCTTGGCCTTGTAGAACACGCCACGGAGGCTGCTGGTCTTGTCCGCCTCGATCAGGTCCTTGATCGTGCTCGCATGCAACATCGTCTGCATGAACTGCTTGGCCTGGTTGAGGTTGAACAGCTCGCGAGCGGAGGTCGCATCGCCCATCTCAAGGATGCCGCGTTTCTTGTTCCAGTTGGTGTTGGAGCGCGTGCGGCTGGGGATATCGACCTTCGGCTCGCGCCCGGCAAAGGCGGACTTGGAGACTCGGTCGGCGAGCTCGACGATCTTGCCGAGGGTCGCCTTGTCGCGTTTGGAAGCGGCGGCGGCCGCACTCTTGCTTCTGGCCATGGTGGCACTCCGTTGCCTGGGGCGTGGCGATGTGAACCGGCCCGATGGTACGGCGCGACGGCCCCCCGGGAGGGCTCGCTACACTCGGGCCCGAAGAACTCTTCGGAGGTGCGCATGCAAACCCGCATTCGTCTCGCCACGGCCGACGACGCCGCGGCTTGCCTGGCCATCTATCGCCCAATCGTGGAACAGACAGCGATCTCGTTTGAACTCATCCCCCCCACTGCCGTCGAAATCGCGGCCCGCATCGAGAAGGCGCTGGCCCATTCGGCGTGGATCGTGAGCGAGGATGCCGGCGGCGTGACGGGCTACGCCTACGGCTCACAGTACCGGGCACGGGCGGCGTACGACTGGACGGCCGAGACATCGGTGTACATGCATGAACGCTGCCGCGGCAAGGGCGTGGGACGCACGCTGTGCGGCGTCCTGCTGGCTGCCTTGCGGATTGAGGGGTACCGGACCGCCATCGCGGGCGCGACGCTGCCCAACGCCGCGAGTGCGGCGCTGCACGAGTCTCTGGGCTTTCGGCCCGCGGGGCATGTGCGCGATGCGGGATACAAGTTTGACCGCTGGCACGACGTCGGTTTCTGGCAGGTCTCGCTTGGCCCGGGGAGCGCGCCGCGGCGGCCGTTTGCCGCGGCGGAACTGGCTGCGAACCCCGAGTGGCGGGCGGTGCTTGCGGGCTTCGAAGCCGCCGGGAAGGGCTCCTGAAAACGCACCCACGCGGCCGCACACGGGCTACGATGGGCGATACTGCGGGCGTAACTCAGTGGTAGAGTGACAGCCTTCCAAGCTGTACGTCGAGGGTTCGAATCCCTTCGCCCGCTTTCCTCATCGCAGGACTCAGACCATCGCCATCTTGCCGGTCGTCTGCTCGGGCAGAAGCCTCTTCATGGCTTCGACGCGATAGCCGAAGATGCGCCTGAGGTCGGGTTTCACAAACAGTGCGTGCGCGAGGCGTTCGATGCCCGGCCCGCCGGGCACGGCATATCGAACACAGTCGCGGATGGCGACCTCCTCGCCGATCTGTTCAAACGTGTGTTCGTGGATCCACTGGCGGTACGGCCCACGGATCTGCTCATCGACAAACCGGAATGGCGGCTCCCACGCGGTGATCCTCGTCCGCCAGCGCATCGGCACGATGCGAAGCCAGATGCGATAGTCGATGAGCGCGCCGACGCGCATCTCGATCGGCCGCGGCGTGATGATCTCGAACTTCAACCAGGGCGGCGTGAGCAGTTCGAGGTTGCCGGCATCGGCAAAGAACGCGAACACTTCGTCGATGCGGCCGGGAACGCGGATCTCCGTTCGGAGTTCATACACATGCACAGGGAATGCTCCTGCCCGGGTACAGGGTCGGGCTGGGCATGGATTCGCGGAAAGCGGGCCGGTGGTTTTTGGGCTCAGTCGAGCCCGGGCGCAACCAGGAAGAACCGGGCGATCGGGAGCGAAACCTGCTCTCCTTGTCCCGTCTCCGCCAGATACGACCCCTCCATGGTGCCCCATGGCGTCGTGAGGGGACAGAAACTGGAATACTCGAACGTCTGACCGGGCTGGATCAAGGGCTGCTGGCCGACCACGCCCTCCCCTTTCACGATGTTCAACTCGCCGTCCGCATCGACGATCCGCCACTCCCTTGAGAGGATCTGAATCGTCTCCGGGGACTCATTGGTCACCCGGACGCGGTATGCGAACACATACCGGTTCTGGGAAGGGTCCGACTGATCCCGAACAAATGATGGCATCACCTGCACGCGGATGCCGCGTGTGCACAGTTCCGAACCCTTGCAGTTCCCAATCGCCTGCTGCTGCACAGATACATCTCCCCGAGCCGACTGATTCTAGAACCTGTCCGATGTGTTTCGACTCTCCGCAAGCGATAGTTTCCCAAACCGGCGACATTGGAGTATTCTGAACGCCATGGGGAAGGGCCTTGCCATCTCGACGCTTCGGGTCCGATCGGACCGGGTGGCCGTCCGGCCGGCCGGGTTCACACTGATCGAGTTGCTCGTGGTCATCGGCGTGATCGCCCTGCTGATCGGGCTCCTGCTGCCCGCCATGAAGGGCGCGAGGGATGCCGCCCGGACCGCGGTGTGCCTGTCGAACCAGCGACAAATCGGCCTGGCGCTCACGATGTACGCGGACACGTATCGCGAGTTCACGCCGCGGGAGAGCGGGTTCTCGGAACCGCGGGTGCCGCCCACGCCCACGAATCGGTTGTACCCGCCCTGGGCATACGTGCTCCGCCCGTTCCTGGATGACCGCGTGGCGACCGTGCACCCGCAGGTCGATCTGAACGGGGGCATCGGAGACCTCTACCTCCACGCGAAGTACTACCTGGACCCCGCCCGACCGAAGGATCGGCACAACATCCACTACGTGAACAACGGCATTTCCTTCCGCGCTCCGGGGGTGATCAACAACTTCGCCAAGCGGCCCACGCAGATGAGCAAGTACCTGCGTCCGCACGACACGCTCTACCTCTCGTGCTTCACCGACGATCCGACGCAGGTGCACTCCAACAACTGGTACGCGGCGGGGGCGACCAACTATTCCGTCGCGGTCGCGTACGACATGCACCACGCCTCAAACGTCACCGGCGGTGTCATGACCCCACAGGGATCGCAGCGGATCGCACCCAAGCGGCACGGTCGCGGCGCCAACGGCGTGTTCCTCGACGGACACGCGGTTCTGGTCGATTCCCGAGAGATCACTACGCTCTCTCGATGGGACGACCTGGATTATCGGCCCGACGGACCGCCGATCCCGTTCCCATAAAACCAGTCCTCGCCACACACACCGACGGCAAGACAGGCAGAACTGCCGATCTCCGCTGCGCATCGCGGTCATTCCGCGTCCGGTAACGGAAATCCGCCGCAGATCACAACCCCTTTGATTGCAGAAACTTACGCATAGGTCATGGTAGTTCCACGGGAGGCACTCCCGGGGAGACAAAGACATGATGCGTTCGTTCAACTATGCAGTTTTCGCGGCCATCGCCGCCGCCGGTGTCACCGCTTCGGCCAACGCCGCCACGATCGTGACGTTCGCGGATCCGGCGATGGGCCCTGACACCCCGCTGTTTGAGGTCAACTCCTCTACCGGCCTGCTGACCGGCGGCTGGCTCGCACCCGGGCTGACGCTCGAGACACCCGGCCTCGCGGCGCCCAACTTCGCCGATGCCCGCTTCACCATGACCGCGGTGTCGCTCCTGAGCCCGCTTCCGTTCGCCGTGCTCGGCGGCGGACAGATCGACTTCTGGGACAGCGCCAACAACCCGCTGATGACGATCACCTTCTCCGGTGGTCTTCTCTCAAGCTCGTTCGGCTTCGGTGCCAGCGAGTTCCAGGGCAACGACGTGACCTTCTCCGGCCCGATTCTCGGCGGGGAGACGTTTACGCAGGAAGCGTTCGCGTTCAGCTTCGCCAACCCCGTGGCCACGGCCACCGGATATCAGGCGACCGCCTCGTTCACCTCTTCAGCCGTGCCCGCCCCCGGCAGCCTCGCGGCGTTGGCCCTCGGCGGCCTCGCCATCGCCCGCCGCCGCCGCGCCTGATCGCGGTCGATCAACAATCTCGTCACTCGCAACAGGCCGCGTTCATCGCGGCCTGTTGTCGTAGGTGGACCAGCCACCGTCTCAAGGTGTGCGGGCGACAAGCCGTCCAGCCTGAGCCACCGCTCCATCGAGATCCGCCGCGAAGCCATCCGCGCCGATTCGCCGCCAGAGCGGATCCTCGCCGCCCGCTGCCCGCGGATCGACTCCAAGGAAGGCGCCGCCACCCACCAGCACCTTCACAGGCCGCGGCAGCGACCTGATGCTCTCAACCGCGCTGGCGAGAGCCGGAAGCTGACTCCCCAGCCCCGCCGACAGCGCGACCAGGTCCGCCCGGTAACGATCCACCGAGCTGGCGAGGTCGCCTCCGGGAACGCTGGCCCCAAGATACACCGCTCTCCAGCCTTCGGATTCGAGCAGGTCCGCGAGCATGCGAACTCCCACATCGTGGGCATTGCCCTCCACCGAGGCCGCGACAACGACCTTGCCGTTGGAAGGGCCCTGCGGGAGGTGACTGTAGAGCTGCGACATGATGAGCTGGGTCGTCGCGGTGGCGAAGTGCTCCTCCGCGACGCCGATCTCGTTGATGTGCCACATCCGGCCCAGTTCGATCTGCGCTGGAATCAGGACATCGAGATACACCTGGCGAACCGTGAGCGCGGACCGGTCGCCCCGCGGCTGCACGGCGTCCAGCACGATCCGGCTGGCCTTGCGTCGGTCGCCTTCCAGGATCGAGAGCAGGAAGTCCGCGACAAGCCGCCGCTGAGGTGTTGCCAGGACCGCCTCATTCCGCGGCATCGCCTGCGGGGCGAGCCCGAGTTCCACATACTGAGCCGCGAGGTTTCCGGGATCGCCGGGCAGTTCTTCACGCAAGACCTGAGCAAGCAGACGCATGGCCTCGTCGAAGTCGGCCGCTGCATCCGGACCGCCCCGGGCCTCGTGGGCGGTGCGCGCCCAGGAAAGCTGCTCGGCCAGCACCGCCGGCGTCCCGGTGCTCATCGCGGCGACCAGATACCCGATCCGAGTCAGCGTGCTGTCACGCCACGCGCTCCGCGCATCCGAGCCATAGCGCGCAAGGACCTGCGGCCGCCGGCTGATCAGTCGGTCGGCCGTTATGGAGGCAAGTCCGTGCGCGCTCGCCGAGAGCATCTCCGCTGCAAACTGGCCATTGGCGATCATCTCGGAACGCTCCCAGCTTTTCCCGCCCGACATCATCCCATCATATTCGAAGAACCCCGGAGTTCGATTCAGCACCGGGCCTCCGCGGACTATTCTCTGCCTTCGGCACCGGGCGGGCCGGGTTTCGCCCCCCTGCCGGGCCGCTCTCAGGAGGCCTTGGAATGGACTTTGCACCCGCACAGGCGCTGATGCAGGAGCTTCGGATCGACGGATGGCTCGTGTTCGATTTTCGCGGCAGCAACGCGGTCCTGGGGCTGCTTCTGCCGGGCAAGCGGGTCACCACCCGGAGAACCGCGTTGTTCATCCCGGCGCGGGGCCAGCCGCGTCTGCTGGTTCAGGCCTTGGATGCCCAACAGTTTGAGGATGTCGAGCGGGCGGGTATTGCCCGGGACATCTTCGTCTCCTGGCGGCAACTCCACGACTGGCTGGGCCAGACGCTCGCAGGCACGCGGCGGATCGCGATGGAGTATTCGCCCGGCAATGCCCTTCCGGTCGTCGGCACCGTGGATGCCGGAACGATCGAGCTTGTCCGCGCTGTCGGCGCGGAGGTCGTCTCTTCCGCGGATCTCATCCAGGCGAGCATCGCGTGCTGGTCCGCCAGCGCGGTCAAACGTCACGCGGAAGTTTCTTGCACAGTCGCGGGCATCAAAGACGCGGCGTTCGCGTTGATCCGCGACCGGCTGAAGTCCGGCCGGAGCATCCGCGAGCACGAGGCGGCGGACTTCATCCGTACGCGCTTCAAGGCCGAGGGCCTTGAGTGGCCCGACGGACCGATCGTCGCGGTGAATGCGAACTCGGCAGACCCCCACTACGAGCCCGATGGTTCAAGGCCCGTCGAGATCCGCCGCGGCGACTGGATCCTGCTGGATTTGTGGGCGCGATCACCCGGAGATGAGAACATCTACGCCGACATTACCTGGACGGCGTTCGCCGGCGAGCGCCCCTCCGACGAGCATCGAAAGGTGTTCGATGCCGTCCGGGCGGCGCGCGATGCGTCCCTCGCCCGCGCTGCGGAGGGTTGGAAGTCCGGCGGAGTCGAGGGCTGGCAACTCGATGATGCCGCGCATCAGACCCTCGAACGCCTTGGCTACGGCGCGTACATCAAGCATCGCACGGGGCACAGCCTCTCTCCCGGCGCAAGAGTCCACGGGCTCGGGATGAACCTCGACAACCTGGAGACTCGCGATACGCGGCGCATGCTGCCCGGCACCGGGTTCACGATCGAGCCCGGGGTGTACCTCGACGGCCGTTTCGGCTGCCGCAATGAGATTGACGTCTACGTCGACCCGGCGCGCGGACCGATCGTCACAAGCTGCATCCAGAACGACATTGTGCTGGTCTGACTCCGCGGATGGACGAAGTCACTGGCAACCGGCAAACCACGCGCTGAGGAATGCGAAGATATCCGGGACACTCGGAGCCCCCCCGCTGTTGTCAAAGTCCGCCACGGGGTTGCCGGCAAACCACGCGCTCAGGAACGCGAAGATGTCCGGGACTCCGGCCGCTCCGTTCCCGTCAAAGTCCGCCTCGCACGCGTACCACAGCGTGACCGTGGCGGTGTTCGATGTGCCTGAGGGCGTGATCACCCGGAACTGGAACGTGTCGTTGCCGGAAATGTTCGGCCCGGGAATGACCAACGCGGACGAACCAGAGAGCGATACCGAGGCATTCGAAGCAGGTGACACAAGCTGGAATGTCGCCCCGCCGAGCTGGTCGGCGTACGCCGCGGGAAGCTCCACCACCGCGCCGCGGTTGCGCTTCATCCGCTTCAGGTAGCTGTGTGCCACCGGCGCCATCGCCGCGGGCGGGGAACCCTCGGCGGCAATGTTCAGCTCCACCGGCTCGCTGCGCGAGACATAGTTGCCGTTGAACACCGCCTCGCACTGCACCTTGACGCGGCCCGGCCCGAGGTTTCGGCCAAAGAGCGTAACCGGACCGTTCGTCGACCGGCTTGCGACCACGCGGCCATTGGCCAGCAGTCGAAGCTCTCGCAGCCCGGAACCCGGCGCCGAGAGTCCGAACACCACGGCATCGTTGAGCGCGGGACTCAGGTTTGTCGGAGGAGTCATGGCCGCCTGCAGGCCGTCATTGGCAACGAGGATGGAACCGCTCCACGACCGTGTGTGCCGCGCCTGCGAGTTGTCCCAGGTCAAGATGCGGACCTCGTGCCAACCGTCATCAAGCAGGTGCGTGTTCACCATAAACGTGCCACCGGGCTGGACCGTGCCCTGGCTCACTCCGTCGATGAACAGCTCGGTCCTGTCGATATTCCGCCCGCTCAGGGTCGCCGACGAAACCGGGTTGATGACGAACTGGCCGACCACCGGGCCGGTGGGCACGCCGCTGACGGTGAGGTTCGGCGGCCACGCATAGGCGCGGGTAAGCGGGTCGCCATAAAGCAGCCCCTGAAACGGCAGATACTCAAGGCTCCGAAGATACGCCTCGCCGATCGCCATGCCCTGGCGGTAGTACGCATGAATCCTCGCATGCGGGAACTTCCCCGGGTAGTTGCACGGTTCCTCGATCGCGCCCGCAGAGGCGCTCGCGCCCGCACGAATCCACGCGCTTACCTTGGTCTGGTCGGCGACGGTGAACGTCGCGCCGTAGCTGGTCAGGTGGTCGCAGAACGCGCCGGGCAGAATCGTCGATCCCGAGGAACTCCAGTCAAAGTCGGCGATCCCGGTCATCACCCCCATCACCGACGGCGCAGCGGGCGGCAGCACGCCGCTGAGCGTTGATGCCGTACCCCCAAGACTGTTGTTGATCGTGGTGACGACCGTGGCAAACTGAGGGCTGCGGACATTCCGCGCGACATCCGTCGTGGACATGAAGTAGAAGTTCGCCGCCGGCCTGGTTCCATCGGCCGCGACCGAGCGGTCGATCATCGCCTTGAGTTCCTGCACCGTGTTGCCACGCTCCCCGGTGTAGCCCAGCATGCCCGCCGCGAGGTACTTCCTCGCACCCGCATTGCCCGACGGGGTTCCGCCAAAGTACGGCAGCTGGCTGTCGAGCGTGAACGTCGAATACGCGGTCGAGAAGTAGCGATTGGGATGCTGGCTGTTCAGCGTGCCCGAGAGCACTTCCGATCGCACGAACGCCATGGAGTAGCACCCGGTGAGGCTGAAGTTGCTCACCGGAAAGCAACTGTCGGAGATCAGGCCCGGCGCTGCAACCCGAAACTGGGCGGCAGGCGCAATAACGACCAGATCGATGTTGTGCTCGACACCGCGCACAGCGAGTTCGCCCAGAAGCGCATCAAGCGTTGTTCCGAACTGTGTGAAGTCCGTCGCACCCGGCGGCATGTACACGATGTTCGATGCCGGGATGTTCCGCGCGGCGGCGTAATGGTGCCCCACCTCAATTGAGGCGGGGTCGGTCGGGTCGATGATCAGCACCGACTGCTCCGACGAGCCACCCGCGTGCACCACCGCGACGTTCAATGAGCACACCGCAGCCGCAGCGACGGCGAGGCCCAAGGCTCCGGTCTTGTTGCTCAGCACTCGTTGACTCCTGACCCGTCGTTCTCGGACGGGGGGCGGGGGGATCGGTTCGTGTTCCGGCCGCTGAAACATAACTGCTGGAACGCCATAGACCAGCATCATCGGTGGTCAATCGTGCGGCCCGCCCTCTGCCAGGGCCATTTGGAGGGGTTCGTGCAAAAACTCCCCCAAGTGTGAAAGCCGGCGGCGTGGAACCTCCCGAGGTATGGCACGAACGGGTGGAATCAGGCCGTTCATGTGGTAGGCTTTGGTTCGTCAAGTCCCTTCCCGGCCGCTCGGCCGGGCGTTTTCGGAGTTCCAGATGAAGATTCGCCTGTCGCTTGCCATCGCGGCCGCGCACGTCGTGACCGCCGTCTCCTCAGCAGCCATGGGCGAGCCCGGGGCCGGGCCGGCGTCCGCGGAACCTGTTGTCGTTCACGGCGAGCCGCGGCTGATCGATGGCAGGCTGATCTTCCCGACTGACCCCGATGCCCCGCCCGTTCCCCGATTCCTCACCGAGGCCGAGCGACAGTTCCTGCGGCTTAATCCCCTGGTCGCCGGGCAGAATGATCAGGATGGCGGCGGGATGCTGCGAGGGCCCATCACCTCGCCCACCGGCTCGGTCCGATGCCCCGGCGAGTATGAACCGAGCGATGGCATCATCCTCTCATGGAAGAGCTTCACGTCCATCCAGGCTCAGATGGGCGCACTGATCACCAACCAGGGCAACGCGACGCTGTACGTCGCGTGCGACAGCACGTCCGTCCGCACGAGCGCCAACTCCGCGCTCATCGCCGCGGGCGCGAACATGTCCCGTGTGCAGTACCTCATCACCGGAACAAACACGGTGTGGCTGCGAGACTACGGGCCGCGATACATCTACGAGGGCAACGTCCGCGCCATTATCGATCACACCTACAACCGCCCCCGCCCCGCCGATGACGTCTTCCCCAACACCTTCGCCAACTTCAAAAACCACGGGCGCTATGTCCTGCCCCTCATCCATGGCGGCGGAAACTATCACCTCAACGGGCTTGGCGATGCCTGGGCGACCCGCCTCATCAGCAACGAGAATCCAACGCTCACCGACGCTCAGATCATCGGATACTGGAACCAGTTCCAGAACGTCGACACCACGCTTACCACCCCGTTCCCCACCACCGTCGACTCCACGCAGCACATCGACATGTGGATGCAGATCACCGGCGACAACTCCGCGGTCATCGCGGACTGGCCCAACAATCCGGGCTCGACGCAGGACGTGGTCTGCGACACCACCGCCGCGGCGATGATCAGCGACGGTTGGAACATCGCGCGCGTCCCCGCGCGGTCGATTAACGGCACGCACTACACGTACACCAACGTGGTCATGTGCAACGACATCGTGATCATCCCGACATACACAAACACGATCGTTGTCAATGCCGGCCACAACGCACAGGCTCTTGCCGCCTGGCAGGCTCACATGCCCGGCAAGCAGATCTTCCAGGTCAACTGCCAGGCAATCGTGACCTCCGCCGGGGTCATGCACTGCATCGTCATGCACGTTCCTGAGCATCTCGGTGAGGCCGGCCCCAATGGCGGGCTCGCGCCGACGGCCCACCTCCGGAACTTCCGCGGCGGCGAGGCCCTCAATCCCGGCGAGAGCGTCAGCATCCGCTGGCTCACCGATGACGATGTGTCGGTGAGCAACGTCGATCTCCTGCTCTCGACCGATGGCGGAGCCACCTACCCGACCACCATCGTCGCGGCCACCGCGCCCGACGGAAACCACACGTGGATCGTCCCCGACATCTACACCCAGCAGGCTCGCCTCAAGGTCGTGGCCCGCGATGGCGTCGGCAACACCGGGGCCGACGAGTCGCCGTCGGACTTTGCAATCAACGGCACGCCCCCCTGCCCGGCGGACTTTGACGCGAGCGGCAGCGTGGATGTACCTGACATCTTCGCCTTCCTTGCCGCGTGGTTCGCGATGGACGAGAGCGCGGATATCGACGGTGTCCCGGGACTGGCCGTCTCGGACATCTTCTTCTTCCTGTCGCTCTGGTTCGCAGGCTGCTGACCGCGGCTCACTTCCGGTGAGAGGCGATCATCGCGACCAGACGGTTCAATCCGGCTTCGAGGTTCTGCCGCGGCGGACCGAAGCTGAATCGCACGAACTGCTTCAGCGGCGATGTGCCTGTTCGCACCTTCGCGGGGTTCACATCGAAGTACACGCCCGGAACCGTCAGCACCTGCGCACCGAAGCCCGCCCGCATGAAGCCCTCGCCCTCGTTGATCGGCGCGGGCAACTGCGAAATGTCACCCCAGGCGTAGAACGTGCCGGTCGGTGTGCCTGTCGGCGTCTTCTCGATGACGGGGAACCGCACTCCCGCCTCGCGCAGCTTGCCGAGCGTGAGTCGCTGCTTCTCCGCAAACACGGCCCGGACCGCGTTGGTCTCCTGATCCGCGCGGGAGGGCTCAAGAGCCTGGATCGCCAGCCGCTGCACCGGACGGCTGGATCCGCCATCCAGGAAGCTTCCCGCCGCGGTCATTGCCTGGATCACGGCCTTGGGCCCGACGACCCAACCCGACCGCCAGCCAGGATACCGGAAGCACTTGGTCAGTCCGTCGATGATGACCACCGGATCGGTGTTCACATCCTCAACAAACTCCGCCGCGGAGACGCCCTTGCCCGAAGGCCATGGGCTGTTCGAGTACACAAAGTGCGAATAGAACTCATCCATCAGCATCGTGCAGCCGCGCCGCCGGCCGAGTTCAACCCACGCTTTGAGCTCGTCGCCCGACACAACCACGCCCGTCGGGTTGCACGGATTGCTGATGAGCAGCGCACCAAGCCGGTCACGCTCCACACGCCGATCAAGCTCCGCGGGATCGATCCGGCAGCCATTCGACGCCGGAAGCTCGATGTGTACCGGCTCGATGCGCGGAAACGTCGTGAGCATGTCTTCGTACGCGGTGTAATCCGGCGTGAAGTAGCCCATCCGCGTCCGGTCCATGGCTGCGGCGAGGCGGGTGAGCGCGGCCCGCCCGCCCGGAGCGACACAGACGTTCTCGGCGCTGTACTGCGAGGCCTTGCCCTTGCGGTACAGCCGGTTGTAATGCGCGGCGATCGCCTCGCGATACTCCGGGATGCCCTCCACCGGGCCATACGCATGATCCGCGGGGTCGATCGTCAACTGTGCCAAGCGAGCCGGAGCACCCGTGATGTCCCCCACTTCCGGCTGGCCCTGGCCGAGGTTTGACCACGCCGGGTCCCCCATGCGCCATCCTGCCTTCATGGCCTCGTTGTTCACGTGGATGACGCCCATGAAGGGCAGATCGCGGAATCCGAATCGGGGGTTGGTGCTCATGCGTGGTCCTGCGGAGGGGCGGAAAGGTGTTTCAGGGGCGGCGAAAACGCGGAAGGGTCGATAATACCTGCCCCGGACACGCCATTCGGCCACCCGCACCCCGAGATACCTCCATCGCCATCCCGCGCGGGGCATCGCCCGCCCGGGCGCGGAGCCCGTCAAACTGCGAAGCGATGGGGATTTACACCGCCAAGGTCGCGGCGCCTTTGGGTTCCGATGTCAAGCGATACCGGCCGCCGACCGATTCAACAGTCAGTCCGGAAACGAGGCGAGCCGCGCGGCTGCGGCCTCGACCGGGCGGTTCGCGAGGCCGGAGATGCCCCTCCATGCTGACCAGTGATCAACTCGATGCCGTCCGCGCCAGCATGAAGACCCTCGCCCCTCGTGGCGAGCAGCTCGCCGATGCCTTCTTCGCCCGGCTCTTCAAGGCCCACCCACCCCTGCGCGCCATGTTCCCCACCGATGCCACACGCCGCAATCAGGACCTCCTGGCGGGTCTGGAAACGCTCATCCGAAGCGCCAACCGGCTGAACGTCATTGAGAACTCGCTCATGGACTTCGGCGCCCGCAACCAGCACTCGGGCATCCTCCCGCATCACTACGGCATGGCCCGCGACGCCATGCTCGACGCGATGCATCAAACCATGGGTGCGGACTGGACTTCGGAACTCGAGGACGCATGGAGCACCATGCTCAACGTGTGCTCATCGGTCGTCATCCGTGGCGCCGGACGCGCCCGCGCTCGCGCGGCCTAAGCCGCAGGAGCAGCGCCCCGCGCGGCTGAGCCGGTCGGAACGTCCACCACACCAATCAGTTCCCGCGATCCATCGCCGGTCGCCGCCGGCGCCAAGGTGATCAGCTTGCCGGACTTCATCTCCGCCAGCAGCACACGGTTCTCCGGCACGCCCGTCCACCGCCGAACCTCCACCCGCCCTCCCTGAACACGGTCCACGAGTTCCAGGAGCATCTTCAAGCCCGACTTCTCGCCGGCGGAAACCGAGCTTGAAAGCCCGCGCGGAGTCCACGCCGCTGCGCGGCCCGCCCCAAACCGGCTCAGCCCCCACCTCGCCACCACGCGATCTACCACTGGGTTGCCCGTCCACGCCACCACCCATCCCACTTCCAGCGGCACCGTCTGCTCCTCCAGCCATGAGGGGTCGGTGGCGTCACCTCTCGCCACACGAAGGCCCAACGCTTCCGCCGCGGCCGCGCGGTCGTCGTTCGAATCGACCATCAGCACACTAATCCCCGCATCGCGGAGCGCCAGGCCAAACGCCACCCCCAGCCTGTGAGCCCCGACGATGAGGACATTGCCGGGCTGGCCCGCCTCGACCCGAAGCAACCGTGCGACAGGCCCCGCGAGCGTCCCGGTCATGGCCACCGTCACCACGATCACCAGCAGCACCAGCGTTTCGAACTTCGCGGCCTCGGCCGCCAGTTCAGGGCTTGCAAACTTCAGCTGCGTTGCGGCGATCGATGCGACCGATGCCGCAACGATCCCCCGCGGCGCCATGAACGCCGCGAACATCCGCTCCCGAACGCTGAGCGTTGTGCCGAGCGTGGAGACAAACACACACGCCGGCCGCACAAGCAGCACGATCGCACCGACAAACACCCCATCCCGCCAGGTCAGCCTGCCCAGCGCCGCGAGGTCAACCCGCGATGCGATGATGACAAACAGCGTCCCCACCAGCAGCCCCGATACCTGCTCGTGAAACTCGTGCACATCCCTCACCGTCACCGTGCGAAGGTTGGCCAGCAGCACTGCGCACAGCGTCGCCGCCACCAGCCCGCCCTCCGGCGCGACCCACTCGCCCATTCCCACGGAGATCATGCACGCGGCGATGGCCAGTTGGTTCAATCCCGAGGCGGTGAGCGGTGCCCGACGTGTCAACGCCCAGACCGCCCCGCGGGCCGCAAGCCCGACGGCAAGGCCCATCCCCAGTCCGCCCAGGACCGTTCTCGCCGCCTGGAGCGACAACTGCGCTGCGGTCGCCGAGTGCTCCCCGATGACCAGCAACACGACCTCAAGCGCCATCACCGTCGCCACCACGCCGATGGGATCGATCAGGATCGCCTCCGCACTCAGCGCGGCGTGCAGGCTCGGCGTGAGCCGTACGCGACGAAGGATCGGCTGAACCACGGTCGGTCCGGTCACGATCAACGCCGCGCCCAGCACCGCCGCGATGCTCCACGGTAATCCGACAGCGAACCTCGCTGCGCACGCAACGCCCACGCCCGTGAGCAGCGCGCCGATGGTGAGCAGCCGCGGGATGGCCCGCGGGGCCTTGCCCAGCTCGCGAGCCGAGAGGTGCAGACCGCCCTCGAAGATCAGCAGCCCGATCGAGACCGAGACAATCGCACGCAGCCCGCTCTCAAGGTCGCGGGCGTCAACCAGCCCCAGGCCGGACACCCCCATCGCGAACCCCACCAGCAGCAGCGGCAGCACCGCGGGAATCCGCAGACGGGCGCAGAGCAAGCTCACCAGCGCGCCAACGCCCACCGCGAGAGCCAATGTTTGTGCCGCGGCTTGATGCATGGGGCCGAGTGTACGGCCAGATCGCTCCCGGCGTCTCAAGCCCCCGACGCAGCCCCAGGGAGACTTCCCTATAGTCTCCGCCCCCGGTCGCCGATAGCCCGCGCCGGGATCGCTCAACTCCGAAAGGACCCCCATGCTCCGTCGCTCGCACACCTGCGGCGAACTCCGTGACTCGCACGTCGGCCAGACTGTCCGTCTGAACGGCTGGGTCAACTCGTACCGCGACCACGGCAACCTCATCTTCATCGATATCCGCGACCGTTTCGGACTGACGCAGGTGGTCTTCGATCGCGAAGATGCCGCGGCCTCCATGGACCAGGCCGACAAGCTCCGCAACGAGGATGTCATCGCCATCGAGGGCACGGTCCGCATCCGCACCGGCGGCGAGAACCCCAAGCTCGCCACCGGCAAGGTCGAGCTCGTCGCAAGCAAGCTCGAAGTGCTGAACAAAACGGCCAACCCCCCCTTCCTGCCCGATGACCTCGCGAAGCTCCCCAATGAGGAGCTTCGCCTCAAGTACCGATACGTCGATCTCCGCCGCCCGGCGATGCAGAAGGCCCTGGCCACGCGCCACAAGGTCTATCAGACAACCCGCCGCTACTTCGACGAGAACGGGTTTCTCGAGATCGAGACCCCCGTGCTCTACAAGAGCACGCCCGAGGGCGCGCGGGAGTTCCTTGTGCCCAGCCGACACCTGGCAGGCAACTGGTATGCGCTCCCCCAGTCCCCCCAGCTCTTCAAGCAGATCCTCATGGTCGCCGGGTGCGACCGCTACATGCAGATCTGCCGGTGCTTCCGCGATGAGGATCCTCGCGCCGACCGTCAGGCCGAGTTCACCCAGATCGATCTGGAGATGTCCTTCGTCCGGCGAGAGCACGTCGTCGAGATGATGGAGGGCTTCGTCCGCCGCCTCTGGAAGGAAATGACGGGGTACGAGGTCCCGCCGATCCAGAAGATGAGCTATAGAGAAGCCATGGAGCGGTTCGGCATCGACCGCCCCGACACCCGCTACGGCCTTGAGATCACCGACCTCTCGGAGCTCGCCGCGAAGACCGATGTCGCCTTCTTCAAGGACGTCCTCGCCAAGGGCGCGGACCGCCCCAAGTTCAACTCCAAACGCGGTGTGGTCAAGGCCATCCGCGTGCCCGGCGGAGCCGAGAAGCTCACACGCAAGATCACCGATGGCTACCACGAGTTCGTCCGCGGCTTCGGCGCGGGCGGTTGCGCCGTGGTCAAGGTCAACGCCGCGGGGGACTTTGAGACCGGCATCGCCAAGTTCCTCGGCGGCGTGAAGGACGAGTTGGTCGCAACCCTCGGCCTCAAACCCGGCGACACCGCTCTCTTCGTCGCTGATGAGTACTCCGTCTGCACCAAGGCGATCGGCGAGCTGCGCCAGGTTGTTGCGCGGGACATGGGTCTCATCCCCAAGCCGGGCTGCGAAGGCGGACCGTGGAACTTCCTAATCGTTCAGGATTTCCCGATGTTCGAACGCAACAAGGACACGGGCAAGTGGGTCGCGATGCACCACCCCTTCACGGCGCCGAACGATGATCAGGCCGAGGCCTTCGTCGCGGCGGATGTTGACGACGAGGTCACCATCGAGTCGATCGTCTCCGCGGGCTACGACATCGTGCTCAACGGTCAGGAGATTGCCGGCGGTTCTGTCCGTATCCACGACCCGCGCGTGCAGTCCAAGGTGTTCACGCTGCTCGGACTCACCCCGGAGCAGGCCAAGGAGAAGTTCAGCTTCCTGCTTGAGGCCCTGCAGTTCGGCGCGCCGCCGCACGCCGGCATCGCCTTTGGCCTTGACCGTCTGGTCATGAACTTCCTGGGCACATCCAACATCCGCGACGTCATTGCCTTCCCCAAGACCCAGACCGGGCAGGATCTCATGACCGGCGCCCCCGGCCCCGTGACGGATGAGCAGCTCAGGGATGTCCACGCGACGGCGATCCGGCCGCGGGTGTAGGACCCTCCAGCCGCGCGGCCAGCCTAGCGGGCTCGTATATACTCCCACATGGCTAAGCCACAAGAGAATCTGCTCGCTCGCATCACGCAGATCCCAGGCCAATGCGGGGGGCGGCCGTGCATTCGCGGCCTGAGAATCCGTGTGGCCGACATCCTTGAGATGCTGTCCGAGGGCGTGACCGCGGAAGAACTGCTCAAGGACTTTCCGGATCTTGAAGCCGACGACATCCGTGCCAGTCTTGCTTTCGCCGCCCGCCGAGTCTCTCACACGCAGATCGCCGCATGAAGATCTGGGTCGATGCCCAACTCCCGCCGGCGATCGCGCCATGGATCGCGCGGCAGTTCAATGTGGAGTGCATCCACATCCGCGAAACGAGCTTGGCGGGTGCAGGCGACGACTCAATTTTTCGGACGCTCAGACATCATGAGAGCGACGGCCCGGTCATTCTGACGAAAGATGAAGACTTCGCGGACTTGGTCGCACGACTCTCGCCGCCGCCGCAGGTTCTCTGGCTCAGAATCGGCAATCTGACAAATCGGTCGCTGCGCGAGTATCTTCCGAAGGTTATGTCCAGGGCGATTGAAGCGTTACTGGCCGGTGAACCTCTCGTCGAGCTTCGTCACGCGCCCTAAACAGCGGCGGGCATTCGGCAGATGTTCGCAAGTTGTCAAGTTGTCTGAGATTCTCGTAGACAACTCGCCCTCCGTGGCCATCCACCTCGGTACAGCTCACACCAAGGAGGGCTCACCATGCGCCGCATTCTCGCCTCGATCATCCTCGCCGCGGGATCCGTCTCCCTCGCGCTCGCCGCCCAACCCGCGACGACAACCATCACCGTCCAGCCAAGCGGGGCGGTAGACATTCACGTCTCCAACGTCATCGTGCCGCAGGCCGCTCGCGGCCGCGCGATCACGATCCGCCCCGGAACCACCGCGGTCGAAGTCGCAAGCGTCGATGCGAGCATCCAGTTGCTGGAATCAGTCGCAACCACCACGCTTCGGATGACCGTGAAGAACCCCGCATCGGCCGTGCAGGAAGCGGAGATGCTCATCCCGGTCCCGCCCGGCGCTGCGATCCGCTCGTTCGGTTTCGACGGTCCCGGCCAGGAACCCACCGCCAAAGTCCTCCCCGCAGATGAAGCACGCCGCATCTACGAGGACATCGTCCGCCGCAGCCTCGATCCCGCACTGCTCGAGTTTGTGAGCTACTCGTTCATCCGTTCCAGCGTGTTCCCCGTGCCGGCCAACGGCGAATCAACGATCACGCTGACGTACGAGAATGTCCTCGATGTGGATGCTGCGGTCGGAGGCGGAGGCTCGCGTATCGACTTTGTCCTTCCCCGCTCGGGATCGCTGGAGTCCTCCGGCACGAAGTGGTCGATCTCGGGTCGTGCACGGTCCGAGCGCCTCATCGGCACCGTGTACTCGCCGAGCCATCCGCTCAACACCGTTCGAATCTCCGACAAGGAGCTTTCCTTCGACATCCCCGCCGCGGCGAGCACCTCCCCAGGCGCATTCCGGATGAGCCTGCTCGTCGGCGCCGGGTCAAATGATCCGCTCCCCGCATCGGTCATGCTCTATCCGGATGTCGAGAACGGTGTGCAGGCCGCCAGCGGCTACTTCCTGCTCTTGGGCGGTGTGCCATCCCTGCCCGCCGAGTCCCTCCGCCGCATCCCCAAACGCGAGGTCACGCTGGTCATCGATCGCTCCGGTTCGATGCGCGGCGAGAAATGGGACCAAGCCCGAGGCGCAGCGCTGGCCGTGATCGAAGGCCTGAACAACGGCGAGGCGTTCAGCATCATCGACTACTCCGACACCGTCCAGCGCTTCGGCAGCGGACCGGTCATCAAAGATGCCACCACCCTCGCGGATGCCCGCGCCTATCTCGGAAGCCTTCAGGCCAATGGCGGCACGAACATCCATGAATCTCTGCAGCAGGCGATGAAGCAGCCTGTCACGCCCGGCTTCCTGCCGCTCGTCGTGTTCCTGACCGACGGAATGCCGACCGTGGGCATCACGGATGAAGGCAGAATCCGCGCCGACACCGCCGAAGTCAACACGTTCAAACGCCGCATCTTCAGCTTCGGTGTCGGCTACGACCTCAACGCCCCGTTGCTCGATCGGCTTGCTGAGGCGGCACGCGGCGCATCGATCAATGTCCTCCCCGGAGAGAACATTGAGTCATCCGTCTCCCGCGTGTTCCGGCGTCTCGCCGGGCCTGTCATGAGCGAGCCGGAGCTCGCTGCCCGTCACATGGCCGATCCGCCGCCGCGGATGCCTCCCATCATGGATGCGATGCCCGGGCGGCTGCCCGACCTGTTCGAGGGCGATCAACTCGTGGTCCTCGGACGTTACCTCGCCGGCAAGAAGGGTGTGCGCCTCCAGCTCGAAGGAGACTACCTGGGTCAGCGCCGTTCGTTCGAGTTTGTGATCGATCCGACCCGCGCCACGACGGCGAACTCCTTCGTTCCGCGCCTATGGGCCTCGCGAAAGATCGCGTTCCTGCTCGATGAAGTCCGCCAGGCGGGAGTCAGCGGCGATGTCCGCACCGACCCACGCACCAAGGAACTCATCGATGAAGTGGTCAAGCTCTCCATGCGATGGGGCATCCTCACCGAGTACACCTCGTTCCTCGCCGAGGATCCCTCCGGAGCGCCGGTCGCCGCACGGGACCACGATGAACAGGTTCGACTCGCGCTGGAAACCGCGGCCAGCCGCACCGGCGAGAGAGCCGGCGCCGGTGCTGTGAATCAGTCACTGAATCTCAAGGCCGGCCAGATGCAGGCGTGCGCCAATGTCGACAACCGATTCTGGGATGCCAACATGCGGGAGCAACGCGTCACAACCGTGATGCAGGTTGCCGACCAAACCCTCTTCTGCCGCTCCGGAAAGTGGATCGACAGCAACCTCGTCGACAAACCCGAACTCGAAGAGCCGGATGTCAAGATCGCCTTTGGCTCGCACGAGCACTTCGAACTTGTCCGCAGGCTCGCCGCCTCCGAAGCGGGCGGCGGCCGCCAGGCGCTGCTCGCCATGCGGGGCGCGGTCTACCTCCTGGTCGACGGGAAACGCATCCTTGTCTGCGCCCCTGAGGATCCGTGCTGAGCGACGACTGAGTGGCTCGAAACACGTCTTCTTTCGTATCCGCCGCGGCCGGGGCCAGTCCCCGGCCGTTGGCATTTCTTGGTCACGGAATGTCTCGGCCACCCGATCCGGGCCATACACTCCGCTCCACACTCGCCGGAGTGGCGGAACTGGCAGACGCAGCGGACTCAAAATCCGCCGGGCTCAACCCCCGTGCAGGTTCGATTCCTGTCTCCGGCATTCTTGGGACCGCCGTCCTCACCGTACCCGCTCGGCGAGGCCAGTCCGATCAAAATACAAACATTTTAGCGATCGACTGAAACCTTCGGGCTGGCTGGCACGAATGATCCAAGTAGAGATCCAGCAGCACGGGGGAGTTGCCCCCCAGAACTGGTTGTTTTCGCTCGCGGTTTTTCCACGTGGACTGATGGCTTCAACAATGTTGATCGCCGCACTATTATCCAAGAGCGGGACAAAGGTGTTCAACACCCGCGAGAGGACGAGGCCTTCCGTGAGGCCAATGCCGCAATCAGCCAACCGCTTTCGATCCACGCATCGGCGTGATGTGACGGTGCGCGCGTTCACGCTGATCGAGATCCTTGTCGTCATCGCCATCCTCGCGACGCTGCTGGCGCTCCTGCTCCCCGCAGCGCAGGGAACCGTGGCTTCCGCACGCTCGTTCAAGTGTCTTGCCGCGCTGCGTTCCAGCGCGTTCGATTTCACGACCTTCGCCGATGACACACTGCACCCCAATCGCGGGGACGACGAAGACATCCCCGGGCGTCGATCGTTCCGTCTCGAGACCTTCATCGAGTACCAGTACGGCGTGGACGAGTTCTGGGCATGGGGAACCGAGAACAGCCACTCCCTGCCCGATACGCAGGGCAACGATCCGCTCCGGTGCGCCGAGGTGCGCGGCCCGGTGACGGCATGGGCCGGGACACCCTGCTCCGAAGGAGCCATCCAGCCTCCGCAGAACATCTCGTACGGCTTCAACGTCCGGCTTCGATATTCCGAGCGTCAGCAGCAGGCCGGGCGTTCTCCGCAGGTCATCCTCACCAGCCGCATTTTGGAGGGTCACGGCCAGATCTCTCCGAGCCTCATTCCGCTCTCGTGGGACATTGATGGCCGGCGTGCCGCAAGCCAGGGTGCCAACCCTCTGTTCTCCGGCCCCTCGCTCAACAGCACGGTGCTCTTCAGCAACAATCGCTACTGGTACCCGGCGCTGCGTCACAATCGTGGGCTGAATGTCTCATTCGTCGATGGTCACGTGGAATCCACGCGTGCGCCCCTCGAGCAGCCCACGTGGGCGTGGGACTTCGATCCCGGCCGCTGAGGCCCGCTCCTCACGTCGAGCACGATTTGTGTAGTCTGTGTCGTGGCGGGGCCGGGCAATCGCCGCGTCCCGAGCACCACTATGTCACTCCAGGCCAAGTTCGCACTCCTGCTTGGCGTCATCGGACTGACCGTGACCCTCGCCGTCGGTGCGAGCCTCTGGGCCATGAGCATCATGCACAACGAGGTGCGCCGGCCGTTCGAGATCATGTCCTCCGCGCTCATCGAGCTGCAGACCGCCAAGTTCGCGGTGGAACGTCAGCGGGAGGTTCTTGAAGCGGTCCGCGACCAGCGGACCGATGACTTGCCGGATGAGCCGGCTCCTCTCGCGCTGTTCGAATCCGAGGGCCGCAGGCTCAGCGCCGCGATGAACACACTCGTGGCGAACGAAGCTGTGGTCACCGTCACCGGCAAGACCTCGCTCGCAAACCTTCGCATCCGGCTTGCGGAGTCTCGCGAGCTGAGCGAACGGTGGTTCACCGACTCCCGCCGCGACGACCTTTCGGCGGCGATCACCTCGCTCGACAACTCGTTTGAGCTGATCCGCCGGATCGAATCCCGCATCATCGCGGACACCCACGGCCTGCTTGAGCACGCCACCGACATCCGCGGCCGGCTGCTCGGAATGAGCGCGATCGTGCTCCTCCTGGTCGCCTTGACGTGCACGCTCGGGCTTCTGCTCGTGCGTCGATGGGTCGTTCGTCCCGTGGCCGATCTTCGTGCCGCCGCGGCCAGAATCGCCGCGGGCGACTTCTCGCACCGAATCCCCGTGCGCGGATTCGACGAGATCGGAGCGCTCTCCACCGAGGTCAACTCGATGGCGGGGATGGTCAAGACCATGCAGGACGAGGCCGTCGAGCGAGAACGCCTGGCGGCGGTTGGCGAGGTGGTCCGGCGCATCGCTCACAACCTCCGCAGCCCGCTCGCCGGGATTCGCGGCTTGGCGGAGATATCGCGGCGCGATCTGGACACCCCTTCGATTCCGACCGACGTTCGCGAAGACATCGGAGAGAATCAGAAGCGGATCATCAGCGCGGTCGATCGCTTCGAGCAGTGGCTGCGCGACCTGCTCGACGCCAGCCGACCGCTGGAGATCGTCCACCAGACACTCGATCCACGCCGGTGGCTGGATCACGTGGTCGAGGCCTACCGGCCCAAGGCCCGGGCGAGCAGGATCGACCTCGAACTTGATGTTGCCGATGCCCCCCCGCTCGCGTCGTTCGACCCCCGGCACCTTGAACATGCCCTTGGAGCGCTGATCTCCAACGCCATGGACGCGGTCGCCCAAACACGACCCGATCATGATTCCCGGGCGGTCCGCATCAGCTGCCGCTCAATCCCCTCCGAGGATGGGTCCTCGCCCGCAGGTTGGGAGTTCGAGGTCCGGGATAACGGACCCGGAGTCCCGATCGATTTGCGAGAGCGGATTTTCAAGCCATACTTCACAACGAGGCCTGACGGCACGGGCATGGGACTTGCTCTCGCCCAACAGGTCATCCGCGCTCATGGCGGGACCTTGATTTTGGTGGATCAGCCCCACGACCGTGGGGATCCGGGCGCATCCGCTCCCGGCGCACGTGGGGCGGTTTTCTTGGCCCGGATGCCAAGAGGGCCGATCGATGATGAGTCGTCCGGAGTGGCCAAGGCTGGCCACTCAGAGGTGCCCAGTGGCCAAAATTCTCGTCATTGAGGACGAACCCGAGCTCCGGTTTGTCATTGCCAAGTCGCTCCGCAAGGCGGGGCACGATGTGACCGAGGCGGCCACCGTCGGAGAGGCCCGGGAATATCTCGCGGCCAGCGTTCCCGATATGGTGCTCACCGATCTGGCGTTGACGGCCGAGGGACGCGAAGGACTGCAGATCATCCGCGAACTGCGCGAAGGGCCGGAGGCTTTCGAGGGCGTCATCGTCGCGATGACTGGCAACGCCTCGGTCGAGACTGCGGTTTCGGCGATGCGATTGGGCGCGGACGATTACCTGACCAAACCGCTGAGCTTCGAGGAACTGACCCTCAGCGTGCCGAAGTGGCTCGAGGATCGCCGGGTACGACAGCGCGTGCGCCTGTATGAGCGGCTCGAGCGCTCACGCGATCAGGAGTTTGAAGCAATCGGCACGAGCGCGGTCTGGCGGGCATCGCTGGATCTGGCGACGCGGCTCGCCGCGGTACCCTTGCCCCCGGAGACCGAATCCGACCCACCCAGTCCTCTCCCGTGCTTCCTCCTGCTGGGCGAGACCGGGGCCGGCAAGGGCGTTCTGGCGCGGCACATCCACACCCAGGCATGTCTCGCGAACCGAATCCCCGGCTCGGTCGAGCCGCCCTTCGTTCACGTCAACTGCTCGGCTCTCCCTGCAAACCTGGTGGAAGGCGAGCTGTTTGGGCACGAGCGGGGCGCGTTCACCGATGCCCGCGATGCGCGTGCGGGTCTTTTCGAGATGGCCGACGGCGGAACGATCTTCCTCGATGAAGTGTCCGAGACCGCGCTAGAGCTCCAGTCGAAGCTGCTGCTCGTCGTTGAGAGCGGGAAGTTCCGTCGAGTGGGCGGAACGAAAGAGCGTCGGGTGCGCGTCCGCGTGATCGCGGCTTCGAATCAAGACCTGGATGCCCGCGTGGCGGAGGGGAAGTTCCGCCGCGACCTGCTCTTTCGGCTGAACGCATTCACGGTCCGCATCCCCTCGCTCCGCGATCGCGGCGACGATGTCCTGGCGATCGCGAGGGTGATGATCGAGCGATTCTGTCGGCAGTTCGGCAGACCGGTCGCGCGGCTGTCCCCCGCCGCGGAGCAGGCGGTGCGTGCCCACTCCTGGCCCGGCAACGTTCGGGAGCTCGTGAATGCGTGCCAGCGGGCAGCGATGCTGGCCGACAGCACAGAGATCGGTCCGGTTGAACTGGGGCTGGTGCCAGGCGAATCCGCCGCGGCCGCTGCGCAGGCAGGGCCGGTCGCCGCGGGCGCGCCGGGCAGAGATGAGCTGCTCTTCGACTTTGAAGGCGGCACCCACCGAGCGGCCGATGTGGAGCGAGAGCTGGTCATTCAGGCCCTGCGGTATACCCGGGGGAATGTTTCGAGAGCTGCGCGACTGATCGGCATGCAGCGCAGCAGCCTGCGGTACCGCATCGAGCGGTACGAGCTTCAGGCATTCGTTCAGAAAGAGGAGGCGGCCCAGACATGAGCAATCGCATCAATGCCGGTATGGCTCTTGCCCTGACGTTCGGGCTGGGAGCGGGCGCGGCGATCGGCTCGGTCGGCCGGACGCTCTGGGTTGACGCGTTGGGCGATGTGACGGCCCGACGCACCGATTCGGGCGCGGATGGCGCGATGATCGCGGGCGGGACGCTGCCGGACTTGCTCTCGGTCTCGCTGATCCCATGGTTGCCCGCCTCCCACGCTGATCCTTACACGGGCCTTCCGGACACCGGGCCGTCGGCCAACATCGTGCGCATCGATGTCGTGTTCTCGGGGCTTGTGAATCCTCCCGGCCCACTCGGGCTCAACGGCACAGCATATGAACCAGGCCGGCACGGACCCAGCCCGGTGTACGGATTCATCGAGATCGATGTCGACAACGATCGCGACACGGGCGGCGAGTTCGCCGCGCAGGCCCGCTCGCGCACGCTCGGCCTGTCGGGCCGCTTCGGCGGGCGCATCGCCGACCCTCTACTGGTGGACCGCGTGCCGACGAGCGCTGCGGATCTGGATGTGTCGTGGCTGACTCCGCCGTACTTCGAGCGCACGGGGACCGACTTTGCGCTCGCGATGTGCGGGTGTTTCGAGTCTTCGATCGCCTTTCAGGACGGCAACTGCGACGACCGGCTCGACCCCGGCGAGACGATGATCGTGAGCGGTCGATTCTTCCAGCGAGCCGGCGGCTATCGGCTGGCCTCGCAGATTGTCGGCGGCTCCGATGTCGGGCTGTATGACCCCATCGTCAACATGCGATTCACGCACGAGCCGACATCCAACCTGACGGTGGTGACCCTCGTATTCCCGCTCACACCGGCCGGCGCTGCGGCCTTGGCGTGCGAGCCGGAGCAGCCGATCGACTCGTCGATCGGGAGCGGCTCCCATTTCAGTATCGCCGAGGCCCTCGCGGACCTTGTGTCCGGTGCAAACGCGGGCGCATCCGGGCTCACGAATCAGCTCATCCAGCGATGGTCCAAGAAGGACCCGTCGGACTATCTGAACCCGCTCATGTGGAACGCCGCGGCGATCGTCGGCACGGCCTACGCGGAGCCGGAGGACGCCCTGTACGTCTGGACGGATACCGGCTTCCAACTCACCCGCGGCGACACCGACGGGGACGGAGTTGTCACACCCAATGATCGGGCGGCGGTCGAGTGGTTCGTCGCGTTCAATGACGGCTCGGCAATCGATGTCGATGGAACGGTCAACGGGATCGTCACGCTCGACAACATCGGCCCGAACTTCAGCCTGTTCGACGTGACGGGGGACGGGGCCGTCAGCGAGGGCGATGTCAACTGGTTCGAGTTCCCCTCGGCCTGCCGCGCGGATTGGGACCGTAACGGCGCGGTGGAGGTCGCGGATATCTTCGCGTTCCTTGCTTCGTGGTTTGCAGGAAACGCCGACTTCGACGGAGACGGAGTAACCGAAGTGCCGGACATTTTTGCGTTCCTCGCGGACTGGTTCGCCGGGCCGTGCATCTGAACGCGTGGCCACGCTCACCCTCTCGTTTGGCTCGTCGGCTCGCGGCGCGGATGACCGCTCCCATGGTTCTCGGACCATCATCCAGAAGTTCATCAATGCCTCAGAGACCATTCGCCGCCCCGGACCGGGGAACGGAATGTCCCTGATTGCGTGAACCGCCCACCCTCTCCGCCCGATCCAAAGGTCGTTGACTCGCGCGCTTCGCCGGGTCCGCAATGTGATCACGCAGGGGCCATGACATGCCCGAGCTGGTGGGTCAGAAGCGGGTGCGACACGTCGCGCTCAGCGCCGAGAACATGCTGGAGCGCAGCCTGCACCGCACCCGCGCGCAGTGGCTCGCGTTCGTTGTATTGGTCTTCGGTCTGGGCATGTCCGCTCTGGCCTGGCATACCTCGTGCGCCGGCGTGCGCGAAGCCGAGCACGAACGCTTCGCGAGGCTTCGGGACCGCTTCCTGACTGGCCTGAACCTCCGCCTCACCTCGCTGGAAGACGGCCTGCGCGGCACACGCGGTGTGTATGTCGCGAGCGGCGACGTCACGCGGGAGGAGTTCCGGGCTTACACGGAATCTCGCGAGCTGGAACGCCAGTTCCCGGGATTGCAGGGGCTCGGGTCGATCCGACGCGTGCCGCGGGAGCAACTCGATGAGTTCGTGGCCGCGACCCGCGCCGACGGCATGCCGGACTTCCAGGTTCAGACCCGGGGCGACCACCCGGAACTCTACATCATCGAGTTCCTCGAACCCCTCGCCACCAACCGTCCGGCGGTTGGCCTGGATCTGGCATCGCGGCCCGAGCTCCGCGAAGCCGCCGAGTATGCCATGCGGACCGGCGAGATTGCCGTAACACAGATGTTGCCGCTGGCGCAGGCGCCCCACGCACCCGGACTGGTCATGCTGCTCCCGATCTATCGAGAGGGCAAGCCCCCCACAACCGAGGAAGAGCGGGTCCGGAGCCTGATCGGTTGGGCCAGCGCGCCCATGCTGGTCGAAACGCTCCTCGCGGACCTCGGCGATGCCGTTGACGAGGAAATCTCCGTTTCGATCTTTGATGGACAAGTTGCATCTGAGGATGCGAGACTTCATCACTCGGACGGCGACGAACCATCCTCGGTTTCCGCGGAGCAGGATTCGGTCTTGCACCTTGACACAATCCACCTGCCGATCGGCGGTCGTCGATGGATGATCAACATCCGGGCACGTCCGGCGTTCTATGCGGAAACCGATTGGTCATCCGTGTACTGGGAGCTGGCAACGGGCACGACCGCGAGCGTGCTCCTCTCCCTGCTCGTGCTGACGCTTGGACGCTCCAGGCAGAGAGCCCTGCGGATCGCGGCGGAGTTCACCGAGGCCTTGCGCGCCAGCGAGGAACGGTGGCAGCTTGCTGTCGCGGCGAACGGCGAGGGAATCTGGGACTGGGATCTGAGCACCGATCGCGTGTACTTCTCGCCTGTGTGGCTGGAGCAACTGGGGCTCCATGAACACAACATGACGTGGACGTACGTCGATTGGGCAAGCCGCGTGCATCCGGATGATCTTGCATCCGCGGTGGAAGCCATCCGCAGTTACACAGACGGTCGGGCAAACGAGTTCCGGCTCGAACTCCGGATGCGCCACGCCGATGGGTCGTGGCGGTGGATCCTCACCCGGGGCATCGCCAAGCGGGATGCGAGCGGACGAGCCGTGCGCATGATCGGCTCTCACGCGGACATCACCCGGGAAAGGGCCGCAGCCCAAGCTCTGCTGGAATCAGAGCGGTTCGCTCGCGGCACGGTGGATGCGCTCACGAACCACATCTCGATCCTCGATGGCACCGGCACCATCATCGCAACCAACCGCTCGTGGCGGGAGTTTGGCGAGAACAACGAAGGCCGAGTGGATGCGTGGGAGGGCACGAACTATCTCGAGGTGTGCGACAATGCCACCGGTCCGTGCAGCGAGGATGCCGAGAGAGTCGCTCGCGGGATACGGGCTGTGATCTCCGGGCACACGGAGGTGTTCACCCACGAGTACCCCTGCCACAGTCCCGATGAGAAGCGATGGTTCATGATCCGGGCGACCCGCTTCGCAGGGGAGGGTCCGCTCCGCATTGTGATCTCGCACGAGAACGTGACGGATCGCCGTCTGACGATGGAATCGCTTCAGAAGTACGCAGAGGATCTGCTGGCCGCCAAGACGGAGCTCGAAAGGCAACGGAACCGGCTTGAGGAAGCCAACCAGGCCGCGCAGGCAGCGAACGTCGCCAAGAGCGCGTTCCTGGCAAACATGAGCCACGAGATCCGTACGCCGATGACCGCGATCCTGGGCTTCGCGGACCTGCTGCTGGAGCCCGATCGATCTCCGCAGGAGCGGGACGAGTTCGGCCGCACGATCAAGCGGAACGGCGAACATCTGCTCTCCATCATCAATGACATCCTGGACCTGTCGAAGATTGAAGCAGGGAAGATGTCGATCGAGCGGATCGCGTGTGATGTGAACACCATCATCGAGGACACCGCGAAGCTGCTCCGGCCGCGCGCGGAGGCCAAGGGTCTGGAACTGCTGGTCAGGATCGACAGCCCTCTGCCTCGGGCTGTGCTGAGCGATCCGACGCGGCTTCGGCAGGTGCTGCTGAACCTGGCCGGGAATGCAATCAAGTTCACCAACACCGGCCGGGTTGAGATCGTCGCCGGCCACGCAGACGAGACACTGACCATCGATGTGTGCGACACAGGCATCGGCGTTGCACCAGAGCACCTGCGCCGTTTGTTCGAGCCGTTCGCGCAGGCCGATGAGTCGATGACTCGCCGGTTCGGAGGTACGGGGCTTGGCCTGCCGATCTCCCTGCGATTGGCCGAGTTGCTTGGCGGCACGATCTCCGTGCAGAGCGCGGCCGGTCAGGGCTCGCGATTCCGCTTTGTGACCGCCGCTCCGGTGACAGAGCGGCACGATGCGCAAAGCGGGGGCCATCAAGGCACGAAGTCCGTCGAGTCGAGCATTTCGCCGGGACAACTCTCCGGGCAGGTTCTGCTCGTGGAGGATGGTGCAGACAATCAGAGGCTGATTTCGCACCTCTTGCGGGCAGCGGGCGCCGAGGTGGAGGTCGCCTGCGACGGTGCGGCGGCGGTTGCGCGGGTCGCCGAGGCGAGCGACGGCGGCAGGCCCTTCGACCTGGTGCTGATGGACATGCAGATGCCCGTGCTCGATGGCTATGCAGCGGCCCGACGGCTGCGCGCTCTCGGGCATGCGCTTCCCATCATTGCGCTGACCGCGCACGCGATGCCGGGGGACCGCGAGCTGTGCGTCGCGGCTGGGTGTGACGACTACCTGGCCAAGCCCGTGGACAGGGGACAGTTGCTCGCCGCGTGTGCCAGATGGCTGAACACTCGTGCGAACTCACCAGCCGAGGCGGAAGCGGCCGCATCGGCTGCTTCCAGCCATTCTCGGCCGCCTTCAGCCGAATCCGATCCGCACACCGTCGCACAATAGATCGAAAACTCAGATCATTTCGGATGGTTGCGGGCGTTCGCCGATCTGATACACTTACGCTGCTCGCTCGGCTTGGAATGGGTGCGTACGGAGTGACATGCCCGCGGTTTGCTGCACAACTTCACTTAGGGCTGCTCGCGCCAGAGGTGGCGGCGCGTTCACGCACATCGAGGTCATCGTCGTTGTGGGCATCATCTCGGTCCTGCTCGCCATCGTCCTGCCGATGCTTCGCGGCACGATCGCGTCTGCCCGCAGCTTCAACTGCCAGATGAGCCTGCGGAGCACCACATACGACTTCACCGTCTTTGCCGACGACGTGCTGCACGGTCAGCGCGGAAGCGACTCGACCGCCAGCACATTCACCCTCGCCTCGTTCCAGGACAGCCTGTACGGCGTGGATGAGTTCTGGGCCTGGCCACAGGACCCGCACACTCTGCCGGATGCCAGCGGCAACAACCCGATGCGCTGCGCGGAGGTCCGGGGCCAGTTGACCATGCGCGCCAACGCGCCGTGCGACAGCGGCGGCGTGGGTCCGCTGCAGAACGTTTCCTTCGGGCTCAACGCGCGGCTTCACTGGCGCGAGATCACCACACCCTCGCCATCGGCCCGGCAGGTCCGCCTCTCGGCCGCGCTCTTGGCGCAAGCCGATGCGATGGTCCCACTGGTCTGGGATATCGATGGCGAGAAGGCGGTGCAGGCGGACGCGACGCCGTTCTATTCCGCACCAGCTCTGGACAGCCCGGCAGTATTCGCCGGCGATGCGTTCTGGCATCCCGGCCTGCGGCACAACGACGGCCTGAACGTGGGGTTCATCGATGGCCATGTCGCCTCTACTCGCCGCCCGAAGGCAGAGACCGGCTGGCAGTGGGGTTTCGTCCCCGGCCGCTGAGGATCTATTCTTCCTCGCCAACAGGTCTGCTCGGAACCGGCATTCAGAATGGATCGCCGAGCTGCGCTTCCGCTCCGCTAGCGCTTCGCGATCGATCGCGACGGAGTTTGCATGTCACTTCAGGTGAAGTTTCTGCTCCTGGTCGGTACGCTGCTTCTTGCGGTCATCGGCAGCGTCGCCGCCGCGGGCTGGAGCGTTCGCACAGTTCACCGCGAGGTTGCAACACCCTTCGAGCAAATGTCGATCGCGCTGGGAGAACTCGGGAAAATCAAACGGGCGATCGAGGACATCGCCAGCGCCATCGGTCCTGCCTTGTCGCCGGGGCTGGAGGACACGTCCCCTGGTGGTGTGCGAGACCCGGTGCTCTCGCTCGCGCCAAGACGGGCAACGGATGTCGAGCGACTCGCGGTTGATTCCGCCGCGGGGCGGGCCCGGGCGCACTTTGATGAGATGGAGCGAAACGACTGGTACGTATCGCGCATCGGAGTCCCGACGTGGGGAAACATCCGGAATCGACTCGCCGCGGTGATCGACGGATCACGGGCATGGATCGAGGCGGGGGATGAGCGGCTGCGAGCCGGCGCACGGCGCGAGGCCTTTGACCTGCACGAGTTGATCGAGCGGACAGAGCTCCGACTTCTCGAGGATGCGCGCAAGGCGGTGGGGTTCTCAGACCAGATGCGGCTGCGGCTTGGGTGGCTGCTGGCCGCGGTCACATTCGGCGCCGCGCTGGTCTGCGTGCTCGGGGTGGTGCTGCTCCGGCGCTGGGTGCAGCGGCCGGTTGCCGAGCTTCGACAGGCGGCCGCACGCATCGCCGCGGGCGACTTTTCGCACCGCGTCGCGGTCGCGACGGGCGATGAGATCGGTCAACTGATGAGCGAGGTCAACCATATGGCCTCCATGGTGGACCAGTATCAGCGTGAAGCGATCGAGCGCGAGCGATTGGCCGCGGTTGGACAGATGGTCCGGCGAATCGTTCACAATGTGCGCAATCCCCTCGCGGGGATCCGCGGCCTCGCTGAGATCACACGACTGGACACACCCGAGGGGTCGGAGCATCGCGACAACCTGAGCCTCATTGTCTCCACTGTGGATACCTTCGAGCGCTGGCTCACTCAGCTCCTGGAGACCACGCGGCCCATGGATCTGAACGTGACCCGCATCGCCCTGACACCGTGGGTGATGGAAGTACTGAAGGCACACGAATCGGGAGCGAAGACGAAGTCGGTGTCGCTTGTGCTGGATTCTTCTGATGCTCCTACCGACGCGGAGTTCGATCCCAGGCATCTGGAGCACGCTCTCGCCGCGGTCCTGGCAAACGCCATCGACTCGTCCCCCAGAGGAGGGTCGGTGTATGTCAGGGCATCGGCCGCCCATGATGGGGACTTGGTCGAGATATCTGTCCAGGACCAAGGTCCGGGGGTGCCGGCACCTTTACGAGAGCGCATCTTTGAACCGCACTTCACCACAAAAGCCCACGGAACTGGCATAGGGCTTGCAATAGCCCGACAGATTCTGTGCTCGCACGGCGGCAGAATGACTCTGGACCCGGCCGTGAACGATGAATCCGAGGCCCGGGGAGCGTGTTTCAGGCTCTCCTGGCCCCGCATTGCGAATCGGTCGAAACCGCCGGTGGTGGCGGCAGACAGCCACCCAGGTGGCTGAAAAGAACCGGGCCTCGGCCCGAGGAGAAGAACCGCGTGGCGAGGATCCTGGTCATTGAAGACGAACTGGCGATCCGCATGCCGATGGCGCGCATGCTGCGTCGCGGCTCGGGCTCGCCCGGGAGCGGCCACGATGTCGTGGAGTGCGCCTCGGCCGCGGAAGCCATGAAGGCGCTGGCCGAAGGCGAGTTTGATCTGATCATCACCGATGTGAACTTGGGCGATGGAAGCGGCGTTGAGGTTGTCGGCAAGGCCCGGGCGGACGGCTTTGACGGGATCGCGGTCGTTGTCACCGCCTTCGGCACGATCGAGACCGCGGTGAGCGCGATGAAGCAAGGGGCCGACGACTTCCTGCAAAAGCCCCTCAAGCTCGAGGAACTGCCGCTGCAGGCCGAGAAATGGCTGCAGCAGCGCAAAGTGGTCCGTCGGCTGCGGCTGTACGAACGGCTCGAGCAGTCTCGCGAGGAAGCGAGGTCCGTCGTCGGAGAAAGCCGCGAATGGCTGGATGTGCTGCGGCTTGCCGAACGCCTGGCGACGATCCCGCTTGCTTCTGAACAGGGGTCCGGCGGGCACGAACCCGGTGCATCGCTTCCGACGGTGCTGCTGCTCGGCGAGACAGGTGTCGGCAAGGGGGTGCTCGCACGGTACATGCACCAGCGGGCGGTCGCTGCGGAACGAGCCGATCGCAACGGTTCCGCCGATCCACACGACAATCCGCCGTTCGTGCACGTCAACTGCTCCGCGCTTCCGGCGACTCTGGTCGAGGCCGAACTTTTCGGCCATGAGAAGGGCGCGTTCACGGATGCCCGGGAAGCAAAGCCCGGTCTCTTTGAGATGGCCGAGGGCGGCACGATCTTTCTCGACGAGATCAGCGAGATGCCGCTTGAACTGCAGGCGAAGCTGCTGGTGGTCGTCGAGCAGGGTCGCTACCGGCGTATCGGGGGCACCAAAGACAAGAGCGTCCGGACACGCGTGATCGCGGCGTCGAATCTGGACCTCGAGCAGCGCGCTGCGGATGGGAAGTTCCGGCGCGACCTTCTGTACCGGCTGAACGCGTTCACGATCAAGATTCCGGCCCTGCGCGATCGGGATGAGGATGCGGTGCTCATCGCCGAAGCCACGCTCGCCAACTTCGCGAAGCGTTACGGACGCGAATCGATCCGGCTCTCGCCCGATGCACGCGAGGCGATTCTCGATCACTATTGGCCCGGGAACGTTCGCGAGCTGGTCAATGCCATGCAGCGCATCTCCATGCTCTGCGACTCTGACATCGTCCACGCCCATGATCTTGGCCTCGGCACTCCAGTCGCGGCGGCTCCCGCCGGCCTGGATGGCGTTCCGTCGCTTGCACGGCTGGCGACGGGCGAGCTTCCCAAGGCCGAAGAGCTCGAACGAGAGCTCGTCATGGAGGCGCTGCGCAAGGCGCACGGCAATGTCTCCCGCGCTGCCCGCCTCATCGGCCTGACCCGTGCCGGCATGCGGTACCGTGTCGAGCAGTTCGGGCTCTCCGAGTTTGTTCGGGAGGTGGCCCAGCGATGAACGCTCCTCGTGCGATGACCCGGGGAATCGTGGCCGCAAGTCTGCTGATCGCACTGGCCGCGCCCAGCGCACACGCCGGCGACACCACGACGGTGTTCACCGATGCAGCCGATGACGCTGTGCTCCGACCGACCGATGCCGGTGGCGACTGCGCTGTTCATCCCGACGGGGTCATCCCCGATCTGCTGGAAGTCCGGATCCGCGGCTGGCAGTCGCCCACAGCGGCGACCGACCCCTATTCGGGGAGCGCGCGGGAAGGACGCGGCGCAAGCCTGTTTCGTCTCGACGTGACCTTCGCGGGACTGTTGAACCCGCCCGGGACTCTGGGCGCGGGTGGGACGACGTTCGATCCCTTCGCCTTCGGACCCAGTCCGGTGTACGGGAACCTCGAGATCGATATCGATCGAAGTTCAAGCACGGGCGGGGAACTCGGTTCGTCCGCGAGGTCGCGGTATCTCACGAACGTCGCTCGCTTCGGGCACCGACCCTACGGCTCGATCGCGTCGCGGGCGGTCGAATGGAGCGACCAGATCGACTCGGACTTCTACACCTCGCCCCAGTTCGAACGCTCCGGCGCGGACTGGTCGTTGTCGTTGTGCGGGTGCAACTCGGTGACGATCGTCACCGAGGGCGGGAACGGAAACGGGATCTTCGATGCGGGCGAGACATGGATCGTGCAGTCGCGCTTCTTTAAGCGAAGCGGTGGCTACCAGGCGGCAAGCGGAGTGTTCGGCGGCTCGCAGCCCGGCCTGTACGACCCGCAGGTGAAGCTCCGATTCGAGCACGACATCGGGACCGATCGGACCACCGTGACGCTCGTGTGGGCCGTGAACGCCCAGGGCGCTGCACTCCTGACGGGCCAGCCGCAGCAGGCATACGACCAGTCGATCGCCGCGGGCAACCACGCCAGCGTCGCCGAGGGTCTGCGCGACCTCATCATCGGCGCTCAAGGGGGCAACGGGGGCCCGTTGAGCGGGCCTGTCGCCACCCTGACCAACGGCTGGGCAGAGGAGGAGCTGTCCGATGAGAACCTCACGGACCCAACACGATGGCGCATGACCGCCCTGTTCGGCATGCCGTGTGCGACGGAGGGCGAAGCCTACTTCATCTGGACCGACTCCGGTTTCAACGAGACCTTCGGCGACTGCGACGGCGATGAGATTGCCGGACCAGCAGACCAAGCCATCATGCAGACCGTGATACAGACCGAGGATGGCGGGCCGCGGGACCTGGACAGCGCTGTCGATGGCATCGTTACGGTCGGAACGGGAGAGACCTGGAGCTACTTCGATCTCAACGGCGACGGGATCATCAGCGGCGCAGACATCGCGCTGCTGGATGCACCCTGCCTGGCCGACTGGAACAGCGACGGCCTGCGGACGGTCACGGACATCTTCGCGTTCCTCGCCTCGTGGTTCGCACAGGAACCGAGGGCGGACATCGACGGCCAGAGCGGCATCGGCGTCGCGGATATCTTCGCGTTCCTGAGCGCCTGGTTCGCCGGATGCGGCTGATCCTGGCGGTCAGCCCTTGATCTCAACGACGATGCCCAATGCCTTGCGCACCTCGTCGAGCAGCCGCTCGATCTGGAACGGCTTGAAGAGCACACACTGAAGGCCGTCCTGCGATGCGCGGACGATCGAGTGATGCGGGTCGTAGCCGAAGCCTGTCATCAGAATGACAGGGATGCCGGGGTACGCCTTGCGGGCCGCGGAGAAGACCTCGTACCCGTTGTGGTCCGGCATCTTGATATCGCTGACGACAAGGTCGAACCTCGCGTTCTCTCCCGCCGACTGAGAGGAGATGAGTTCGGCGATCGCCTCGCCCCCGTCCTTGCAGACCACGACGCGGCAGCCCTTGCCGCGGAGCACATCCCGGATGATCTGCCGGATCCTCGACTCATCGTCCGCGACGAGCACGTTCTTGCCGGCCAGCGCGGGGTCCACCTGGATGTTCGAAAGCACCTTCTCCGCGCCCAGAATGTTCTGCGGCCCGCTGGCGGCCTCGCGGACTCGGCGGCGGATCGACTGAACATCCGCAACGATGCGCTGAACGTGGTCCCGAAGCTCCGGCGAGGAATCGGCGAGCTTCGTCAGCCAGTCCGCCTCGCGCATGATGTCGTCGAGCGGCTCATCAAGCTCCCCCTCGACCGTTCCGGTCACCGTCTCGCCCGCAGCGCACCGCTCAACGACGAGCAGGTCGAGGATGTGCAGCGCCAGCGCGACGTGCGTCGCAAAGATCTCGGCGAACTGCCGGTCCTCTTCCGTGAACGCGGCGAGCTGCTCGCTTTCAATGTTGAACGCACCGATCACCTTGTCATGCAGACGCAGCGGAACGGTCAGGCTCGATCGGGCGCCGGACATGCCCGTGACGTAGCGACGGTCCTTGTCGATATCGGGGCACAGGTAGCTGCGGCCGGTCGCCGCGACGTACCCCATGATGCCATTGCCCTCGCGCTGGGCATAGAGGTCCACCTCCGTCGCCTCCGGCGGGAGGCCCGACGCGATGACCAGCTCAAGCTTGCCTGTCCGCTCATCGATGAGCCGGACCAGAAGATGATCGAACCGCAGGAGTTCGTGCGAGAACTTGATGATCTTCTGCTCGAGCAGCTTCAGCCGGTCGGCGACGTGCAGCTTGCGTACGGCCTCGGCATCGAGCCGAACAAGCTCTGCGCCCGCGCGGTCGATCGCATCGAGTTTCTGCTGATACCGGCGTGACGCGGTCACCTCCCACACCAGCGCGGCGACGCGCTCAAGCCGCGAAGTGTCGCGCGAGCGGATCGGGGAGACGACGACTTCGTAGAACCGCGACTCATCGGGCGAGGCGACCTCAAACTTGTTTGTCCGCCCGCCCGAGAACCCCGCGGCCTCCTGGGCAAGCATCTGCTCCTCGAACTGCTGCGAGGCCCGCCTGCAGACCGCAGAGATCCGTGCCCGCGTCTGGTCGTCGAACGCCCTGAACCGGTCATTGGCCCAGAGCACCGTCCCGTCGAGCCCGGAGACACACACGCCCTCGGACAACGCCGTGAGCACCGAGAGCGCATCGAGTTCCGGCGAGGGGCCGGCGACACGGCTGACCTGCCCGAGTTGGGCGGCATCGCACAACACCGCCTCGACGGATGCCGCTTCCATCGAAGGCTCCGCATCGGGCGGCATGATCACGATGTCGAAGCGATCCTTCAGCAAGCGCGCCAAGTCGTCCGCCGGAATCGCCGGTCCGCGAACGATGAGAAGCTTTGGGCGTTGCACTGACATACTCCGAACCCCTGGATGCCTATTGTACTGGCATCTCGGTTTTGGGGTGCTCTTGGTATCAATCGGCGGGTCGAACTGCTTAGCCTAAACTAACTGGTCACACGCGACGGCAACCGGACGTTCCTGCCGCGCTGGGTCGAAACCGCGTTCGCACGGCCGCGAATCATGATCCAGATTTCCCATGTGAGCAAGGTCTATGGCTCTTTCCCTGCCGTGCAGGATGTGAGCCTGGATATCGTCCCGGGCCAGGTCGTCGGGCTTCTTGGCCCAAACGGGGCGGGCAAGACCACGACCATCCGGATGGTTACAGGGTTTCTCCCACCTTCATCCGGCCGGATCAAGGTCTGCGGATACGACACCATTGACGATTCCCTGGCCGCCCGTAGAAGCCTGGGCTACCTCCCGGAATCCGCTCCGCTGTATCCCGAAATGAGGGTGAAGGACTACCTGTCCTTTCGAGCCAAGCTCTTCGGTGTCCGTCGCGGTGACCGCAAACGGGCGATTCTGCGGGCGGGCGACAAGTGCAAACTGCTGGAGGTCATGGGCCGTCGAATCGGTCACCTGAGCAAGGGCTTCAAGCAGCGCGTGGGCCTCGCCGCGGCGATTCTCCACGACCCGCCAGTGCTCATTCTCGATGAGCCCTCCAACGGGCTCGATCCGACTCAGATCCGCGAGACACGGACACTGATCCGCGACTTGGCGATGAACCGCACAGTCCTGGTCTCCAGCCACATCCTGCCCGAGGTCGAGCGCACGTGCGACCGGGTCGTGATCATCGCGCGGGGGCGCATCCGTGCCGATGGCGCACCGGCGGAACTGCTTGCACGCATGCTCAAGCAGGTGCCCGCGAAGCACTCTCTTGAGATGTACGTCGAGACCCGCGCTGATCCTGAGACGGGCGGGCGGAGCGAACTCGACCGCATCGCCGCGAAACTCAAGGCCCTGCCGGGCGTTGCGAGCATCGCACGCGAGCCGATCTTCGGCGAGAAGCAGGACTCGGGCATCCACATCGCCGAGTGGGTGCGTCTGGTCATCCTGCCCGAGCCGTCTCACCCCGACCTTCGCGAACCCATCGCCCGCACGCTTTCCCTTGGCGGCGTTCTTTATCGAGACCTGCGCCGGCAGTCGCCGACGCTCGAACAGTTGTTTATGAGAGTCATCGAGCAGGATGCGCCCCCACCCGCAGCAAGCGCGGACCGGCCATCCCACGCCCAAACGGGAGATGCCGCATGAGCCGTGCTCTCACCGTTGCGATGCGCGAGTATGGCTCGTTCTTCCGAATCCCGCTGGGATGGGTCGTCATCGCTTTGTTCATGTGCCTGTCGGCCGTGTTCTTCGCGCAGCGCACCCTCGTGCCGGGCAATCCGGCGGAGCTTCGCGAGTTCTTCGGAATCTGGTGGGGCCTGCTGCTGTTCATCTCGCCGGCCATCTCGATGCGGCTGGTGAGCGAGGAGCTGCGCTCCGGCACCATCGAGCCGATGCTCACCTCGCCCGTCGGCGAGTGGACGATCGTGATGGGCAAGTACCTCGCCTCGGTGCTCTTCCTGATCACCATGCTCCTGCCGACACTGGCGTTCGTCGGCGTGCTCGCGTGGCTCTCGCGCCCGGATTACGGCGCGATCGGCGCCGGGTACCTCGGCCTCGTCCTGCTGGGCATGCTGTATCTGGCCGTCGGAACGCTCGCCTCGTGCCTGACCAGCAGCCAGACGCTCGCCTTCCTCGGAACCCTCTTCGTCCTGTTCGTGCTCGACCTGGCGCCCTCGCGGCTGGCAGCGCAAGCGCCGGAGCAGTGGGCAGCGCTGCTCTTTAAGCTGTCGCCGAGTTTCCGCGTGGCCGACTTTGCCCGCGGCCTGATCGATACATCCACGATCGCGTTCTTCGTGCTCGGCTCCTTCTGGTTTGTGGCCCTCGCCGCGATCACCCTGCAATCCCGGAGGTGGCGATGACCTCCAAGCCAGATACCAAGTCGTCAAAGCCGGGCACGAAGCGGCCCGTCGCGGCCAACCCCGTGCACAGCGCTGCCCGTCGCCGCACGCGTTACGGCCTGCAGGCCGCGGCACTGTTGCTCGCGATCAGCGCGGTCGTCGGATTCCTGGGCGTCTTGGCAGACCGCTACCCGCATCGTGTCGATGCGACCGCCTCTCGCCAGCACCAGCTTTCGCAGCGGACAACCGACTTGCTGTCGCGCCTCAACGGTCCACACGAACTGGTCATCGTCACCAACCTCGATGGCGTGGAGCCTCGGGCGCTCAGCCGCACGCAGGATGTGCTCGACAACTTTGCCCGGGCGACCCCGAATCTGCGTGTTACAGCAATCGATGTCGCTTCCGCCAAGGGCCCGGCGGACCTCGACAGCGTGCTGGCGCGGCTGGTCGAGCGGTATGAACCCGAGCTGCGCGCCGTGCGAGACGGTGTCGCCAGCGCAGCAGCGAGCGTCGAGACCATCGCGGCAGAGCTCGACGGTATCGGCGAATCGCTCACGAGGATCTCTGATCTCGTGCCGACTGATGCGTCAAACGCCGCCGCGGTCAAGCGATACCTCTCGGACTCCGCCGGGCTGTGCCGCGTGGCCGCCAACGATGCGAAGAAGGACTCTGCGGCCGCACAGATCACGCTGAATCAGACGATCGGCCGCAGCCCCGTCCCCGCACTCGATCTGGCCGCTTCCCAGATCCGCAAACCCGTCGCCAGCCTGCAATCTCAGGCGAACCAGCTTGCCCGAAGCCTGAGCAGCCTGTCGGGATTGCCTGATACCGAAGTCCCGCTCGCCGTGCAGGATGGCATCTCCCCGCTGGCCAAACGCGCAAACGAACTCCGCGACAGCGCGGCCCAACTCGTCGCGGCCATCGATCTGTTGCCGCGAGTTGGCATCACCTCCGCCGCGCGCGTGCTCGAGCGGGCAGGCGCCGCGCTGGTCATCGGCCCACCAAGGGCCGATGGCGGTCCCGCGCTGGCGGCCGTGGATGTCGAGGCGCTGTTCCCGCGGCGAATCCCGGGCGTGACCGATGTCGGGCCGCAGCCGGACATGCGGGCACGTGCGGAGGAACTGCTCGCCGGGGCCTTGATGGCGATCAGCACGGAGAAGGCCCCGATCGTGATCCTCACACACGGCGCGACCGAGGCAGAGCGGCTGACCCCAGAGTTCGCCCCGCTCGCCAACCTCATCGCGCGGCTGGGGATGCGAGGGATCAGCGTTGTCGAGTGGGCCGCAGGGATCGACACCGATCCGCCCTCGATCGCGCGTGTCGATCCCGACGGCAAGAGGCCGGTCGTGTTCGTCACGATCTCGACCAACGCCGGAACGCCCGATGGCGCGGCCCGCATGATCAAGCTGTCCCGGGCCATTCAGGCTGTCGCGCAGACCGGCCGCCCGGTGCTGCTCTCGGTCGCGCCGTCAACGCTCCCGGCCATCGGTCAGAAGGACCCGATGGTCGAGTTCACCGAGAACATGTTCGGCCTGAAGATCGACTCAGGCCGGCCGCTGCTTCGGCAGATGCAGACGCCGTCAGGGCCGACCGTTTCCGCGGACTTGTTTATCACGCAGCCCGGCGCGGACCACGCCGTCGCGCAGGCGATCGAGTCTCTCCGGACGCAGCTCCCGTGGGTCACGCCAATCGAGATCGCCAAGGACGCCTTGCGTGCCTGGCCCGTGGTCGTGATCAACGATGATGACCGAACGTGGGGCGAGAGCGAGTGGCTCCGCTTCCGCCAAACCCCGGCCGCGCAGCGACCCTTGCTCGCCAACCCGCCGCAGGAAGATTCCGCACGCGACAACGGCAAAGGCCCGTGGATCGCAGCCGCCGCGGCGGAACGCACGCTCCCGGATCGCAAGGAGCGCCAGCGTTTCCTCGTCGTCGGCTCCAACGGGTGGTTCCTGGATGACCTGACCACGCAGGCGATGACCGGGAACGCCGGACGGCCGGTGCCGATCGTGCCGGGGAACCTCGAGCTCTTTGAGGCCGCGGTCTATTGGCTCGCGGGCCAGGATGAGATGGTCGTCCGGAGCGCAGAGGCACAAGCGATGCCGACAATCCCCGCGATGCAGGCCGAGACATTGCAGGCAATCCGCTGGGGACTCATTGCCGGCGCGCCGCTGCTGGTGCTGCTGCTGGGCACGATTTGGCGGTTGATCCGCGGCTGAGCACCCAATCACGGCAGCACGAAGGCCGGATCGATTCTCTTCCGGCTCGTATCCGGCAGCTTGGAATAGAACTCACGAGGCATCTTCGAAGTCGCGAGACTTGCGATCCAAGACTGCTCCACCCAAAGCCCGCCCGTATCGCGCGAGTAGTACAGAATTCCGATGTCCCCGCTGTAGACCCAGAACTCCCCTGCGCTGCCATACACGAACCAGCGGCTGTAGTCGCTGAATCGCATCGACCCGGTGAACACGATCTGGCTGTTGGCATCCGTGATCACCGCGATGCGTGTGCCGTTCGGATTCAACTGGGTTGCGAGTGTCCATCGCTGTCCGTCTGACGTAGTTATCACCGCTGTTGGTGCGATGGACCCGCCGCGCGTGACAAACCAGAGAGCAAGGACGCACACGATTGCCACGGATATCAGTACTGCCGCGGCAATCAAGGTCGTGATTCCGAGTTTCACGGCACGTGCTTTCACTTGCGATTCTCCCCATCGGGACGGACAGCCTGTGAGCTATCCCTGGTGCGTTGGGGAGTTGCAAGCACTCTGAGCTTTTTCTCGATCTGATCCAGAAACACATGTTCGGATCCAAGGAGGACGAGGACTTGGACTCCCCGCGGAGCGGACTCTGGCTCCGACGCGCAGACAAACACCGACTCGCCATTGGGGCCGCCAACCACGATTGACTCGGTTGCACTACTCCACTCCAAGCAGTGACGCCACAAGCGATACGCCTCGATCCCCAGCAACCGTCTTGCTGAATCCCTCACGCTCTCCGTGGTCTTTGGCTCTGAAACCGTGAGACCATCGCCCGCCAGTACCTGCTGCAAACCCCCAGGTTCCGGAAGCACACACGGGACAACGCGGACACGCCAGCACGCATCCTCCATCGTTGATCGATTCATGTAGAACAGCGTTGCCCAGACCAGCAGCACGCCCAAACCCGCACCCAGCACGCCACCGGGCCATCCAAGCCATGCAGCTCCGATCGTGGCGGCCGCTGCGACACAGGCCGCAAAGAACACAAACCATATCAGTTCAAAGATGTTCACGCCCCCACCCTCTTCAGCTTCGTCACCCGCCCGACTTCCACCCACTCCACCACGAAGATGTTCCCCTCGTTGTCAAAGCACGCCGAGTGCGGCGCGATGAACCTGCCCACCACAAACTGCTCCCGCGGCTTGTCTCTCAGCCCGAAGTTCTCTCCATCCCCAAGCTGCACCACCAGCTTGTTGTCCTTGTCCAGCAGGGTCACCCTCGCCTCAAGGTCCGGCACCAGCAGCAACTCGCCGTGCGTATCAAAGTGGCACGGCGATCGCAGCTCATCGGTCACGAACCCCGCGTGCCGTCCATCCAGCGTGAAATACTGCAATCGCCGGTTGCTCCGGTCCGCCACAACCAGCCGCGGCTCGCCCTCTTGCCGCGAATCGATCGCGATCCCGTGCGGGCACGATGTCTGTCCGCGCTGGTTGCCCGGCCCGCCAAAGCTGCGCACGTAGTTGCCCTTCGGGTCAAACGCGTGAATCCACGACTTCCCATATCCATCCGCGACAAACACGTAGCCGCGCATCGGATGCGGCTTGCCCGACGCATCCACCGCATCCCCCGGCACCACAGCGACGTTCGTCGGCTTGTACTCCCCCACTCCTCCGTACAGCCCGGAATCCTCCGGCCACTTGAGATCGAGCACCGTCTCGCCGGTCAGCGTCGTCTTCCGCACCACCGCGCGATTGCAATCCGACAGCCACAGGAACTCGCCCCCCTCTTCCTTGCTGAGGGTGAGGCCATGCGCGCCGCCGCGGAACTCCGCCCCCCACGACCGGACGAACTTCCCCTCTGGGTCGAACACGCACACCGCATCACCCGATGAGCTGCTCGCGTGCACAGTGTGCTTGACGTACACCATCCCCTTGGAATCGACGCACACTCCGTGGGTATTCCCGAAGGCGTGCGATGGCGGCAGCATCGCCCAGTCGTGCTGCACCTCGTAGGTATGCCCGCCCGAGCCCATGACGACCGGCCCCCGACCGGACTTTGCCGACGCCCGCCCCACTCCCCCCGCCCGCACCAGCGGCGCGGCGGCAAAGCCTGCAACAAAGCCCATTCCCGTTCCAATCGCCTGACGTCGGGTCACTGATCCCGTGGACATGCCTGTGTTCCTCGCCGGTCCCAGCCGGATTGCTCATCCCCCCGCCGCCGGTGCCATGCTACCGCCATTTGCTCCATCCGCACAAACTCCGCGGCAGGATCGGCCACTTGTGTTAGACTCAACACTCCTACCCGGAGGGCGGTATGCCCGGTTCGAGGCGCGTAAACACCGGACGAATCGAGGCCGCGTGGCTGCTCGCGCTGGGAATCAGCGCAGTCGGCCTGCTCGCCGGGTTCGCGGCGTCCCGCACCGGCGGTCCAGTCGGCACTCCCGCTGTCATTCTGCCCATTGCCGCAACCACGAGCACCATCTCACCGCGAGCCGAACTTGATGGACCGGATGCGGCGCACTCCGCCGCCCCCCCCGCCCCCCCCGCCCCCGTCCGCTACTCCCGCGACATCCGCCGCCTGCTCTCCGACCGCTGCTTCCAGTGCCACGGGCCCGATGCCGCGACGCGCGAGGCCGACCTCCGTCTCGATGACCCTGCCAGCGCGACTGCGGATCGCCCAGGCGGTGCTGCGCTCGTTCCCGGCGATCCGGACGCCAGCCAGCTCTGGCAGCGCATCAACTCGCACGATGCCGATGAGGTCATGCCGCCCCCTTCCGCTAACAAGCGGCCGCTTTCCGATGCCGAGAAACAGCTCCTCCGTACCTGGATCGAGCAGGGCGGGAACTACGAGCCGCACTGGTCGTTCGTACCACCCGCCGCTCATCACGCTCCGATCGTGCGCGATGAATCGTGGCCGCGGCAGGACCTCGACCGCTTCATCCTCGCCGCGCAGGAAGCCGCGGGCACAACGCCCAGCCCCGAGGCCGACCCCGCAACGCTGCTGCGCCGCATCTTCATGGACCTCACCGGACTTCCGCCCACGCCCGATGAACTCGCCAACTTCGCGTCCGATTCTCGGCCCGACGCCTACGAGCGCTGGGTTGATCGGCTCCTCACGACCGAGCCCTATCGCTCCCGCCTCGCCGAACGACTCGCCGTCCCCTGGCTCGATGCCGCCCGCTACGCCGACACCTGCGGAATCCACACCGACAACGGCCGCCAGCTCTGGCCGTGGCGCGACTGGGTCCTTCGCGCCCTGCGCGACAACATGCCCTACGACCGGTTTCTCACCGAGCAACTCGCCGGCGACCTCCTCCCCGAGCCCACGATCGATCAGCTTGTCGCCACCGGCTTCAACCGAAATCACGTGACAACCGATGAGGGCGGCGCGATCGATGCCGAGTACCTCGTCGAGTACGCCGTTGACCGCGCCTCAACCACCGCATCGGTGTTCCTTGGCCTGACGATGGGCTGCGCCCGTTGCCACGACCACAAGTTCGACCCAATTTCGCAGGAGGATTTCTTCTCCTTCTACGCCTTCTTCAACTCGATCGAGGAACCCGGGCTCTACTCACAAACCGCGGATTCCAAGCGTGCCTACGAGCCGTTCATGTCCGTCCCCGCGCCCGAGCAGCAGGCAAAGATCGCGGCCGTCGAAGCGAAGATCGCCGATGCCGCGGCGGCAATGACGAAGATCGCGCCCGATGAGCCCCAGCAGCGCGAAGCCTTCATGTCTGCGCTCCTCGCTGATGGCGGCATTGCCTGGTCCACCCCTGCCGTCACTTCCGCCGCATCCTCCGACTCTGCCACCAAGCTCGAAATCCAGCCGGAACAGTTCATCCGGGCAACCGGTCAGCCCCCCGCCGTCGAGGACTACATCATCACGCTCCGCGCAGGGGATGACACTCCCGCCGCGCTCCGCCTCCTGCTCATCGAAGCCACCGCGCCCGATGGCGACCCCGCCAAAGCCGCGGGCCGCAACTTCAACGGCAACGCGGTTCTCACCGATGTCCGCATCGCCTCGCGCGATGGGGATGCGTCCGAGTCCTCTGATGCCCCCTGGACCGACATCCCTCTCCGCTGGGCATGGGCCGACCACGAGCAAGCCAACGGCAATCACGCCGCGGCGAACGTCCTCGACGCTTCCGACAAAGAAGGCTGGGCCATCGCCGGCCACCAGAAGCCCGGCAAGCGCCTGCTGGTCGTGCTCACCGAGCAGCCCGTCGCGGCCACGCCCGATACACAGTTCCGCATCACGCTCGGATTCCGCTCGATCTACGCCGCGCACAGCCTTTCCCGCATCCGCCTCTCTCTCGGCGCAATCAACGATGCCGCGCTCGCGCAGCTCCCCGCCTCGATCGGTCGCTGGCATGTCGCAGGTCCGTTCACCGCGCCGCGTGCGGAACTCTTCGACAAAGCCTTCGGCCCCGAATCTGGTCCTATCACCGCGGCCCGTTCCTTCGGCGAGAGTCTCCCGCGATGGGCCTTTGATCTCAAGCTCGTTGACAACGCGACGGTCTCTCTCGGCGATGGCACCAACATCTTCTACGTCGGCCGCACGATCTACTCACCAACCGAGCGCACGCTCAATCTCTCCCTCGGCAGCGATGACGGCTTCTGCCTCTTCGTCAACGGCGCAGAGGCTGCCTCACGCAACGTCGAACGCGGCGTACTGCCCGATCAGGATGCCGCGGCCATCACCCTCAAGCCCGGCGCAAACTCGGTCGTCCTGAAGATCGTCAATACGGGCGGTGCATCAGGGTACTACTACTCGGCCAAGCCGCGCGAGGGCGAGCTCCCGCACGAGCTTGTCGCCGCGCTCCTTCCGCCCGCCGCACTCTCCGCGCAGCATGCAGAGCTCGCGGCCTCCGCCTGGCGCCGCGCCTTCCTCCCCGCATATCGCGAGGCCGAAGCCGCGCAGCAGAAACTCATCGCCGAGAAGAAGGCCCTCGAAGACGACCTGCCGCGCACCATGATCATGAAGGAGCTCCCAACCCCGCGGGAGACCTTCGTCCTCACCCGCGGCCAATACGACAAGCCCGACCCCGCCCGCCCCGTGCACCGCGCAGTTCCCTCATCACTCGGCACACTCCCGGCCGATGCCCCTCGCAACCGCCTCGGACTCGCACAGTGGCTCACCGCGCCCGAGAACCCGCTCACCGCGCGCGTCGCCGTCAACCGCTTCTGGGAGATGCTCTTCGGTGCCGGCCTTGTTCGCACCAGCGAAGACTTCGGCCTGCAGGGCGAGTGGCCCACGCACCCCGAGTTGCTCGACACGCTCGCGGTTCAGTTCCGCGAGAGCGGCTGGGATGTCCACGCGCTGCTGCGCACCATCGTCACCAGTTCCACCTACCGCCAGTCCTCCCGCATCCGCACCGACCTCGCCGAGACCGACCCCGACAACCGCCTGCTTACGTACTACCCCCGCCGCCGCATGACCGCCGAGCAGATCCGCGACCTCGCGCTCTATTCCTCCGGATTGCTCGTCGAACAGCTCGGCGGCGAGTCCGTCAAGACCTACCAGCCCGACGGCCTCTGGCAGGAAGTCGCCATGCCCGCCTCGAACACTCGCCTCTTCGCCCGCGGCGATGGCCCGGACCTCTGGCGTCGCAGCCTCTACACCTACTGGAAGCGCGCCTGCCCGCCGCCCTCGCTGCAAACCCTCGATGCGCCGACGCGCGAAGCCTGCGTCATCCGCCGCGCCACCACCAACACACCCCTCCAGGCCCTCGTCACCTGGAACGATGAGCAGTTCGTCGAGGCCGCACGCGAGCTCGCCCGCCACATCCTCCTCGCGCCCGACGCCCGCGGCGACGACTCCGCCCGCCTCGCGCTGCTTTTCCTACGCTGCACCGGCCGCGAACCAGATGCGGACGAACTCGTCCTACTCCGTGATGCGCTCGCCGACTTCCGCGCCCGCTTCGCCGATTCGCCGCAGGATGCCGCGATGCTTGTCACCGTTGGCGCATCCCCCGCCCCGCACGATGTCCCCTGGTCCGAGCTCGCCCCATGGACCATGCTCGCCAACGCCGTCCTGAACCTCCACGAAACCATCACGCAGGACTAGTACCTGCCCTTCTTCTTCCCCTGCCTTTCATTTGCTGCTTTGCTCATTTGCCCTTTGCTCATTTGCTCCCATGCACCCCGTAGAAGAACACTACCTCGACCTCACCCGCCGCCGCTTCTTCGGCACCTGCGCGCAGTCCGTCAGCGGCGCGATGGGCACGCTCGCACTCGCCTCGCTGCTGCGCGCAGAAGCCCCCCGGCACGCGCCATCGCCACAGCCTTCCGCTTCACCTGGCGTCCACTTCCGCCCCAAGGCCAAGCGCGTCATCTACATGCACATGGAAGGTGCGCCCAGCCAGATCGACCTCTTCGACTACAAGCCCGGCCTCCGCAGCCGCTTCAATCAGGACCTGCCCGATTCCATCCGCCAGGGCCAGCGCCTCACCGGCATGACCAGCGGCCAGACGCGCTTCCCCGTCGCCCCCTCGATCTTCCGCTTCTCCAAGTACGCCAACAACCAGGACGGCATCTGGCTCAGCGAGCTGATGCCCCACACCGCCGCGCTCTCCAAGGAACTCTGCTTCATCCACTCGATGCACACCGAGGCCATCAACCACGAGCCCGGCATCACCTTCTTCCAGACCGGCAACCAGCAACCCGGCCGCCCGAGCTTCGGCTCCTGGGTCAGCTACGGCCTCGGCAGCGCGAGCGCCAACCTCCCCACCTTCGTCGTCCTCATCTCCCAGGGCTTCGGCAACATGCAAGCCCTCTCCGCGCGCTTCTGGGGCTGCGGCTTCCTCCCCAGCGAGCACCAGGGCTGCAAGCTCCGTGGCAGCGGAGACCCCGTCCTCTTCCTCCGCGACCCCGCCGGCGTCGAGCGCCCCGACCGCCGCCGCATGCTCGACCTTGTCTCCGCGCTCAACACCCGCGAGATGGAACGCAGCCTCGACCCCGAGATCCGCGCCCGCATCGCCCAGCACGAGATGGCCTACCGCATGCAGACCAGCGTGCCCGAGCTCATGGACCTCTCGGGCGAAGACCCCGAAACCCTCGCGATGTACGGCCCCGAGGTCTCCAAGCCCGGCTCCTTCGCCTCCAACTGCCTCCTTGCCCGCCGCCTCGCCGAGCGTGGCGTCCGCTTCATCCAGCTCTACATGCGCGGCTGGGATGCCCACAACAACCTCCCCGGCGAGATCCGCCTCCAGTCCGCGGCGGTCGATCAACCCCAGGCCGCGCTCGTACGAGATCTCAAACGCCGCGGCCTGCTCGACGACACCATCGTCATCTGGGCAGGCGAGTTCGGCCGCACGGTCTACTCACAGGGCGACCTCACCGAGACCAACTACGGACGCGACCACCACCCACGTTGCTTCACCATCTGGATGGCCGGCGGCGGCATCAAGCCCGGCGTCAGCATCGGCAAGACCGACGACTACAGCTACAACATCGTCGAGAACCCCGTCGATGTCCACGACCTGCACGCCACCCTCCTCCACCTGCTCGGCATGCACCACGAAAAGCTCGCTTTCCGCCACGAAGGCCGCGACTTCCGCCTGACCGATGTCTTCGGCAAGGTTCGATCCGAGTTGCTCGCGTAGCCGATCATCACCCTCCATGCTCGACACGCTCCTTCAACTCGCCGGCCGCGCCCACCCGATGCTCCTCCACCTGCCCATCGGCATGCTGGTCGCGCTCATCGCCCTCGAAGTTCTCGCGCTCATCCGGCTCATCGAGCTCCCCTCCCGCGCCCGCGCAGCGCTCGCCTGGCTCGTCTTCCTCTCCACCGCCGCTTCCATCGCCTCAGGTCTCCTGCTGGAGCGCGAGCCCGCCTACTCCGGCGGCACAAGCTGGACCGACACACTCACCCTCCACAAGTGGCTCGGCTTCGGCTTCGGCATCGTCACACTCCTCGCCGCAATCTCACTGACCACCGCCCGCACACGCCGGGCATACCCCCTCCTCCTCCTCCTCTCCGCCGCGGCGATGTTCCCCGTCGGCCACCTCGGCGCAACCATGACCCATGGCGAGGGCTTCCTCACCGAGCCGCTCCGTGGCTTTTCCAACACCGCGGACCCCGCGCTCCTCCCCGCCTCCAGCCGCGGCATCTATCCCGAGCAGATCGCCCCCATCCTGGACCGCTACTGCGTCTCTTGCCACGGAGAATCCAAGCAGCAGGGCAAGCTCGCCCTCCACACGCCCGATGCCATCCGCGCCGGCGGCACAACCGGCTCCGCTATCGAACCCGGCGACCCCGAGAACAGCGAACTCATCTATCGCATGACCCTCCCGCTGGCATCGCGCGATCACATGCCGCCCAAGTCGAGGCCCCAGCCCGATGCCCGGTCGCTCCGGCTCCTCGAACAGTGGATCGCCGCGGGCGCGCCCTTCGAGGGCGGCGAACCGCTGCCGACGGACGATGCCCCCGCCGCCGAACCCGACTCCGCGCCGACGCCCGATCCTTCTCCAGAGCCGGGCCTCTCCGCCGCGCCCGCCCGATCCGCCCCCCCCGCCGACGCCCTCACCGCCATCCGCGCCCGCCACGTTCACGCCGAAGTTATCGACCCGCAGCAGAACCTGCTCTGGGTGTCCTTCGATGGCGCAACCGCGATTCCCGATTCCGAGATGGCGGCCCTGCTCGCGCCCCTCGCCCCGTTCATCCTCGATCTCTCCCTCGCCGGAACCCGCGCCGGACCGTCCACATTCGCCCAGTTCTCGCGGATGCCCGCGCTCCGACGCCTCAACCTCGCCCGGACCCCAATCTCCTCCCGCGAGATCGCCGCGCTCTCAACACTCGCCTCGCTCGAAGAGCTCAACCTGAGCTCAACGCCCCTCGACGATGCCGCGGCCCAATCGCTGGCCACCGGCTTCACCGGGCTTCAGCGTGCCTTCCTGTGGCGCAGCGGACTGTCTGAACAGGCCTTCTCCTCCCTCCGCGCCGCCCGGCCGGCGCTGGAGCTTTCCGATGACGCCCTGCCCGCCGCGGCACTGGAGACGGAGCCTGAGCCCAAAGTGTCGGCGGATTCACAGCCATGACGCGTTGGTGCGACGATCGGTTCGACGCACCACTGCCGGACCTCCCCGATCAACGTCGTCGGTGCTCAGTCCGTCGGGATGAGCATGGCATCATCGTCCCTGATCTGCTGCGCGTCGCTGCATCCACTTCTCGTACCAGGTGTTGCCCTTGTTCGGCCACGTCGGCGGAGGATCCCACGTTCCGCCGACAAGCTCAAACCCTCCGGAAAGATCCCCAGGCTTGCGCAGTCGCAGATTCTTCACAGGATGCGGGGTCGCCGGGAGCGGCGCGTCAAAGACTCGATCGTCATCGACCGGAACGGTGAGTTCCAGTCCGAAGTCCGTCACAAACTTCGTTAGCTCCACCGGAGGGTTCGGGTGGAATCCGCCATCCGAACCCGGCGGGAAGAAGAGCATGTCAAGCACAGCCCGAGGGCCGCGCTCCATGACTCGATTCAGAACGACCAGTCTGGCCATCACGGGCGGGACAATGATCGCAACGGCCAGGATGCCCCCGATCATCAGGGCGCGCCGGGGCGAGCCCCACCGAATCCCAAGAATCAGGCCTCCCGCCAGCCAGCTCAGAAGCAACCACGCCATTGCGTTCGACCACCGCGAGGACGGTGCGGTGAGAAACCACGCAGCGAGCCCGACCCCAAGCGGGATCACGAACAACAGATAGTTTCGCGGCCACGCTTGCCAGCGCTTGCACCACACGGCCACCAGTCCGACCCCCGCGAGGCCGCAGGAAATCATCGCTGGATAGACGAACTTGAACGGGTCCCATCTCGCGAAGTTCTTCAGCCACGGCCCCACCCACTCCCACCCCATGAACGCTCGCTCGGGTTGTATTGTCTCGTGCCAAGCCCACTGCTTCACCCATGCGTGCATAGCCACAACCGCATGCTCCGGCAGGCTCCACGACACCGGCGCTCGCAGCCCGGGCATCGGAAACAACGGATATCCACTGATCACGATCCCCCTGGCCATCCAGACGCACCCGATCGCCAGGCACACCGACACGACCACACCACTCCTTCGGATACGGACCGCGATCGGCTCATCCGCACCCCGCCACCAGAGCCAGAACGACATCACCGTGAGCATCCCGCCAAGAACCGCCGCGGGAAGCTTGAAGATCACCGCGCCGGAGCAGATCAGGGCGACTGTCGCGAACTCAGTGAACACGCCTTGGGACCTGCGCGGCAGCTCGCTGTTCGACAGCAGCAGCGCACGGTACAGGCGCCCCCCGGCAATCAGGATTGCACCGATACACGGGACATCCGTGCGATAGCTGGCCGTATCCGGCCCAAGCATGAGATGGATCACGGGCGCAAGCAGGACCGCATCGAACATGTCGGCCGGACCGGCGGTGTCGGTGCGCCGCAGCAAACTCGCGATACCGATGATCCCCGGTATCGCGAGCCACACGAGCAGCAGCGATGTGGGGCCGTGGTTGCCCCGCCCCGAAAGAGGACCAGCCTCAAACATGGCGTCATAGAGCCACGCAGAGGAGTTGAACGCGAGGCAAGTATTCAGGTTCGCAAGCCCCGTGACGATCGGATACTCAACATTCCACCGAACCGCCTGCGCATGATACATGCCGGCATCCTGATACTCGCTGGGGCCGATCGCGCGATTGCACATCCAGATAACCATCACAGCAATCGCCGCGGCGGTGAGCGGCCTTGCGGAGCACGAGCCGAGCAACCACCCAAACAACCGCCGCCCGCTCCCGACTCCCAGCAGGGCCCATCCGATCACAAGCAGCGGAACTGTCACATACGGCTGGACCGGCCAGAGCCAATGTGTCATCTGGAGCGCCGAAACCACCGCAACCAATCCGAGCCAGAAGCTCACGACGACGCGGTCGGCAGAAATCTCCCGATCACCCATCCACGACCGCAACACAAGCCCGTACCCGATGAACGCCGGAGTGATCACCGCCCAAAAGAGCAGAACCAGACCCATCGCGTGCAGCATGCTCATCTCGATTGCTCTCTTGGCGCCCCTCGCGGCAACGACTCAGCATGGCAGACGCCAGTGCTCATCGCAGCAAGCCATACTTCAGGATGCAGTAGATCGCCCGCACGCCGTCGCGCCAGCCGATCTTCTTGCCTTCCTCGTACGTCCGGCCGCGATAGGAAATGCTCACCTCGTAGATCCGCAGGCCCTTCTTCGCCGCGAGCTTCGCCGTGATCTCCGGCTCAAAGCCGAAGCGGTTCTCCTCGATCGTGATCCCCTGGATCACCTCGCGACGGAAAACCTTGTAGCAGGTCTCCATGTCCGTGAGGTTCAGGTTGGTCACCATGTTGGAAAGCAGCGTCAGAAACTGATTCCCCAGGCTGTGCCAGTAGTACAGCACCCGCCGGGTCTCGCCGCCCGCAAACCGCGAGCCGAAGACCACATCCGCGTTCCCGCTCAGGATCGGCGCGATGAGCTTCGGATACTCCCCCGGGTCATACTCCAAGTCCGCATCCTGGATGATGACGATGTCCCCGGTTGCCTTGCTGATCCCCGTCCGCAGCGCAGCGCCCTTCCCCTGGTTCACCTCGTGATGAAACACGGAGACGTTCGGATACTCTCGCGCCAGCTCATTGATGCGCTCCCCAGTCCGGTCGGTGGAGCAGTCGTTGACGATCACCAGGTCCTTCTCAACCTCAACCCGTTGCACCGCGGCAACGATGTCCTTGATGTACGTCTCTTCGTTGTACACCGGTATCACGACCGTTAATCGCATGGACACCCTTTCCTCGCCGCTGCGCGTGACCCGAATCGGGCTCCCCACGAAGTCCGACAGAGCGTGATCAGGCCAGCACGCCTCGATTCTACTCGACACAATTATCGGCACGCCAGCGGGTAAGATTCACGCCCTCGTCCGCATGTCAAGACCGTCTTCAGCCGATATCCGCGGACCACTTTGAACTCGAATCGCTCAGCGAAAGTGAGGCCGCTTGTCATCCGATCGCGTTACACGAGGACACGGACTTCTCGAGCCGACTCTCGCAAAGCTCCGCGCGGCGAAGGCGAACTCCCTGATTCCGGGCGATCGCCGCAATGGCAGAATCCTCGATGTCGGGTGCGGTTCCTACCCCTTCTTCCTGATTGGCACCGACTTCGCCGAGAAGTTCGGCCTCGACAAGATGGTGGACCCGGCCCTTCCGCCGCAGGGCCTGCCCGACAACGTCAAGCTGACCCACATCGACGTCTACAAGGCCGATGCGCTCCCGTTCGAGTCCGGGATGTTTGATGTCGTCACCATGCTCGCGGTCTTCGAGCATATCAAGGTCGACACGCTCAAACGGCTGATCTCCGACATCCACCGCGTGCTCAAGCCCGGCGGCGTCTACATCATGACCACGCCATCCGGCTGGACAGGCCCGATTCTCGATGCGCTCAAACTGCTCCGCATGGTCTCGCCGGAAGAGATCGACGAGCATGAGGACAGCTACTCGGTCAAGAAGATCCGGGCCATCATGCAGCACACGCCCTTCGCGCCCGAGAAGACCCGCTACGGATACTTCGAACTCGGCATGAACGTCTGGATGCAGGCGACAAAGTAATCCGCCCTGCCCCGGAACCGCCGCGGATTCAGCGGCTCGTGTCCGACAGCTCCCGCTTACGAAGCGCCCTCGCCGGGTTGCCCACATACACCGTCCACGGCTCGAGGTCCTTCGCCGCGACCGCCCCCGCCCCGAGCACCGCGCCCTCACCCACCGCCACCCCCGGCAGGATCATCGCCTTCGCGCCGATGAACGCCTCCTCCCCGATCACGATGTCCCCCACCAGCAGCGGGAGCATCGGGTCGGAAAGGTCATGCGTCCCCCCGCAGATGTACGCGTACTGACTGACCACGCACCTGGCCTTCAGCGTGACATGGCCCAGGTTGTACACCTCGGACTTCGGTCCAAGCGCGCTGCGGTCCTCCAGCGTCAGTTGCCACGGCAGCTTGATGATGCAGCTCGGCGCGACAAACGGCAACCCGCTGATCTTCGCGCCAAACACCCGCAGCAGCATCAGCCGCCAGGGGTTCAACTGCTTCGGGGTCGTGCGGAACAGCAGCGTGCTCACCACCATCCACGCGGCCATCCCCAGCCGCTCCCGCACAGACCACGGCGAGACATACCTACCGCCCTGCGCGGGGTTCTTCACGCGGATTCGCGAAGATGCCCCGCTCATGCAGCCGCCCCTGTGCCCGCCGCGCTCGCCGCCGGAACTTCGCCGAGCAGCTCGCAAAAGTCGGCAAGGTAGTGCGCGGCGACCTGCTCATACCCGAATCGCTGCGCGGTGGCGGCCGCGGCCTCACCCATGCGCCGCGTCCGGTCCGGGTCCGCGATCACCCTCCGAAGCGAAGCGGCCAGGTTCTCCGCCAGGTTCCCCGACCGATGATTGAAGACCTCGCCCGTTTCGCCCGGCGTGAGGTAATCGCGGAACTGCGGGATGTCCGACACCACCGGCACCAGCCCCGTCGCCATCGCCTCCATCGGCGCCACCGGCTGCGCCTCCCCCTGCTCTGCCAGCGATGGGTAGCAGTAGAACGAAGCCTCCTGTAACGCCGCGGCGAGCTGTGCGCGGTCATAGATCGGCGGAGAGATCGCCACCGGCGCATCGCCCGCAAGCGATCGCAGCTTCGAAAGATACTCATCCCCCCCACCGCCTCGATCTACCGCCGCGGGGCCGATGAGTCGCAGGTTCAGATCGGGGAACTCGCCGCGCAGCATCCTGAACGCCTCGACCAGCACGTGGATGCCCTTCTCCGGATGGATGCGCCCCGTAAACACAATCGTTCGCCCCCGCCCGCCGGACCCGTCCAGATCTCTCGCGTGCGGCGGGCGAAAGTACCCAAGGTCGATCGGGTTCGGGATGATCCGCACCTGCGAGGCCATCTCCGGTCGCTCGGCGATGATGGCATCGGCGATCGCCTTCGACACCGCGCTCAGCCGATCAACGCGCCGATACAGCCACATCTGCCCCTTGGGCACGCGCTGCACATTCATCGAGATGCGCCCCGCGCTCCGCTTGAACACCGACAGCATCGCCGGCAGCCAGAACGCATTAGTCACGACGATGTCCGCCCGCGGGCACTTCAGGAACATCCGCGTCGAGAAGAACACATCCTTGATCAGGTCGATCTTGACGTTGCTCCCCTGCTTCCACTGCGTGAGGCGGATCGTCCGCACTCCGTCGCGTTCCTCATCGGTCGGCAAGCCCTCAAACGCGCGCGAGAGCACCGTGACACGGTGCCCCATTCTCGCAAAGTGGCGGGCCAGATCCCCCCACACGCGCTCCACCGCGCCCGATGGGCCCGGCGGCGTCGGAAACCAGGGACCGGTGACGATCGTGATCGTGAGGCTCCGCTGTGTCATTTCGCCGCATCTCCATCTCTCATCCGCCGCGGCTTCACCACCACCGCAGGGTTGCCCTGCACGATCACATCCGGCGGCACATCGCGTGTCACCACCGCGCACGCCGCGACCACCGCGTTATCCCCAACCGTCACCCCCGGCCCGATGAACGCCTTCGCGCACACCCACACCCCCGCCCCGATCGTGATCGGCGGTCGTTGCAGCGGCAGGTTCGGCCGCGTGTAGTCGTGCGTCCCCGCGCACACAAACGCATCCTGCGACAGCACGGTGTGCGCCCCAATGCTCACCGGTCCAAGGTTGTACACCATCACCCCATCGGCCAGACACCCGTGCTCCCCCATCGTCAAGAGCCAGGGGTGCCAGATCCGCGAGGACGGAAGCAGGTTCACCGTGTACGGCACCTTCCCGCCGAACAGCCGCACCAGCAGCACGCGAAACCTGCGCATCGCCCGCGGCGTCGGCCGGTACAGCAGGTGCCACGCCAGAAACCACAACAGCTTTCGGACATACCACGAACGGGGGTACGGCGCCTTGGCGGTTGTATCCAGCCGCTGAAACACCCGGCCCGTCGGAGAATCCGTCGCCGCGCGCATTGGACCACCCACATCAGGGGCATCAACTCGCTCCGCCTGAGCGTCGCTAGGAGGGGTTGGCTCGTTTCGGGGATTCATCGGGGAAAGCAACTCCCCAATCATCGGCATCTCGCCGCATCGCGGATACCAGAACCAGGATGCCGTCCACGCAGCATACGGCCACCCCCCGCCGCGTGTGCGGGTGCTCATAGGCACTGGCATGTGGAATCCCCCCCGGGCCCCCCGCTGGACCCCCGGCTCAACGCCTCGGCGAACGCGTGTACGTCTTGCGCTGCGGGATCGTGACTTCCAGCGGCGTCGGGTCCATGCGAACCACGCGGGTGGCGTGCCAGCCGCGATCGGTCAACTCCGCGTCATAGGCGACGGCGGAGCCATCCTTGAGCACGCGGAACCCCTCCCCCTGAATCTTGGAGTAGTGGACAAAGATGTCCTGCCCCTCAGGGCCGACGATGAAGCCGAAGCCCTTTTTGGGGTCGAACCACTTGACGGCGCCTTGGACGTCGATGATTTGCTTCGGACTGCCTTCAGACATGACGGAACCCGCTTGCCATCGCCACGCGAGCCCATGGGAGCTCAGCAGCGGCCGTATCGGCGCATCGGGGTGGGGCGGCGTCGATGCCCCTGCTACACACTACAACCATCGCGTGCACATTTGCAACACGTTGGCGCCGCCGCTCCAGCACCCGCATTTGCACTGACACGAAACCCTCAAATTGACTTGCCAGCGGGACAGATCCCGCCACGGTGAACACATGAACCGACAGCAGACTACCAAAGGTTGATGATTCCGCAAAGACCCGCGCGGAAAGATGTGCATAACTTCCACCCGGGTTCGGGGCGGCCCATACCCGAAACCGCGCGGAGCCGGCCCAAAAAAGACGCAAGTCCATGCAAAGCATGGACTTGCGCAAACAGATCATCCCAGTTCGCTGGTTTACCCAGCTTGAACGGTCTCTTCCGCCATCGCCGCCTTGCGGCTGAGCTTGATGCGGCCCTGGTCGTCCACCAGGATCACCTTGACCTTGATCACATCACCGATCTTCACGACATCGGACACGTTCTTCACGAAGCCCTCGGCCAGTTCGGAGATGTGGCACATGCCGTCGGTGCCCGGGGCGAGCTCGACGAACGCACCGAAGTCCTTCGTCGAGACCACCTTGCCGGTGTAAATCGTGCCGACCTTGATCTCCTCGCACAGCGCTTCGATCTCGGAGCGTGCCAGATCGATCGCATCGCCGTTGGGCGCCGCGATCATCACCGTGCCGTCGTCCTCGACCTCGATCGTGACGCCGTACTTGTCCTGCAGGCCGCGGATCATTTTCCCGCCCGGTCCGATCAGCTTGCCGATCTTCTCCGGGTTGATGTGGATCGTGACCAGTCGCGGCGCACGCTTGCTGATCTCCGCACGCGGGGCCGAGATCGTCTTCTCCATCAGGTCGATGATCTCCAGTCGTCCCTTGCGGGCCTGCTCGAAGATGCGCTCGATCTGTGAGAGCACGAGGCCGCGGGCCTTGAGGTCAAGCTGGATGCCGGTGATGCCCTCGCGGGTGCCGGCGACCTTGAAGTCCATATCGCCGAAGAAGTCCTCCTCGCCGATGATGTCGGTGACGAAGATCTCCTTGGTGTCGGCATCGTCGGAGAACCGCCCCACCGAGATGCCCGCGACCGTCGCCTTGATGGGCACGCCCGCATCCATGAGCGCGAGGCACCCGCCGCAGACCGAGGCCATCGACGAGCTGCCGTTGGATTCGGTGATGTCCGACACGACGCGGATGGTGTACGGGAACTCTTCCGGCGAGGGAAGAACGCCCAGCAGGGACCGCTCCGCGAGTGCGCCGTGGCCGATCTCGCGACGTCCGGGACCCATGATGCGCTTGGCTTCGCCGGTAGAGAACGGCGGGAAGTTGTAGTGCAGCGTGAACTTCTTGGAGTACTCGGGCAGGAGGCCGTCGATGATCTGCTCATCCTTGCCGGTGCCGAGCGTGACCGAGCAGAGCGACTGCGTCTCGCCTCGCTGGAAGAGCGAGGAGCCGTGCGTGTACTCAAACACGCTCACCTCGGAGGTGATGGGCCGGAGCTGCGTGGGGCCGCGGCCGTCGGCGCGGATGCCGCTCTCGACGATCAGGCGGCGGGTGATCTTCTCTTCGAGGCGCTTGAACGCCTCCTTCGCAGCGTTGTGGCGCTTCTGGCTGGAGACAAAGTCCTCGTAGTTCCCTGTCGTCTTGAGGGGGAAGTACTCTTCGAGCATCGCCTTGCGGATCGCGTCGACACGCTCGCCGCGGGCGGCCTTGCCGGGGATCTTCCTCGCCTCGGTCAACTGACCCTCGACCGCCTTGCGGACCTGCTCGGTCACCTCGCCCGGCGGCAGAGCCAGCTCGCCCTGAACCTTGTCCTTGCCGACCTTCTTCACGAGCTCGTCGATCAGGCCGAGGATGGGCTTGATGCCTTCCTCGATACCGAACTCGATCGCGCCGAACACGCCCTTTTCATCGACCTCGGCCGCGCCGACTTCGATCATGTTCACGCCGTCCTTGTGGCCGGCGAGGACCATGTCGAGATCGGAATACTCAAGCTGGGTGACGGTCGGGTTCAACACGTACCGCAGGCCGTCATCGGTCACCACGCGGCCCACCCGCACCGTGGCCGTGGGGCCCTCGAACGGGGCGTTGGAGATCGCCAGCGCGGCCGATGCCGCGGTCCCCGCGAGCACATCGGTGTCGTTCTCGCCATCGTGGGACATGACCCAGCACTGAACCTGGATCTCGTCGATGAAGCCATCGGGGAAGAGCGGACGGATCGGGCGATCGATCATCCGCATGGTCAGGATTTCCTTCTCGTTGGGAGCGCCCTCGCGCTTGCGGAAGCCGCCGGGGAACTTGCCCGCCGCCGACGCTTTCTCGCGGTAATCGACCGCGAGCGGGAAAAAGTCCAGCCCCTCGCGCGGCTTGGCGCGAACAACCGTCGCGAGCACGGTGCTGCCGCCGTAGTGGGCGATCACCGCCGCATCGCACAGCTTCGCGACCTTGCCGGTCTCAAGCACCAGGGTTCGCCCGGCGATCTCACGCTCTACACGCACATATGCCATTGCTTCTGTCTCCAGTCTCGGCTGCGCCTGGAATCCGCGCGCGGGCAGCCCGAACGGGGCTTTGGTCGCGGATCCTCGGCTTGACTCGCAGGCCCGACTCCCGTTTCGGAGGCAGAAGGCATCGGGCAGTCATTGACTGCCCCGTGCCCACTGCCACCCAGGCCGTGGCCGGCGCCCCACCCCTTGCCCTTCTTCAACATTGTTCGCAGACGCCCGGGCCGCGAAGGGCCACGTCCCGACGAGCGCCTGACCCTTCTCGGGCCGGAAACGAAAAGCCCCCCGCTTCCGCGAGGGGCTTCGTGATTACTTGCGCAGGCCGAGGCGGCCGATCAGGGCGGTGTACCCGTCCTTGTCGGTGCGGGACAGATACTTCAGGAGGCGATTGCGCCTCGCAACCTTCAGCGTCAAACCGCGGCGGGAACTGTTGTCCTTCCGGTGCGTCTGGAGGTGCTGCGACAGGAAGTTGATGTCGTTGGTGAGCAACGAAATCTGCACCTCCGGAGAACCGGAGTCCTTGTCGTGCCGGCGGTTTGCCTGGACGGTCTGATTGCGGAACTGAGCCTCGTTCATTGCTGCTTTTGCCTCAAGCCAATAGGGGTTTGCGTCAGACGGTGAGGATAGGCCCCGATGGGCCTTCACTCAAGGTTCTGCGTCCGACCGTGCGGCACCAGCGATACCAAACAAAACGCTATTTATCCCCGCCGGCCGTCCACGGGCCGTGGATCGCCAAGGTGATGCCGGGGTTCTGAATGTTCACGAACATCGTGGTGCCATCCGGTGAGAAGCACGAGCCCGCCAGTTCCGACCGATTCAGGGCGTTGTGCGCGAACGTGCTCACCCGGCCATCCGGCGAGACCATGATCATCCGCTTCCGGTCCAGGTCGCTGTCCTCGCACACGACCAGCCCGCCCCATGGTGTCACAGAGAGGTTGTCCGCATTGGCGATCACCGATGAGTCGTTGGGCTCGAGAAACAACTCCAGAACCCCCGAATCCTCCCGCTCGCGGGCCGTGCCCTCATACGGGCTGGGCAGGTATCGCCACAGCTGCCCGAGCTTCTTGCTCCCGCCGTTCGTGCAGGCGAAGTACACGCGCGATGACGGACGGACGGAGTCCCTCTTCGCTCCCGGTCCGATGCCGAACCACATCCCCTCGCCGCGAGCAAACTGCGCAGCGCCGCGCTCAAACCCGCGGTACCTCAGGTCGTCCACCCGAGTATCAACCTCATCAACATCGATCCACTCCACCGGGAGCGCAGCGCCGACAGGGATCGCTTCGGCCTTGCCCCAGTTCTGCATCAGGCGGCGCTTTTGTCCACGGATCGCCAGCGCCTGCAGCTTCCCGCCCTTGTGCAGATCCGTCCTCACCCGCGGCAGAAACCTGTACAGCAGACCATCCACGCGATCCTCGGTGAGATAGACCACTCCCGATGCCGGATCGATGGCCACGGCCTCGTGGTTGAAGCGCCCCATCTCTCGAATCGGCTTCGGGTTCACCGTCAGCCCATCGTTGAGCGGGGCACATTCGAACACGTACCCGTGGTCCTCACCAAAGCCATCGCCCTTGGATTCAAAGCACTCCTCGCACGTCAGCCAGGTGTTCCAGGGCGTCGTCCCGCCGGCGCAGTTGCGCACAGTCCCGGCAAGCGTCAGCGTCCGCCGGCGGACCTCGCGAGTCTTCGTGTCATAGACGATCGTGCTGCACCCGCCTCTGGCCCGCGTGCCCCGATCGTACAACGCCTCGGGCGCGATCCGGTCCAGCCGCTCATCCTTCCTGCCAAACGGCCCGATCGGTCCGTGGGCCGGAATCTCGACCTCGTGATTCACGACAAGGGCAGTGGTTCCGTCGGGCCGCGGAAACGCCGCCATCGCATCCTGCATGCCCGGCACAATCAGCCCGTCATCCATCTCTTCGCCGTAACGGGCGAGGATCTGGTACGAGAATCCCCGCGGCAGATCCAGCAGGCCTGCCGGGTCATTGACCAGTTGGCCGAAGCCGCCGGCATTGTCCAGCGCGGCCCCGAGTCCGCCGCGTGCAAACCCCTCACGCAGCGCGATGAACCCGGCTCCAAACGCGGTCGCCCGCGCAAGGAAATGGCGTCGATCAATCATGCCCTCGTTCAGACGCACCATCGCCTCCAACATCCCCACAGCACTTTACGGGCGATCGCCCGCACCGGACTCGCTCAAGCGTCAAGCACTCGCCAAACCGCCAGCCCGCCGTCCGGCGTGCAGGCGTCGCGGCCGATATGCTCAGGCCATGAAGCTATCACGGAGGGTCAGCGAACTGAAGGCGTCCTCGACGGTCGCGGTGATGAACCGGGCCAAGGAGCTCGCCCGCCAGGGGGTCGATGTCCTCAGCTTTGCCGCGGGAGAGCCCGACTTCGATACCCCCGAGCGGATCAAGAAGGCGGCCATCGATGCCCTTCTGGCCGGCCAGACCAAATACATGCCGACCATGGGTGACCCGGACACACGCATCGCCGTGGCCGACAAGGTCACCCGGGAGAACCGCATCCCCGGAGTGACTCCCGAGCATGTCGGGATCTCCTCCGGCGGCAAGCACGCGCTCTATGTCATCTTTCAATGCCTCTTCGATCCATCGGAGGCAGGCGTCGCCCCCGGAGAGATGGTTCTGCCTGTGCCGGCGTGGGTTTCGTACGCACCGCTGGCCGAGCTTGCCGGGGCGAGGGTGATCGAGGTTCCCACAACCCTGGACACCTCGTTCAAGATGAGCGCGGAGCAGTTGCGGGCCGCCATCACGCCTCGGACGAGGGTCGTGATGCTCAACTCACCGTCCAACCCGTGCGGCACGATGTACACGGAGCGGGAGCTGCGCGAGCTCGGCGGAGTGATCGCCGAAGCCTCGAAGACCGTCGCGCCCGACATCGTGGTGGTCTCCGATGAGATGTACGAGAAGATCGCCTACGGCGGCATCCCCCACTTCTCGATCGGCTCGATGCCGGAGATCGCCGAACGCGTGATCACGGTGAACGGCCTCTCGAAGGCGTATGCCATGACCGGCTGGCGCATCGGCTACACGACCACCAGCGGCGCGTGGGGCCTGAAGTTCATGAAGGCGATGGCGACGCTGCAGGGGCAGATGACGACCAACATCACCGCGTTCACCTATCCGGCGATCGGCGTTGCGCTCCGGGAATGTGCGGACGAAGTCGAACGCATGCGCAAGGCCTTTGCCCGGCGCGCGGAGCTGATCTACTCGCTGTGCACGAAGATCCCGGGCCTCAAGGCCGCGCAGCCCACCGGCGCGTTCTATCTCTTCCCCGATGTCTCGGCCCACTTCGGCAAGACCGGTCCCGACGGCCGCGCGATTCACTCCGCTCTCGACTTCTGCGAGTCTTTGCTCGCGACTCAGCGTGTCGCCTGTGTGCCCGGAGAGGATTTCGGCGGGTGCGGCGGCAAGCACATCCGCATGAGCTTCGCCTGCTCGGAGAATCAGATCGAGCAGGGAATGGCCCGCCTCGGCGAGTTTGTCGCATCGCTGAAGTAATCGGATCGATACCCGCAACCGCGGGTTGGTCTTGATCGCAAAAGGTGCTCCTCCGTGCCCACGCCGATCTGGTTTGATGCCCACCTCGATCTCGCCTGCCTCGCCATGAACCGGCGCGACATGCTCGTGCCGCTCCCCGCCGACACCACCGGCATCGGCCCCTTCGCACCCGCCAGCGTTACGCTCCCCGAACTCGCCGCGGGCAACGTCCGCTTTGCACTCGCCACCGTCTTCACCGAGCCCGATGGTGACGATGCCGTCGCCTATCCCGCGGGCGATGCCGCCCGTGCCCACGCCGTCGGCCGCGCCCAGATCGAGGTCTACCTCACCTGGCGCGACCTCGGACTCGTCTCGATCGATCTCCCCGGCTGTCTCCGCCAGGAGCCGGGCATTGGCGAGATCCGCGGCGGGATGGGCGTGGCTTCCGTCGTTCCTGTTCCCTTGGAACGGCGAATCTCTCGCCTGAGCGACACCCTCCAAATCGGCATCCTGATCGAAGGTGCGGACCCGATCCGCACGCCCGATGAACTCTCCTGGTGGAAGGAGCGCGGGGCGTGCGCTGTCGGCCTCGCATGGGCAAAGCTGTCGCGCTACGCGGGGGGGAACTCGACCGATGTCGGGATCACAGACCTGGGTCGTGCACTCGTGAAGGAGATCGACCGTCTCGGCCTCGTTCACGATGCATCTCACCTCAGCGATCGTGCCTTCTTTGAGCTTCTCGACCTGACCGACCGCCGCATCATGGCCTCGCACTCCAACTGCCGCGCGATCGTCGATCCCTCGGGTGCCAACCAGCGCCACCTGACCGACGAGCAGATCAAACTGATCATCTCCCGTGGCGGAATCATCGGCCTCAACCTCTTCAGCCGCTTCCTGCGTCCCGCCGGCAAAGACGGCCGCGCAACCATTGACGAGGCCATCGCCCATGTCGAACGCGTGTGCGATCTTGCTGCCTCTCGCCTGCACGTCGGCCTCGGCAGCGATGCCGATGGCGGGTTCTCCATGCTCAATTTGCCGGAGGGAATCGACCGGCCGCGGCACTTTTCGCTGCTCACGGATGCGCTCTCTTCGCGGGGCTGGAGCGAAGAAGATGTCGCGGGGTTCGCGTGGAAGAACTGGGCGAGGTTCTGGGACAGGCAGAGCAACAGAGCAGCAGATCAGCAAACTACCAGATAGGAGAAGAGCAAACGAGTTCTTTGCCTGAGATGCTCGGCCTCGACCTACTGCCGTTGCGTGCCCTATCTACCGCCCTGCGGCCCCGCTCATCCGCGCCTCGACCACCCCCGCCCGCCACATCCACCGCTTCAAAAGCAGGTGGTGCTCGTACATCGCGCGAAGAATCAACGCCGCGTGCGGCCCATCCACCGCTTCCGCAGGGGTCTTTGCCATCGCCTCAAGAGAGCTCCGAAGCCTGTCCGCCAGCGACTGCTCGCGCTGCACAAACTCCCGGCTGTAATCGAACTCTTCCGCACGGGTGATATCGCGCCCGAAGATCTCCCCGGCACACTCCGGCGCGGCCGCCGCGAGTTGCAGCGCGGCCTTTCCCATCAGCCGCTCGCGTGCCAGATAGGACTCCGGCGTGATCCGGTGATCGTGATGCACGATGCACTCCGGCCGATACAGCACGGGCACACGCCCGCTGTCGTGCACCCGCCGCGCAAACTCCAGATCTTCGTAGCACGCGTACGTCAGCCGCTCATCGAACCCGCCTGCACGCTCGAACTCCTGCCGCGGCAGGCTGAGGTTCAGCGTCCACGCGTGCCGGAATCCCCAGTCATGCTCCGCGCCGGCTTCCCCGCGCGCCATCGCCTCGTGCATGCGGTCATAGAAGAAAATCATCGAGGTCTCGCGCACGAGCCGGTCGAACAGCGTGTCCTCACCCGCGCCCGGCACGACCCACGGGGCCGAGCCAAGCACCATCGCCGACCGCCCCTCCCTCGCCGCGTGCGCCTGCAGATGCGCTGACAACAGGTTCTCTTCCGGCAGGACATCATCGTTGAGCAGCAGCAGCAGCTTGCCATCGGCATGCTTCGCCAGCTTGTTCCGCGTCGCCCCCGGCCCGGCGTGGTCAAACTCGTAGACCACGGCCCGCATCGCGCCCGCGCTGGTGCTCGCCATGGCGTGCACCGCCTGGGCAGCCTCATCATCCGGCTCGTTCGCCTCATCCTTCCCGTCAACCCCGATCAACACCTCAAAGCGGCGATGGTCGAAGTCCTGCCGGGCAAGCCGCGCAAGGCACCGCCCCAGCTTCGCCGCGCGGCCGAACGTCGGAATGAGCACGCTGATATCCACGCGGAGTGATAGGCCCGGCCTGCCTGTCGCGGCAGATCGCCCGGCATCGCGATACGCTGACGCCGCATGGTCACCTGGACCTACATCCTGCTGTTCGTGCTCGCCCTGCCCCTGCTTGCGGCGCGTTCGGCCAAGGCGCTGAACGCCCCAAACCGGCCCCGGCCAAGCCGCCTCTCGCTCCATTTCAACACGCTCGCGATGCTGTGCATCCTGCTGGGCATCTCCGTCGCCGTCGCTCGAAGAGAGAGCATCGCGCTCTTCTCCGCCTGGCAGCCCGGATGGGTGGACCTCGCCGCGCTCGCATCGTTCCTCGTACTCACGCTCGGAGCGCTCGCCCGCCGGGCCACACGCCTGGAGCCTGCGCAGCGCGAGCGTCTCGAACTCATCACCATGACCAACTGGCGCGACCCACGCCAGTTCCTTCCCTATCTCGCGGTGTGCATCATGGCGGGCATCGCCGAGGAAACCGCCTACCGCGGCGTGCTCACACAGTTGCTCGAACGCGAAACCGGCTCGCAGATCGCCGCGATCATCATCGCCTCACTCGCGTTCGGCGCAGCCCACTCCGTCCAGGGCTGGTCGGGCATCGTGCTTGCCGCGCTCTTTGGCGCGATGTTCCACATCGTGGTGTTGCTCACCGGCAATCTCTATGTTGCGATTATCGCCCACACCGCGTATGACCTCATCGCCGGGATCACCATCGCCGAGCTATCCATGCGTCGCGCAGCCGCCGCTTCCGCATCGCCACCCCAAAGGCCATCTACGGATTGATCGCCGGCGCATCGGTCCGCCGGGGCACCGTGATCCCCACCTTGTAGATCCCCGCGGCATCGCACGCCGCGTGCACCCGCACAACATCGGCGTACGGCACGCTCGGCATCGGCTTGATGACGACCTCAAGCTCCGAGGTCGTCTCGCTCCGCGGGAACTGGGACACCCGCGCGATGAACTCCTCGACGCTCGCCCGGTTTAGTTCCAGGAACGTCACCACCGTGCGCCCATCGGCGTTGGCATCCAACAGCACTTCCAGCGGCTTGAGCGGGATCGCCAGCGGGTCGTTCGACTTGTTCAGGCTCGTGCCGCGCCCCGCTTCAAACGGGATCGCGGCCTTAAGGAACCACTCGCTCCCCATGAACGCCGCGGTCGCCATGAAGAAAATCAGGATCACCATCACGATGTCCACCATCGGCGTCATGTTCGGGCCGAAGTGCATCGTGTAGTTGTGCAGCGCATCACGCCTCCGCAGCACCGACTCCCGATTCCGGCGGCGCGAGGTGCTCATGGCTCCTTCTCCGTCGCGAAGCGAACGCTCTTGGCCCCCGCCTGCCCGCACGCCCGCAGCACCGGCTCGATCTGCCCGAACTGCAGGAACTTGTCCCCGCGAACCTGGATCGAGGTATCCCGAACCTCCCGCAGCTTGGTCCGCACAGCCCCCTCCAGCGCGGCGACATCCAGGCACACCTCCCCATCCGCCTGCACCGTGATTCCCAGCCGGTCCCAGACCGACCCCGTCGACTGCCGCCCATCGGGCCGCTGCGCCACCGTCACCACCAGCACCGATGCCGACGTCTCATCCTGCCCGACGCTCGAGCCCGGCAGCGGCACCGCGTAGCCGCGGTCGGTCGCCAGCTTGCCCACGACCAGGAAGAAGATGATCAGGCACATGACCACATCGATGAGCGGCGTCGCATTGATGCCCTCGAAGGTCGAATGGCTGCCGGTGATCTTCCGCCGTTTCATCCGCGCTCGCTTCCTGCGATCCCTATCCGTGCCGCCCCCCATGCGGTTGCATGGTACCGCGCCCCCGTCGCTCATGCCGATGCCCCGCGCTCACGCCCCGAGCATCCCCGCCATGCCGTCCATGCCGGGCAGCCCCAGGGCCTCGGCCTCCTTCGCCGCCTCGCGCTGCGCGATGGCCTTCGCCTGATCCAGCGCGTTGTTCACCGCCTCTGCAATGAGCTGCTCGGCATACGCGCGGCTCGCCGGTTCGGCCAGCCCCGCCGCAAGCGCCGGCTCGATGTGGACCGACACGATCTTCAAATCCCCCGTCGCCGTCGCCCGGACCGCGCCCCCGCCCGCCGCGCCGCCCGCACGCACCTCCGCAAGCCGCGCGCGGATCCGCGCCCCCGCGGCCTTCAATCCTTCCTTGTTCTTCAGAAGCCCCGCCAACGCACCCATCATCTTCATCTGCTCAAACATAACGCTCCTCGCTCCGTTGTGTCCGCATCAACCCCTCGGCCGACGGTGCTGCACATCCACGATCCTCGCGCCAAACAGCTCCATCGCTTCCTTCACAAGCGGATGATCCCCGGGCATCATGGGTGTGCCGCCCGTCGCTCCCGTTCCCTCCGCCCCGCGCGGCTCTGCACTGGCCGCGTTGTCGACCTTTGAGTCTCCAGCCGCTCCCCGCAGCGCACCGGCCGCATCCGCCCCTGCTTCCACTCCAGCGGGGTCCGTGACGGCCGGATTCCCCAGCCCCGATTCCTCACCCGCTTCCGGCGCCATCGCCGGATCGTCCGACTGAATCACAACCTCGATCGCCCGGCCAAGCTCGCGCCGACAGACCTCGACGATCTGCCCGTGCCTCCCCCGGGCGGATTCGACATAGCGCCCCGCGCCTGAAAGCACGATGCGGCCGCCCGCCACATCCACCGACACCGGCCGCAAGTACGTCAGCACCGTCCGCAGCACCGTGGGAATGCCCTGCGCTCGAAGCACGCGAGCCCAGGCATCCCCATCCGCCACGGGCCGCACCACACCGGGGGCCTCCGCCGCGGCAGGCCCCTCGCTCTGCCGCGCCGCCGTCTCGGGCTCCGACACGGCCTCATCTTCCGTCTTCGCCGAGAACGCCTCCGCGATCGACCGCGTGGCCGGAGCAGCAAGCGTCGCTCTCTCTGATTCGGGCGGGAGGGGGGGGGGATCCTGAGCTCGCGTGGCACTCGATGGCGACTCGCCAACCA
>JAEYUO010000031.1 GCA_023432465.1 Planctomycetota bacterium | reverse complement strand
TTAACCCCGACCGGCCGGCCCCGGGGGGGGGGCCGGGCTATCCGCCGCCGGTGCTCGGCGGCTTGGTAACAAAGTCCTCGGCGAACAGGCGGGTGGCCCCGGTATAGTCGTAGACCGTGAACATCAGTTTGCCCGTCGGTTCATCGATGCGTGTGCCGCGCCCGATCATCTGGTAGAAAGAGATGGGGCTCTTCATGTACCGGAAGAATGCGATGTTCCGCACAGCGGGAACGTCTACGCCGGTAGTGAGCAGGTCCACGGTCGTGGCGATGAAGTGGCTCGATGAGGAGCCGCGGAGGTCGGGGAGGGCGTCGTTGCCGCTGCTCTTAGCGGTGCACTTGAAGGCGTATGGGTCTTTGCGGGGCACGCCCTTCTGCACGCACCACTGGGCGTACAGGTTGTTCATCGCGGCGGCGACATCATCGGCGTGGCGGTCGCGGGCGCAGAAGATGATGGTCTTCTGGTGCGGGCCGCGCTCCTTGTCGCTGTTCACGATCTGCGTGAACAGGTCCAGGCACATGGCGCTCACACGGTCGGGCAGGAGCAGTTTGGTTTCGAACTGCTGTTTCTCGTAGAGGTCGGCGATCTCAGCGGCGGTGACGGGCTGGCCGGTGTTGGCGTTGCGCGGGTTGCGACTGATAATCTCGGCGAGCGTGACGCCCTTGGCATCGAGGTTGACCTGGGCGAGCTGGATCTCGCAGGCAGCCAGGTATCCGTCCTCCATTGCCTGGGCGAGGCCGTACTCATAGACCGGCTCGCCGAAGTAGGCGAGGTTGTCGGCGGTGATGCGAGCGTCGGCCTTGGCCTCGTCGGTCTGCTCGGCGCACTTAAGTTGGCGGGGCGTGGCGGTGAGGCCGATCTGCACAGCCTTGGGATTGCGGGTGAGCACGACCGACCATTTACCCCACGCCGAGCGGTGGCACTCGTCGATGACGATGTGGGAGAAGTAGTCCTCGGGGTAGTGGCGGAAGAGAAAGGAGGGGTCGCCATCCTCGCGGTCGATGCCGAGCGTCTGGTAGGTGGCGACATGGACGCGGGCGTTCTTGGCGTTGTTCTTGCCGTTCTCCTCGTACACCTCGGCAGCGTCGGCCCCGAAGACGTTCTGCATGGCCTTGAGGCCCTGCGTGCGGAGTTCGTCGCGGTCGCACAAAAACAGGGCGCGGCGGAGTTGGCCCGCATCCGCGATGCGGCGGAGCAGGTTGCAGGCGATAAAGGTCTTGCCCGTGCCGGTGGCCAGCGAGAGGAGGGCGCGGGGCGGCTCAGGGGGGGTCTTCTCGGCGCATCGAGCGACCTTCTCGAACACGGCGCGGATGGCGGCGTCCTGGAAGTAGCGGCGCTGCCCCTCGCCACCGGCGTACCGCGTGAGCAGGGGCTTGGCGGCGGGGGCGTCAAGGGAGAAGCCGACGATCTTTTCATAGCGAGCGCGGAGTTCGGCGGGTGTGGGGAACTCGGCGATGGGCCGCGGCGCGGTAGTCAGCCCCGTCGAGCGGTCGAACTCAACAAATAGGTGACCATTGCTTGAGAAGACGAATTGGACGTTGTGGCGGGAGGCGGCGAGGTAGCCCTTGACCTGATCCAGGCCATGGCCCGGAGGAAGTGATTCCTTCTTGGCTTCGATCAGGGCGATGGCCACGGGTTGCGTCTCGGCGTTGACGCGGATGCGGAGCGTGTAGTCGGTGCGGCCGGAGGAGCGCCGGCGGCCCTTGCCGTTGACGATCTCGACGGCTCCGAGGGTGACCTCGCGGCAAATGAAGTCTTCCGACCAGCCACGGGCGTGGATGGCTGGGTCGATGAGTTTGGCCCGGGTGTCGGCTTCGGACAGGGACATGAGGCAGATGGTACGGGATGTCCCGGAAGCGTGCATGCCGGAGTGTCATCAAACGGCACAACACGCGAAAGGACCCGTCGTCTCGGGCGACCCAACATGTGGTATCCAGCGGCCATGTTGAGGGATGCTGTTCATCTGCACAACTACTGATCGCCGAAGTCCGGGTCCCTGAGCGCTAGTCGCTGCGCCCACGCCCGCCACTGCTCGTTCTCGCCGCGGAGCGCGATCTCCGCGAGCATCGCGGCGGTGCGGTCATCGGTGCGTTGATGCCGGACCTGCAGACGCACAAGCCCCTGCATCGCCCCGATGTGATCCGGATACACCTCTATCGCCGCGGCGTAGTTCCGCATCGCCTCATCTACTCGACCCGCGCGCTCGAGCGTGAGCGCCAAGTTAATCCGCGGATCAGGATGCCCGGGCATGAGCTTTCGAGACCACTCAAACTCTGAGGCTGCCGCATACAGATCGCCGCGGGCCAGGAAGAGCACGCCGAGGTTGTTGTGCGCCGGACCGTAGTAGAGATCGAGGGTGAGGGCCTCACGAAGCAGCTTCTCCGCCTTGTCAGGATTGGTGAGCATGACCTCAGCCGCCTGCCGCGTCAGCCGCTCGGCCTCGGCCGTGTTGCGGTCGGCCTCACCCAGCGGCGTGTACGGGCTCGCGCTGCGGCCGCCGGATGCGCACCCGGCAAGCAATGGCGCGATACTTGCCGCGACAACCACGATGATGGAGAGCTTCTTCAACGCAAGGCTCCTGATGCAGCGGGCGAAGCGGCGGCGGGCTCGACGAACAGTGTCTCCAGCGTGATAACCACGCGGAGTGGAAGGTCGCTCCCCGGGGTCGGCTCGCGCCGCCCCGGGGGCTCGGGAGAGAAATCAATCGCGGAGACGATCCAGTCGGGGTGCGCCTCGCGCCACGCGGCGAGGAACCGGCCGACCTGCGGAAGGGAGATCGGCGCAAGTGTCAGCAGCGCACGCTGCCGCACCGCGGCCAGCCCGGGCGCGTTGGCCTCGCCGGAACCCGAAGCGGCGGCCGGACGGAGCGCGATCGGCATCTCCGTTGCGGGAGAAAGCGAGGAGAGCGATGCTGCGGGGAGACCGGCGGAGGCCAGGGCCTCGTTGACGGCGGTCGTCAGCCCGCCCTTTGCAAGCGGTGGCCGGCCGCGCTGGGCCCACTGGGCCGTGCGGGCGCTGAGCGTCTCGATGGTGCGGACCTGCGCCACCGTAGCATCGAGCCGAACCAAGGCCCGGCGAGACTCGTCCCGCGCAGCGCGAGCCGTGACGAGCTGCACCGCCGCGATGGCGAGCGCGGGGAGCAGCAGGAGGATGAGAATGCGCTGCAGCATGGTCATCTCTCGTGTTCCATCGCGGCTGCCCGCCGTAGCATCAGGGTCAGGCGAACGAGCGCGCCTGCGTCCCCTGCCCCTGATGTCGGTCTGCCGATCGTGTTGAGGCGGGGCTCATCGAGCGACCAGCCCGGAGGCACGGTGAACGCTCGCAGGAACGCCGCGGCCTCCCCATCGATGGTGAGCATCAGCGCGATCGCCTCGCCGGTGATGTGGAGGGACTGCACGGTGCACACCCAGGTGTCGGAAGTGGATTGAGGAACAGGCCACGCCGCGAGCAGCGTTTCCAGCGGACCCGTCGCATCCTGCGGCGGGGTGATGCGTCCTGCGGCCTCGGCGGATCGCTGCGCGATGGCGAGGACCGCCGGGAGCGTGTCGGGGGTGATTCGGACCGGCGCTGCAATCGCGCGGCCAAGGTCTTGCGCTGCGGCATCGGCCGCGGCGAGCGCATCGGCCGCGAGCAGACGGTCGCTCGCAGCGCGGCGGTTCAGTCCGATCGCCAGCAGCAAGACAGCCAGCAGGGATGCCGCGAGGACCACCGTGCGGCGACGTGCACGCGCAGCACGAATGTGTGCAGGTTCAAGCTCGCCGATGAGCAGGTTGAGCGAGGCGGCCAGTGATGCATGGTCGGCAGCGCGGTCCGCGGCCGGATCCGCGAGCAGTTCATCGCGGATGAACGCGGGCAAAGAGGCGGGAACAAGCCTTGTCGCGAGCGGCGGAAGGGCAGCCTTGAGTTCCGCAGCTGAGGCTCCGCACGCCAGGATGCGGCCAGCGCCAAGAGGTGCGCAGACGATGTGCAGCGCGCCGTGCTCATCATCCGCCGCGACTTCCGGGAGCGGAACATCTTCCTCGAACGCCATGCGCAGACCGATGGGAAGCCGGCCTGCACGCACTCGTGTACCGGCAGGCGAATCCAGAACGGACCAGTACAGCTGCTCGGCGGGGATGGTTGGTTGCGTGGCCGAGGACGCTGCGGCGAGAGCGTCGCCTGTGCGTTGCGCAACCGGCGAAGTTGGAGCAGCGACAATCACTTGCTGTGCCCTCCACTCCCCGCGCTGCTGGCCGTCGGCCGTTCGAGGGTGAGGATGTGCGTGTGCGCGCCGGTGCGGATGATGATGCCGTCGCGTGTGATCGATTCGACACTCCTCCCCGCGTGGCGATCGCCCGCCGCGAGCTCGAGGACCGCATCGGTCTCCGGGTCATACAGCATCGCCCGCGGCGTGAAGCCCGCATGCGCGGCATCGCCCTTGCGATGCTCGGCGATGATCGCGAGCAGTTGCCACTTGAGAGGTGGTGGTGGGGGCGGAGGAGGAGGGGGGGCATCGGGCGCGGGCTTGGTCGAGGGTGAAGCCAGGGGGACTGGGGGGGCGACCCAGATCGGAGCGCGGAACGCGGCCAGATCCAGCTGTGCGGCGGATGCCGACCCATCACCGGGGCCGCCCGCATCCTCCTCTTCAAACCCAGCGTGTGCTTCATGCGAAGCTCGCACCGCACGCGGCAGTTTGCCGCTGGGGATGTTGAACGCCCACCATCCGGCGACGAGCACGACCGCCACGCAGACGGCGGCGAGCACGATGTCAGCGACGGCGATGCCAACACGCGGCGTGACATTGGCGGCGGCGGGAGAGGTAAGTTCGCTCATGGCGTGACCACCTCCTCATCATCGAGCAGGTCGATCACGCGGCCGACCTCGGCGAGCGTGGTGAGGCCCCGGGCGACCAACGCCTCGCCCGCCTCGCGCAGAGACACCATCCCGCCGTTCTGGGCCGCGGCCTTGATGCGGTCCGCGGCCGCGCGCTGGCTGATGAGGCCGCGGATCGCAGCATCGACGGTGAGCAGCTCGAACACGCCGAGCCGGCCCTTGAATCCGGTGCCGAGGCACTCGGCGCACCCGCCTCCGGCGCACGGCGCATGCACCCCGCGCACCAGCCGCTGGGCGAGCACCGCGGAGAGGGAGGATGCGACGAGGAAGGGCTCAACGCCCAGATCGAGCAGCCGCGCCACCGCGCCCGCCGCATCATTCGTGTGCAGGGTCGAGAGCACGAGGTGCCCCGTCAACGAGGCCTGCACCGCCATCCGCGCGGTCTCTTCATCGCGGATCTCACCGACCATGATGACATCCGGGTCCTGCCGCAGGATGTGCCGCAGACCGGTGGCGAAGGTGACATTCTTCTTCGGATCGACCTGCGTCTGGCTGATCGCCCCCCCACCCCGCGGCCCAATGCTGCTGCCTCGCCCTGTGTTGCTACCCCGCATGATCACGCCGATCGCCGACAGGTCGTACTCGACGGGGTCCTCGACGGTCATCATGTTCAGTTCGCACCCGCTGCCGGTGCGGTCGGCCTCAAAGTGTGAGCTCAGCCATGCTAGCGTCGCGTACAGCGTCGTCGTCTTGCCGCTCCCGGTCGGACCGGTCGAGAGCACGATCCCGCTCGCCCGATTCACCTGCGCGAGGTACCGGGCCTCAACCTCGGCGGGCATCCCCAGCGCGGCGAAGCTGAGCAGGTGCGGGGATCGCGAAGGATCGAGCAGGCGGAGCACGATGCGCTCCCCATACGTGCTCGGCAGCGTGCTGATCCGCAGGTCGATGCGTCTTCCGGTGCTGGTCCCCGCGTTGCCGATGGTGACACTCGCGCGGCCATCCTGCGGAGCCCGCCGCTCGGCGACATCCAGTCGCGCCATGACCTTGATCCGGCTGACCACCGCCGATGCCAGCGAGCCCGGCAGGTCGCGCACCGTGTGCAGCGATCCATCGAGGCGATACCGCACGAGCGTCCGGTCCCCGCCGCGAGAGACCGCATCGCCTGAGCCGCCACCTCCTCCTCCGCTCCCGCCCACCGGCTGGATGTGCACATCGCTCGCCCCGCGCAGCAATGCCTCGAACAAGATCAGATCCACCAGCCGCACCACCGGGGCCTTGCCGGAAGTCGACAGCAGGTCGCTCTCCGCCGCGCGCACCGCCGCGGTCAGATCGCCCGCAAGATCCTCTGACCCCTCGACGGTCACGCTCGGCACATCCAGCGGGATGCCGCTCGTGTTCCCTGAAGTCCCCATGCCCCGACCATCGGGTCGCCCGCCCCCATCACCGAACCGCGCATACGCCTCATCAATCGCCGCAGCGATGTTTTCAGGGTCGCCGACGCGCGTGGTCACCGCGCGCGCCAGCCGCACACCGATGTTGTACACCGCGGCGGGGCGTGTGGAGGGGGCGATGATCAAGCGCTCACTGCACGGCCGCTCGCCCCCGGCCCCCTCAGCCTCCTCCGTCCCCTCACTGAGAATCAGGTGCCGCCGGGCGAACTCGCGCGGGATGCGCGCGAAGAACTCCGTGCTCGGACCGCGCTGGTCGGAATGAGCAGCGGCTGAACCAGGAAGATCCGGAAGTGCGGCCGGCTGGCCCGTGGTGGGCGTTGGCGGTGCCAGCGGCGGGGTCGGTGCCAGAGTCGGCATCGGTGTCGGTGGTGGCGGGGACTGATCTGCACAGGCGGGCGCAGCACCGGGCACATGGGGGTGTGCAAGCGGTGATGCGTGCTTCGCGGCGATCACCGCATGATCCTCGGCGCAAGCTCGGGCCATCCGCCCGCCGACTGCTCATCGCTCAGGCCCGACTCGCCCGCCGCGCGATCCGAGATGTACTTGAGCTCCTCGAACCCCGTCCCCGCCGCGCCGCGCATGACATTCGCGCGCAGGAACACAAAGAACCGTGTCCGGCTGCGCTGGTTGGTCCGGTTCTTGAACAGCTCGCCGATGATCGGGATCGCGCCGATCCCCGGCACGCGGCTCTCCCCCTCGCCATCGGCGATCGCCTCCAGCCCGCCCACCACCACCGTGTACCCATCCGGGATGGTGGCGATGCTGTTGACGCTGTTCTCCTGCCGCGGCGGCGGAAGGTTGGCCGTCGCGCTCCCCGTGAACGAGCTGAGCGTCACCTGGTAATCCAGCACAAGATGGTCCCCCTCGGCGATCTGCGGCCGCACCGTGATCGACGTCCCGGCATCAAACGTGCCGCCGAAGCTCGTCGTCGCGACCGTGTCGCTCGCGTTGGTGCTCGCATACCGCTGCTGCCGCGAGGAGTTGAACGTCGCCTGCTGGTTGTTATTGACAAGCACCCGCGGCACGCTGAACGAGCGCCCCTGATTCACCGTCTCCAAAGCGCGGATCACCACGCTGAAGTCCCCGGGGTTCAGCACCACCCCGCTGAACCCCGCGGCATCCCCCACCGTGCGCGAGCCCGCATTCGCCCCCGTCCCCGCGCTGCTCAGGCCAAACAGCGAGGCCAGGCGGATGAGCGTGCCCCCGCTGACCTCGATCTTCTCAAGCTCGATGCCCAGCTGCATCGTCTGGGAATCCGACAGGCTCACCAGCATCGCCTCGATCATCACCTGCGGCTGGCGGACATCGAGCGTCGGGAGGAGCTTTTCGAGCTGCGCGAGGATGCGGGGTTCGCCGACGGCGATGAGGGTGTTGGTGGCCTCATCGGCGGTGAGTGTGAGGGCGTCACTCCGGCCGCCCTGGTAGCCGCGACCCCCGACCGCGCGGCTGCCGCGTGTCATTCCGCGAAGCAAGGGCGAGTCCGCCGGCTCGACAGCAATGGTGGCCCCTGAGGGCCTGGGTGGAGGCGGAACCAAACGCGATTCGCCTGCCGCAGCTCGGTCGGGCGCTGTCTCGGAGCCTGGCGCAGCGGCGGCCTCATCTGCCCCCGCGGCATCCAGCATCCCCACCGAGACCAACCGCTCCACGATACCGATCACCTCACGCACGTTGCGGTGCTTGAGCGTGAACGTGCGCAGGGGGCGGCGGGCGGAGGGGGGGAGGCCCTCCAGCCTGGCCAGTGTGTCTTCGACGAGTTGGTGCTGGTCGAGCGTCGCGGTGATGAGCAGGGTGCCGGTGAGGGGGTCGGAGGCGACCACGGCCTGGCGGGCCGTTGACGGCCCCGATGCGCGTGCTTCCTGGGATAGCACACCGGTCACCAGCGGGACGATCTCGGCGGCGGTGAAGCCCGCGGGGCTGTAGGCGCGGGTGGTGGCGGGCTCGGATTGGTCGACCTGCTCGATGAGCTGCTTCCAGAACGCCAACCGGTCTTCGGGCGCAACCACCAGCAGCGAGGTGCCATCGGGGCCTGCGACGACATCGCCGGGGATGCGGAGGCCCGCAGCGCCGCCCGCGGGGCTGACCGCGCCCGCGACCGCATCGCGCTTGGCGATGAGCTGCGCCACCATGGTCTGGGCGGCGGCGGCCGAGATGCTCCGTAGGGGGACCGATTCGACGCGGACCTGCCCGGAGGGGGCATCGACCAGCGCGGCGACCGCGAGGGCCTGGGAGACGATGTGCGCAAGGTCGGAGATCACCACGATCCCGGCCTCGGGGACGGAGGAGGCCGCGCCGCCCTGCTTGCTCAAGAGCGGCTTGACCGCCTCGGCGATCGATCTCGGGGAGGCGTGCTGGGCGCGGTACTCAACGCTCACGTACCCGGGGCCCGGAGCACCGCCCTCATCGATGTGCCGTTGCAGCCGGGCGTGCTCGGCGGCGTGCTCGCGGCGGACGATGCGCAGGACATCGGCATCCCCGGGCGGGCGGACGGAGGTGAGCCCCCGTCCCGAGAGGAGCTGGTTCACCAGGGCCCAGAGCCGCGCATCATCGACGGGCTCATCGACCCGGAGCGTGACATGCACGCCCCGCAGGATCTCGGGGTCGTACTCGAGCTTGAACGACAGGCGTGCGGAGGCCAGGTCGATGATCCGCGCGAGTTCGACGCTCCCGGCCAGGCGGAGCATGGGCGCGGGGACGCCATCGGCTTCGGGGGCTGTGGCCGGGGGGACTGCAGGCGGAAGGACTGCAGGCGGGGGCGCTGTGGAGGGAGCCGGGGCCGCAGGGTGTGGCGGGGGCGACGGTGGATCATCGGCGCATGCGTGGGCGAGCGCAGGTGCGATGAGCGCCACGAACATCGCCGCGGGGAGCGTCCGAACGACAAGGTTCCGTGACCGCCTCACGCCGCACCTCCTGTGCCCTGTGTTGCCGGGACCGACCGATGTTGCTGTCCGCGCCCGTGATCACTTCTCTCGTGCACGCCACCATCACGGCTCATGGCACTCGATCCTCTCCACGGCACGGCGGGACAGCACGAGAAGGGGGTCCTGAGAACCGTGCCCGGGTGCGCGGCTCTGTTGAGCAGCGGAAGATGAGCGGCCGGTGATAAGTGGCGGGGTGGTGAGGGGACGGGGGGAAGGGATGGTGTGTGTGTGGGGGGGGGGTTAGCGGTTGAGTGTGGCATCTTCCCACGCGGCCGAGACGGCCTCGAGGTTGCCGAGGTTGACGCGGGCCTGGGCGACGGAGGTCTCGCCATCGAGCATCTGCACGAGCTGCACCGCCGCATCGGCGGGCTCCTCGCCGAGCTGCGCGCTGACGCGGAGGTTGTCGAGGGCATCGCGGAGCGCCACCCACCTGGCTTCCTCGCGTGGAGCAGCGAGGTACTCGGTGGGAAGCTTCCAGCCGCTGTGGGCGTGGATCTGGCGGATGGTTGCGATGCGCTCGGGCGCGAGCCCGGCGGTGCTGGCGTCGAACAAGGTGTCCCACAGGGCCTGGCGTGCTGCGAGCGCTTGGGTGATCGCTGATGATGCGGCGGCGAGGGAGGCCCCAGGGTTCTCGCCCGCGGTGCCCTGGCGCACGCGGGTCTGCAGCGCTGCCCGGGCGGTGTTGGCATCCTGCACGGCCTCGTGGGCAGCGCGGAGGGCGACGATGCTCTCGCCCAGGGAGGCCCGCGCGGCATCAACGAGCGTGACGACCTGCTGGGGGCTCAGGCCCGCGGCCGCGAGGGGCTCGGCGGTCAGGCCGCAGCTGATGAGCGCTGCGCGGAGCTCCATGTCGGAGAGGGCCTCGGGCTCGGGCTGCCTGGGGAAGTTCATCGCCCCGACGGCCGCCGCGAGGGCGATGATGAGGGCGATGAGCACGCCGTTGATGGCGAGGCCGGGACGCGCGAGGTTCTGGATGATGGCGGGCATGAGGTGTTCTCCCGTTGCGGGGGCGATGGTCCGGGCGGCGACAACGCCCGTCTGGTGCACACGCTGAGTAGAACAGGAAGTGCGCGGCCTGTCGAGGGGGCGCGCACGATATGCAACATCTTAGATGTTGCATATCGCGCGCAGGCCCTTGCGGGACATGTTGCGAGCGTGGTACACCTGCCGCAGTGTTCGGAGTCTTCGCGCATCGGCGCGGGCTCGGCACGCAGTTGACCCAAGGGAGCCACCCATGCCCTCCTCGCACCTGAGCACTCGCCCGAATCGTCCACTTTTGTCCGCTGCCCTCGCCCTTGCGGGATGGGTCGGCGTGAGCGCCGCCGCCAGCGGGCAGCAGATCCTCGAGGTGCACGGCCCCACGCTTGAGGTCAACAAGTACACATCGGGTACGAACAGTCAGGGTGTGAGACCGACGGTGCAACAGCGCGGCGTGAACCTCGATGGCTCGATGCGTGCGGGCTCCGTGCAGGGGTGGGCCTTGGCGGGCAACGCGTCCGATCCCGGCGGGAGCGTGGGACAGACACGGCTGGGGGAAGTGAGCCTGGCGACCGGGACATACGCACCCTTCGAGGTGGATCTGGCGCTGCCAGCGCCTGGGATGGGCCGGTGGGTCATCGGTCGCAGCCACAGCCATACCCAGAAAACCAGCACGCCAGCGCACCTCAACTCGAACGGACCGCAGGGGTACAACTGGTTCCAGACCAGCCAGCCCGAGATCGTGGTGTACGGCGAGAAGTTCAACCCCGAGAACGATGTCGTCTACATCGTGTACGGCGCGGATCGGTTCACCGAGGCCACGGCAGACCCGCTGGATGCGCTGCACGCGGACCTCAAGGGCGCCAGCCGGGCCTTCGTGTTCGGCCTCAGCACCACCATCCACGACAAGCCCGGCGCGCGCGTGGATGAGTCACGGAGCTACTTCACTGTTCCCACCACCGGCCTCGGGACGGCCGGCACGAACTTCGATGCCACCACCTTCGCCTACGACGACATGGGCCGGCGGATCAGGTCGGAGGGCCCCGACGGCACCATCAGCCGCACGGCGTACGACGATCTCGGAAGAGCCTGGCGGAGCTACATCGGCACCAATGACAACGGCGAGGCCGGCGGGGACACCTCCGGCACCAACAACATGGTGAAGGTCAGCGAGACGACCTTCGATGGCGGGAGTTCGGGCGGCAACAGCCTGGTGACCGCGCGCACATCGTACGTTGAGGATTCCACAACGGACCAGCGGGTCACATCGTTCCAGCACGATGTCCGCGGCCGCACGATCGTCACCGAGAACCCGCAGGCCCCGCACAGCCTGGTGAAGTACGACAACCTCGGCCGCATGGTCGCCAGCGCGACATACTCAAGCGCCAGCGGCCTCGATCCCTCGGATGATCCCACCAGCCTGGCGACCAACCGCCTGAGCCTGTCGCAGACGTTTTACGATGAGGCGGGCAGGGTGTACAAGACCCAGCGGCACCTGATCGACGCCTCCGACGGCTCGGATGATGATCACCTGGCCACGCTCACCTGGTACGACCGGTCCGGCCGGGTCATCAAGGTCCGCGGTGAGGGCGTGCACACCAAGACGCGGTACGACCGCCTCGGCCGCGCGGTGCGGCGGTTCACGCTGGCCAAGGATGACGATGCGAGCAACACATACTCGGATGTGTATGACACCTCCGCTCACTCGACCAAGGTCGACGGTGACCACGTCCTGGTTGAGGACCAGACGTACTTCCGGGACTCCACCGGCAACGCGCTGATGCAGGTGCGGATCAGCCGGCACCACAACGACAGCAGCACGACGGGCGAGCTCGACACCGACAGCGACCTGTCGCTCGTTGATGCCAGCGAGCTTGAGGGGCGGGCGCAGATCAACTGCATGTTCTACGACACGCTCGACCGGGTGACGCACACGGTCGCGGTCGGCACGTTCGGAGGGTCTGACTTCGACCGCGACAACGTCGCCCACGCCAATACCACACCCTCGGCGACCAACCTCGTCAGCCAGACGGTCTACAACGACAACGGCACGGTGTGGAAGAGCATCGATCCACGGAGCAAGGAGGCCCGCTTCGAGTATGACGATGCCGGCCGACGGCGGACGATGATCGCAAACTATGTGAACGAGGTCCCCAGTGGTCCGACGGGCGATGACGATGTCCACACGCGCTTTGAGTACACCAACGGCCACCAGACCAAGATGTGGGTCGATCTTGACGGCGACAAGATCGTTGACTCCGATGACCAGGTGACCGAGTACGTTTATGGCGTCACCAAGGGTGGCTCGTTCCCCGATTCCAAGATCGCCCACGGCGGATTGCTGGCGCGGGTGATCTACCCCCCCAACGACTCCGGCGGCACGCAGGCCGCGGCGGATCGGGACGTGTGGTTCGCGTACAACGCGCAGGGTCAGGAACTCTGGCGTCAGGACCAGACCGAGCTGGAGATCCAGCTCGATTACGACACCGCGGGGCGGCTCACGCACCGCCGCGTGATCGACATGGACACCGCCGGGGATCTCGATGACACGGTTCGGCGGATCAGCTATACCTACACACCCCGCGGCCAGACCGAGACGATCACGCAGTGGGATGAGCACGACCCTGCGAGCGGAACCGACTCCGAGCTCGACCAGGTGAAATACACCTACGACGACTGGGGCAACATCACCCAGATCGAGCAAGACCACAACGGTGTGGTGGGGGACATCGCGAGCCTCGACGACTACGAGGTCAGGTACACGTATCAGGTCCAGGCACCCTCGAACGCAAGGAGCATGATCCGTCGCACCTTGCAGGAAATCGTATACGTCTCCACCAGCAAGAACGGCGTGGAATACACCTACGGCACGACCGACAGCATCAATGATCTGGCAGGTCGGGTGTTCAGACTGGAGATCGCGAGCACACCGATCGCGCGGTACAGCTACAACGGCGAAACGGAGCTGCTGGCAACTGAGCTGGTGCCGACGGCCTGCGGGTGGACCCTCGACTCAATCATCACGCCGCAAACCTACCCCAACCTTGACAGGTTCAATCGGATCACCGCCAACCAGTGGAGCAAGGGCGATGACGACTACTTCTACGATGTTCGCATCACGTACGACGAGGCGAGCAACATCACGCGCGTGATCGACAACGTGCACATCGATCCCGGCGCGGGCGGATCGGGTCCTGGAACGCACGCGTTCGATGCGGCGTACTCGATCGACGGCCTGAATCGTGTCACCCGAGCCCACGAGGGGAAGTGGGACACGTCCTCGATCACCACGGAGTACCGTGATGAGCAGTGGATCCTCACGCAGACGGGCAACTGGGACCGCAACAAGGTGGATCTCAACGGCAACGGCAACTTCACCGACGCGGGAGAACTGGACGACACGCGGACGCACAGCCCTGTAAATGAGATTCTCAGCCGCGACCTTGACTCAAACCCCGGAACGACCGGCAACAACTACGACCTCTCGAACTCCTACAACCTTCGCGGCGATCTGGAGGACGACAAGCAGCAGTACAAGTATGTGTGGGATGCGTTCGGACGGCTCGTGGAGATCCGCCGCCAGAACAGCTCACTCGTCGCCGCATACCGCTACAACGGGCTGAACCAGCGGATCACCTGGCACTACGATGCCACCGGCAACGGCACCACCGACGGATCCGACCCGACCTACCATTTTGCGTACGACGAGAAGTGGCGCATCGTGGGGACGTGGCGCGACACGGACGCGAACCTGAAGGAGATGTTCATCTACCACAACGCCGGCCTTGCGGGCCGGGGTGGCAGCAGTTACATTGATACCGTGGTGCTGCGAGACCGAGACATGACCAATGGCTGGACAGGCGCTGCCGACGGGACGCAGGAAGAGCGCCACTACTACCTCCAGAACTGGCGGGGTGACGTGTCGGCGATCTTCGATCACGTCGGGGCATTGGTCGAGTGGCAGAAGTATTCGGCGTACGGGGTTCCGTACCTGATCACACCGGGTGATCACAACAAGGACGGTGTGGTCGACAGCAACGACTACAAGTCGTTCGACGAGGACTATGACGCCGGAAACCTCCGGGCTGACCTGAACAAGGACGGGGTGCTCACCACGGCCGACCAGACGCTGTTTAACGACAGCTACACCAACCCGGTGCCGGGCGGGCGGTGGAGGCTGTCATCCGAGGATGTCGGCAACCGCAAGGGGTACGCCGGCTACGAGCACGAGGGGTTCGGCAACGACCTCGCCGCGCCCGAGATCGCGCACGTCCGCAACCGCGTCTTCCACTTCGGGCTGGGGAGGTGGACGCGGAGGGATCCGCTGGGGTATGTAGATGGGGTGAATACTCTGGCAGCATATAGAACGAACCCTGTAGGGTTTACTGACTGGAATGGATACTGCTCGACATGTGTTGGCAGCGCGTCCCCTCCGCCTCCTTCGATCGTGTGGCCCGCCCCTCCAGCCTCACCATCGCCAATCGAGTTGCTTCCCAACAACCCATATTTGCCGCCGGAGGTACCAGCTACGCCGGGTGCTCCTGTCGAACCAGCACGACCAGGAGGAGTACTAAGAACCTGCTGGCGCACCTGCGCGAGCGGACTAGGGGCGGTATGGGAATGCTGCGGAACCGTAGTGGGCGGGACCATCATCGGCGTAGCGTGCGTGTTGACATTGGCGTCTGAATGTCAAGCGCCCGCCCCTTCATATCCCGGTCCAACTTATACTCCACCTGCGGGGCCACCAAATTATCCTCCCGTGGATCCTGAACCCGATCGACCAACTGATTCTCCATGCATGACGCTTTGGAAGGCCGCGCGTCGAGAGTGCGGTCGCTGTCGCCCCTGTAGCCACGATGTACTTGATTGCGAAGGATATGTATTAGGCGAGTTATGCTGGCTCAACTGCATGAACGCCATAGGCAATTATAGATACGCACGCTGTCCAGGATCGCCTTATCCACCTTATGATGAAAACTCTGCATGGGCAGAAGGAGACTATTGTCGATTCTTACACGCCAGTCGTTGCACCGATATGCCAGGCGAGGCGAGCCAGTAGTTGTATCTGTAAGTCCATATTCCACAAAGCGGAGTGATGATTTGTTGGCACTAGATAAAATGTGGTGTGCTATGTGCGAGCACATCGAGGCAATCGTAAGTCGTGAAGATTACAAGGAAGTAGTCCTGCAATTAGATAAGACAATGGCAGATATCGAAGCCGTGGTAACTCATGCACTTGTATCAATGAATGGTGAAACATGGCCTGCTGCGGGGGATCGTGAAGTGGCGACATTGTGTTCAGCGATCGGCATTGCGCTGACCGAGTCGGCAATTGCAATCGGTGAAAGGCAATCGGCAGCTGTTCTTGTGTTGCTTATAATTTCACTAAGCGTTGTTCCCAAAGAAGGTCACGGGGCTTGGTCAGATGCACGAACTCTCGCATTTATTGTGAGATTATGTTCAAGTATGAACAGTCGATCATCTATCCCATTGCGACTCAGTTGTTGTTGTATACTCGCGGAGTTGCGCAAGTTTCATCGGGAGCCTTGGAGGCTCGATCTTGCATCATTGTGTATTCTACTTGAGACATCGCGTCATGTATGCAATGCTGTTGTTGTGGAGACCGATACGATCATTGGTAAAGTGATGCCAAATGCCTGCATTGGCGATCTCTTGAAAGGCACGCGTCTTGAGTATTTAGCAGTGCTGCTTGCCGTCAGTGGAGAGAATGGCGGACTAACAAATCAGTTAAGAGAGTTGACTCGACGGTTAGAAATTCCTAGTGGATCGGATCGATTCGGCAACAATGTTGATAAATAAGTATTAGAGCCTATCCCGAAACCCTTTCCGGGCTAGCGCGTATGTTGAGTCACGATGTTGACACTGACAGACGAGCAGTTGGTTGGCTTAAGACGCGTGTGCCCGATGCGCCGATGAGCCCGCTGGGCGGGCGTCCGCCGATGGACAAGCGAACGGCGTTGCGGGGCATCTTCTGGATCCTGGACAACGGGGCGAAGTGGAAGGACCTGCTTCGGGCGTTTGGATCTAATACGGATCCCCGCTGAAACCCGTGCGCGTTTGGCGCATGATCGGGACTTGCGCCATGGCGTGTGATGTGGGATGATGCCTCCTGCAAGGAGGCTGGGCATGCTGATCAAGGAACGCGAGCCGGGCGATGTGAAGAAACTGAGGCAGCTGGCGCGGCGGGAGAAGCGTGCCGAGCAGAAGGACCGGCTGATGGTGCCGGTGCTGGCCATCGAGGGCCGCGAGACCGAGGACATCATGGAGTCCCTGTGCCGCAGCCGCGGGTTCGTGCAGCGGTGGTCGTACGCCTACCGCGACGGCGGGATCGAGGCGGTCAGGGACAAGCCCCGCGGCGGGAGCGAAGCCAAGATCAGCGGCGAAAAGGCCCTGAAGCTCAAGGCCCGGCTTGATGCCGGACCAACCGAGGCCGACGGCGTGTGCACGCTCCGCGGCAAGGACATCCAGCGGATCGCGAGAGAGGAACTCGGCACCAACGTTGGCCTGAGCAGCGTGTACCGCACGCTGGAGCGGCTGGGGTATTCGTGCCTCGCGCCGCGGCCGCGGCACGAGTTGCAGGACCTTGCAGCGCAGAAGAAGTTCAAGGACCAGAGCGCCCCCCTTTTGTGAAGGCTCTCCGTGATGCGCTGACGCCGCACGGCGGGAACGTTCGGGTGTTCTTCATGGATGAAGCGCGGTTCGGTCAGCAGGGCACGCTGACGAAGATCTGGGCCCGCATCGGCACGCGGCCGACGGCGGTGAAGCAGACGCGGTATGAATGGGTGTACCTGTACGCCGCGGTGGAGCCAAAGACCGGCGCGAGCGTGGCGCTGCAGGCCCCGCATGTGAACACCGGCACGATGAACGTGTTCCTTCAGATGTGCAGCGATGAACTCGGGCCCAAGGACCACGCCATCCTGATCATGGACCAGGCCGGCTGGCACAAGGCCCGGAAGCTGGTGGTGCCCGACAACATCACCATCCTGCTGCTGCCGCCGTACTCACCGGAGCTTAATCCCGTCGAGCGGCTGTGGGCGTACATGCGCAGCCACTACCTGAGCAATCGGGCGTACGAGAACTACAAGCACCTGCTCGATGCAGGCGCCGCGGCGTGGCAGAAGCTCACCCCAGAACTCCTTCGGTCGGTCTGTGCTTGTACCTACCTCACGCACGAGATTCAGGCGTGATCCGTATAAGAGCGCTGTGCACAGATGGTTCACGGTGTGGATGAAAGCGTGGGTGTTCGAAGGCATCCTGAACGATGGGGGGCAGCTCGTTGAAGAGCGCGACGGGTACCGGCTCTACGAGTGCGGTAGCGTGTGTCAAGTTGCGCATCCATGAGCAAGCCGTTGTCAAGGGATGTGTGGTGGGAATGTTCAGTTCGGTGTGAGTTCCCTCCGGGGCCGTTGGTGCGGCGGGTGGCACGGCTGAATCTGTTCTTTGTTTGATGTGGCACGGGTCCGGCAGCTTTGGGCCGGGCCCGTGCGATGGTGAAGCGGATTCACGGTGGCCTCACCCCCCTCCTCCCCTCCCCCAACGCCGGCCCGGCTTGAAGGCAAAGGCAAGAAAGAGAAGAGGAAGGGGTGTTGGTCTCGCGTTCCGGGGGTGTCGCACTTCGCCTCGCGAAGAGCTCCACGCCCCTCTATGAAGCCGGGGTCGTCAAGTGTGAGGATGTGATTTGTTGGAGTGATGCTGGTTCGTGCGGTCATTGCGGGGTGGCGAGGGGGTTGGTTCAACTTTCTATTCAGGCGTACACGGTGGCGGGGCTGGAGTCCCTCGCCGGGATCGTGCCCGGCGCCGTGGTCCTAGTTCACTTCGTGCAAGGGACGGATGCCCACCTTGGCTAGCAAGCCGTTGCCGGCGTTACGGGGTGCGATCGGGCGGTCCGTCGTGATTCAACCTCCTGTCGCGGCCAACACTCACACGCCGCGGATGATCGTGATCGGGCTCCTCATGGGTGCGGATGTTCTCGACCTCTTCATACAATTCCTGCTCGGGTCCGAGGACCGCTCTGGGGCCTTCGGACCCGATGAGCAGTTGCCTTGCTACATCGCCGGTGTGCATGTGCCCATCGGCAGCGTTGATCGACGTTCTCGTTCAAAGTCCCGCCATCTGGCCCACAGGCGGATCAGAAGCCGACGCGCCAACGCCACGATCGCGACCTTGGATCGTGCGGGCATGCCGCGTTTCACATGCTCGTAGGTCTCCCGCATCCACTGGTTGCGACGCAGCCCCAGCCAGCTCACCTCCACCAGCAGTGTTCGCAGCAGCGAGTTGCCCTGCTTGGAGATGTGCCCCGAACGTGCCGTGTCGCCGCTGGACCAGTGCCGGGGCGTCAGTCCGAGGTAGCAGGCCACCTGCTTGCCGGTCTTGAAGCGGAGCGGGTCATCGATCACCGCTACCAACGTCTCGGCCAGCCTGGGTCCCACGCCCGGCTCCTGACGCAGCAGCGCCACTGCTTCCCGCCGGGCCGCGAGTTGCTCAAGGATGACCTCGACCTCGTCGATCAGACGATCGACCTCCGCCAGCAGCAGCAGATCCTGCCGCAGGCGGCCACGCCAGAGTTCCTCGGGTTCGCACGCGGCCAGCGGCCGCGCATGCTCGGCGATCTGATCGATCCACCGGCGTGACCACGCAGAGCAATCCCGGGGAGTCTGCAGCCCCTGGACAGTGAACAGACCGGTGATCCGGTTGCGCACGCGTGTGCGATCGCCCACCAGATCGTGTCGCTGATGGATCAGTCCACGCCACTGCCGGACGTCGTGATCGGGCACGTGAACCGGCTCGAGCTGTCCCGACAGGTGCATCTTGATCAGCTTGGACGCATCCCCCCGGTCGCTCTTGTTCCGAACGTTCTTCCAGCGCCATCCCGGCCCATTGTTGGCCGTCACGATCACTCTCTTCTCGAGTGCCGCGGCCAGGTCGTGGACCCACCACGCCAGGCTGGAGGTCTCGATGATGACCAGCGTCGGATCGGTCGAGACGATCAGGTCGTGCAGGTCCTGCGGCGCGGTCGTGACCATCGTGGAGAAGTCCGCCCGGCCATCGGTGCAGTGCAGGCGTGCCGCCGTCTTGTTCTTGCCCAGATCCAGTGCGAGTATCCTGTCCATGCTCGGGTCTCCCGGTGTGGCCCACGGTCATTGGGACGATCGAACCCCGATCGATCCCGCGCCCATGGGACGGTCCGCTCAGCGGACATGATCTCGTATGACCACGCCCGCCGGGAGACCCCGGCTTCCATAGTGTGTGGCTATGAACGATCAGGCCTTCGGCCTGAAAGACGGTGTTGCGGACAGGTAGAAGCGCGGGCCGGGTGTCTGTGGGATGCGCGGATGCGCCGTAGAAGCACGATGCCGACGGCGCGCCCCCGCCCCCCCCACCGACCGCGGAGGTTCCGCAAAGGCAAGAGGTGCCCCCTCAGTCTCGCTGCGCAAAGCCTCGCTCGACAGCTCCCC
>JAEYUO010000135.1 GCA_023432465.1 Planctomycetota bacterium | reverse complement strand
CCCCCGCGGCGGCGCGGGGCGATCCGCTTCCGGTAGCGCCGCCGGACGAAGGCTCCACGTCCCCGAGCGCAGCTCCAGCACGCGCGCCGAGCCATCAAGCTGGACAACCGCCTCGGCGGTCTGGTTGTTCCCGACCTGCCGCACGGTCCACTCGATCCCCGGAGAGTACAGCACAAGCGGGTCCGCCACGCCCTCCACCAGCAGCCCGTCCTTGACTTCCACCAGCCGCGTCACCGAACGGCCGAAATCCAGCCGCGGCGCAAACGTCAGCCGGGCCGCGCCATGCCCCTCGATCACGCGGATCAGGTCGCTCCGGCCTGAGCGCTGCCAGGCTCGCCCACCCGAACAGTCAAAGTAGTCCGTCACGGTGAAGCCGCGCCACCGCGTCACCAGCACCAGCGAATCCCCGTCATACCCCTGCCCGACGGGCTCCTCCCCATCCACGCCCGCAACCGCGAAGTACCCGCCCTCCTCTTCCTCGCCCGAATCCAGCAGTTGTGCGAACACCGATCCGGAGTCAATCCGCGGCAGGCACAGCCACGTAATCCGCCCTTTCGGCGTTGCGAGCGCGATCGTCCGCTGGTCCGACAGCATCGAATGCGACTGGATCGGCGTGCACGCAAACTGCGTCACATGCGCCGCGCGCGCCTCCGTCAGCTGCGCCAGCATTCTGGCGACATCCTCCGGAGAATCCACACGGAGCGATGCCCTCGTCTCGCCCGCTCCAACCTTCACCCCCACATCCTCCGGTCCCAGCACGGCGAACGCATCCTCATCGGTCACATCGTCCCCGAAGAACACGATCGAGGTCGCGCCCAGCCGGTGCGCCATGCGGCGCAGCGCGGTCCCCTTGTCCGCATCGGTCACCAGCAGTTCGAGCACCTTGCTCCCGTGACGAAGCCGCGCCCCCGGCTCCGCTGCCGCGAGCGCCACCACCTGTTCGTGAGCCTTCGCCGCTGCCGCCTCACTGGCCCTGCGGTAGTGGAGTGCGGCCCCCAGCGGCTTCTCCTCGACGTGCGTTCCCGGGAGCTTGCCCGAGATCTCTTCCAGTTCCCGGATCAGCCGAGCCCGAAGCTCCGTCGCCGCGGCGGTCAGAATCACGACGGAGTCATCGTTCTCCTCCGCGCCATGGCTGCCCACCAGCCGCACCCCCGTCGTCACGCCATGCACCCGCGCCGTCAGATCATCCAGGCCCCGGCCCGAGATGACCGCCGAATGCGTGCCCGGCAGCGCGACCAGCGCCGAGAGGGACTCGATCGTCCCCGGAAGCGGAGCCGCCTTGGACGGATCCGCAACCAGCGGCGAGAGGGTGCCGTCGAAGTCGCTCGCCACCAGCAGCACACGCGACCGGACACAGGCAAGAAATGATGCATCAAGCTGGTTCATTCGCTGAGTGCTCCGATGAAGCCGTCCGCCCACGCCGTCACATCGTTCCGCCGTACCACCGACCGCAGCAGCGACATGCTCTTTTGCGCCTGATCCCGGGGCATGCGCAGCGCCTGGATGATCGCATCGCCCATCCCCGCCATGTCACGAGGGTTCACCAGAATCGCCCGCCGCAGCTCGCGCACGGCACCGGCAAACTCACTCAGCACCAGCACGCCCGTGTTGTCCGTGCGGCACGCAACATACTCCTTGGCGACCAGGTTCATCCCGTCGCGCAGCGGCGAGACCAGCATCACATCCGCCGCGAGGTACCACGCGACGAGCTCCTCGCGCCCGAGCGATCTGCGGTAGTAGTGCACAGCGACCCGCCCGGGGATCGCATACTCCCCGTTGATCCTGCCGACCGTCTGCTCGACCTTGTTGCGGATCTCTGAATAGTCCGGCACGGGCTCGCGAGACGGAACCGCGATCTGCACGTGCACTGTCCGCTCCACGGACACCCGCTGGCGCTTGAGCAGGTCCGCGTATGCGTGCAGGCGGTAGTCAATGCCCTTGGTGTAGTCCAGCCTGTCCACGCTCAGCACGATCTGCCGGTCGGCCCCCACCCGCTCGCGGATCTGCTCCGCCGCTCGCACGATCCGTGGGGTTCTGGCCAGTTCATCGAAGGCGGCATAGTCGATCGAGATCGGGAACGCCCCGCACCGCACCCTCCGGCCCTCGTACTCGATCGTCGAATCGCTCCCGACCGCCGTTGTAAACCGGCGCGCCAGCTTGGCAAAGTTCGATGCCGCCTCCGGCGTCTGAAAACCCACCACATCGGCGCCCAGCAATCCGCGCAGGATCTCCGCCCGCCAAGGCAGCCACGCGAAGAGCTCTTCGGGCGGGAACGGGATGTGCAGGAAGAACCCGATCCGCAGGTTCGGCTTCATCTCTCGTATCATCCCCGGCACAAGCTGCAGGTGGTAGTCGTGCACCCACACCATGTCCCCTCGCCGCGCCCGCCTCGCCGCGGCCTCGGCGAAGCGCCGATTCGCCGCCACATACGCCTCCCACCAGTGCCGCTGAAACGACGGAGTGCGGATCGCATCGTGATACAGCGGCCAGAACGTCCGGTTACTCATGCCGTGATAGAAATCGTGCTCCTCCTTCTCGCTCAACGCAACCGGGATCATCTTGAGCTTCCCGGACTCGAAGGGGCGCGGCCCGCGCCCGGCCGCCCCGGTCCAACCCACCCACGTCCCGCCGCGGCCCTCCAGCACCGGATCCAGCGCGGAGACCAGCCCCCCGGGAGACGTTTCCCATCGCGCGCTGCCGCCCGCGCCCACCCGTCGCACCGGCAGCCGGTTCGCCACAACGATCAGCTTTGGTCGTCCGGGCATTCAGCCCTCCTCAGATTCGGCGGTCGCCCGGGGCAGGGCCCCCAACAAAGCGGCCACCGCGCACGCCCGGGCGTACGAACAGTCACAGTCACAGCATGTTGACCCGCCACGAACGTTGCCGCTCAGCGACGCGCCGGTCAAGAAGCGGCTACGCGCCGCCAACGGTCATGCCCACCGGCTGCGGACGCACCCGGTGTGTCGGATCGATCACCAGGCCCAGCGGAGCACGCTTGCCCCCCGGCGGCGTCGGCGGGATGCCCTGCTGATCGATATGACGCTGGATCGCCATGATGCCCTCGAGCAACTGTTCCGGCCGGGGCGGGCAACCCGGGATATAGACATCCACCGGGATGAACTGGTCGCACCCCTGCACCACGGCGTACGTATCAAAGACGCCGCCGGTGCTCGCGCACGCGCCCATCGACAGCACCCACTTGGGCTCGGTCATTTGCTCATAGATGCGCTGCAGCACCGGCATCATCTTGATCGAAATGCGGCCCGCGACGATCAGCAGGTCCGCCTGACGCGGCGAGAAGCTCATCCGCTCCATCCCGAACCGCGCCACATCGTACCGGCTCGACGCGACCGCCATGAGCTCGATCCCGCAGCACGCCGTCGCGAACGGCATCGGCCACAGAGAACTTCGCCGCGCCCAGTTGATCACGCGCGAGAGTTGCGTCGTCAGAAATCCGTCAACAGGAATGGCGGCCTCGATGCCCATGGAGTTCGATCCTGAGTTTCAGTTGCGCTGCGGCGTGGGAGGAATGCGGGAACCCGTGCTCGGCGTCCGGTCCTGCTTGCCGAAGATCCAATCATCCACCGCGCTGTTCCGCTGGTACGGCTCCGACACGGTGTACTGATCCGCCCCGAACCCCGTCGCCCGGGTTACACGCTGGTAGCACCCCGTCAGCGAACACAGGCACACACCCCCGACCACGACGACCGGCAGCCAAGCCGCCGGACCCGTCAAAGCCCGTGTGTTGTGACGTATGCTCGACATCGGAACCTCCTTAGCCCTGCTCCGCAAGGGTAGCCGCCGCGCCGCCCGGTCTCGACTGCTCCGCCTCCGGAGTTCGCCCCTTGGAAGGGCCATTCGCAGTCTCGGGCCGCACGGTTCTCGATTCCGGGCTGGCCGCCAGACCGCCCGGTAGTGCACCCGGCCGGATCGAGCCATTCAGCGACGCCAGCGTCTGTTCTCCGACGGATTCTATCTGGGCCCGGTGCAGCCACATGACCGATTCATCGCTCTGCGTTGTCCCCGCGAGCTCATAGCCGAGTTCAAGCACCTCCGAAACGCGAATCGTGGATGGCGACCTTGCCAGCGCGTAGGTTGGCTCTTCATCATCCGCGCCATGATCGATCCGGTGCAGCATTCCGCGCTCGGCGAGCTTTCCGACGACCAGGCGTACCACCGGCTCCGCAAGCGCGGTCGACTTCGCGATCCCGGTTGCATCCAGGGTCTTGCCCTCGTCAAAGCCTCGCGCCACCGCCGTCAAGACGGCCAGCGCTGCCGCGGGATCGACCAGCGCGGGGCCGTACTCCGCGATCGGTTGGGCGCGCGTGTTGGCCCGCCCGTGCTGGAGCTGATAGGCGATCTGCAGGCCGAAGAGCACGACCATCCAGGTGAAATACACCCAGAGCAGGAACAGCGGCAGGAGCGCAAGCGCGCCGTAGAGCTTGGCTGTCCCACCAAAGTGGCTGAGGTACTGCGTGAAGCCCCACTTCCCCGCTTCCCAGAGCAGCGCGGCCGCGAGCGCCCCCATCAGCGCCGGCCGGATCTTCACCTTCGTGTTCGGCACCGTGATGTACGCGACGAAAAAGAACGTTGTGCTGATGGCGACCGTGATTGCATAGCCGATCAGGGTCGTGGTCAGCGTCCCGGAGCCGAGCTGCACACCCCGCTCCGCCGCGAACGCCTGCGCCTTGGCGATGTACTGCTGGCTCACAAAGAACGTCGCCACAAGCCCCAGCGGCCCGAGCGTCAGCAGCGTCCAGTATTGCATCACCCGGCGCGCCCAGCTCCGCCCGCGCGGCACGCGGTAGATCTGATTGAACGCCAGCTCGATCTCCACCAGCATCGCCATCGCCGCGTAGATCAGCATGATCGCGCCGGCGAGTCCGATCGCTTTCAGAGAGACCTTGTTGACACCGTCGATCAGCCCCGTGATCCACTTGTCCACCGCCGCCGGTGGCCGCGACTCGGCGGGTGCCGCCCCTCCCTCCGTGCCAGCACCCTCCATCCCTGCCACCGCGGCCGACACATCGCCTACCGGCGGAGCGGTGGGCGGCGGCGGCGGCGGGCCCATCCACTCCGAGTCCCAGTTCGCCACGACCTCTTCGGGCACCGCGATCGCCGACAGCCCGCTGTACTCGAGCCCTTTCTCGACCGCGGTGCGAACATGCTCCTCGGATGCGAAGTACTTCACCGCCACCAGCGCGACGATGATGACCGGCAGCAGCCCAAAGATCGTCCGGTATGACAACGCCGCGGCCATCTGCGGCAGCCGCGACTTCTGCGCATCCGCGGCCGCGGATCGCATGGTCCCCGGCAGCGGCTTCTCCGACTGCTTCTTGAACCAGTTCCGCCCCGGTCGCGGAGACGTCGCCGGCTTCTTCGGCCCGCCGAGCCCCGTCAGCGCACCGCTCGATGGCTGCCGCTGAGCCTCGCTCGATGCACGATCCGGAGTTGGCCGCGGCTTGCCGATCATCGTTTCACCCTCCCACCTTGATCGGCCGACCGGGCCGGAAGAATCCGTCGCGGCCCTTTCGCCATCCCGGCCGTGTTATCGCCCGTCTTTGGGCGCGGTTCCGGCCTGCTCCCCACCGAGGCACGCGCCGCCGTCGGCCGTGCGCCCGTCCCAGCCCGAGGCGGCGTTGCGGCACGCCCCGAGCCCGGCTCCCCGCCAAGGCCCGCCGCGGCCATCAACGCCTCCAAATCATTCCGATTCAGGAACCGCCAGTTGCCGCTCGCGATCCCCCGAATCGAAACGGGGCCGATCGCCGTCCGGACCAGCCGCTTGACCTTCAGCCCTGCGTCGAAGATCAGGGCATCGATCCGCAGCTTCGGCGACTCGCGCAGTGTCACCTCCAGCTCGGTCTCGTTCCCCTGCACCGACAGCACGTTCAGCGGTTCCGCCGCGTTTGGGTGATCCGGCCCGAGCGATGCCGCCAGCCGCACCCGCATGCGTGCGAGCACATCGTCCGACACCCTGCCTCGGACAAAGACCACGTACGTCCGCGGCACCCCATACCGCGCGTGCGTCAATCGGTTCGCCAGTTCCCCGTCGTTGGTCAGGATCACAAGGCCGGTGTCGTGAAAGCCCAAACGCCCCACCGGGAACAGCCTGCCCAGATTGCTGCCGGCGACCAGATCGAGCACCGTCCGGCGCGACCCGCGAACAGCATCCGGCTCGCCCGTGCCATACGGATCATCCTTCGTCGTCGCCAATGTGCGGTCCGGCTTGTTCACGGCGATGTACACCCGCCGGACCTCCGACCGCCCCCGCCCGCGAGAGCTTCCGCCACCGCCGTCGATCTCGATCTTCTTGCCGTTGACAGCGACCGAGTCGGTCCGCGGATTGATGAACACCGGCAGGTCCGTCACGACCTTGCCGTTCACCTTGACCTCGCCGCGCGAGATCATCGCCTCGCAGTCGCGCCGAGAGGCCACGCCCGCGTCGGCCATCGCTCGCTGCAGTCGCACACCAAGTGGGTTTCGCGGGGTCTTCACGGGCAATCGTACGCTCCGGCTCGCGGCAACGCGGAGCACCAGGCCGCGCAGAAAAAACCCCCGCACGTGCGGGGGTGTGGGAGGTTTTGGACAGACTGCCTGCGAACAGCGTTCTCGATACGCGATCAGAATCGCGGCGCGATGTACGCCTGCGCCAGGGCCAGGCTGTTCTGCGAACCCATGTAGAAGTTGGTATCCGTGATCCCATCCGAAGCGGATGAGAGCGGACGCAACGCATTGACAAACCGAACCGTCGAGGCGTTCACGACCGAATCCGCCGCCATGACCGGCGTGGGGACGATCGAGCTGCCCACGTTCGATTCCATCCTCAGGCCGACCATCTCGCCGATGCGTCGACCCACCGCGGCCGTCAACTGGGCGATCAGGTTATCGACGCCGAACTGGCTCGGGTCGTTCCCCAGCACGCCGAACGAGGGCAGGAACACCACCGACTGGTCCTCGAGGTTGACGTTGAACGAGTCCACCCGCTGGGATGCCCCGAACGTGCCGTCATTGAAGAACTGGCTGGGCTCGGCGTTCCCCGCGAGGAAGACTGTCGAGAACGGCTGACCCTCAAACGCCGCGGGCGTCGTGGAGATCGTGATGTTCAGGTTCGCCGCGACCATCATCGCGTTCAGATTGGCGACAAGGTTGTTGAGGACATAGCTATCGACAGCCAGACCGTCGATCTGCCCGGAGAAGCCCAGCACCGAGGTGGAGAACGGGTCGATCCTTGTCGACTGCCCGCTGCCCGCCTCGAGCCATTCGATCACGCCGCCCATCGTTTCGAGCAGGATGTTCTGCCCGGTCTTGATGACGTTTCCGCCGCCGCGTGTGATGACCTCCAGGGTGTAATCCGAACGGATGGCGCCCTGCAGATAGATCGCGTACGGAGCCGGCACCGGGTTGGGGATGCCCTGCGCGCCGGGCGTGATGAACTCGATGAAGAAGTCGCCGTTGTTGTTGTAGCCGTACTTGTTCCGCGGGGTCGAGCTGATGTTCTTGTCCTGGCCGCCGATCGGCAGGAACTCCGACGGAGCCGCGACCAGCCGTGCGTCGCTCAGGCCCGTTCCGGCCGGAACCTCGAAGATCCCGAAGATCGTGTCGCCCAGCAGGTCCAGGCTGGCAAACGTCAGGCCCGTGCGCTCGCGACCCTGGATGATCGGCGAGAGACCGATGTTCGAACCCGTCTCCGTAAGCTGGAACGTCACGCGGATCCGCGTGCCCGGGGCGATGGGCTGCCCGTCGTTGAGGTGATACACATCGATGTCCGGGCTGATCGTCGTCGGGTTGCCCGAAGCGCCCGGCGTGCCGATCGCCGAGTTCACAACCTGCGTGACGACATCATCTCGCGTGCCCCACTGGTTGTCCTTGCCCGAGCGCCGCGTCGAGACCACGCCGTCCGAGCTCGTGCCCGTGACGATGTCGTCCCGTGTGTTGGGCAGCCCGTCCTGGCCGCGATTCAGCGTGAACGTGTACCGTCCCGTCGTGATCGACACCAGATCGTCCGCCGTGCCGAACGTTCCATCCGTACCGGCAAACACGATCGGAAGCGGGGCATTCACCAGCGGTGTGCCGTCGCCCGAGTCGGTGTCGCCGCCGAAGCCCGTATCGCCGTCGTCGAAGATCTCCATCGTGAAGCGGTACGACCCCACCGCGCCCGGGATGGGCTCGGCGTTGTTGATCGCGTTCACGTTCGCGATGTTCGCCCCGGTCAGGTTTCCGGCGATCACGATGTAGTACGTGCCGGTCACCGTCACCAGGTACTGATCCTCGTTGGAAAGCTCGCCCTCATCGAGCGGCGCGTTGGGCAGACGCAGGATCGGCCCGGTCAGGCCGCCCGTCTGATTGCCAAAGAGCCCGCCGAAGGGATCGTTCGGATCGAACGCGCCCAGACCGGTGTTCGCCGCGAGCAGCGTGCCGCTCGCGTCGTAGATGCCGCGGCCGGCACGCTGGGCAACGCCCTGCATCCCGCCCAGCCGCAGGATCTGGCCCGCGCGGAGGGAGATAGCGTACACATCCGTATCGCCGCCCGCACGGAACGTCGTCGCGTTGGAATCCGGGTGGTCGCCGATGGTGCCCCGCAGCGTGAACACGCGGTTGATATCCGCCAAACCGTCCGAATCCGCGTTATCGTCGAACACAACGTTGAGGTTGATCGCTCCGTAGAAGTCAATGGACGGGTCCCCGGCCGGGTTGCCCGCGTTGATCTTGTCGCCCGCATCACCGACGATGTCATCTCGCGAGAAGTTGTCGCCGACCTGGCCGTCGCCGTTGCCGTCAAGCCGCGAGGACTGCGATGCCCCGCGCAGGATCGCCGCGTTCAGGACAAACCGGTAGACCCCCGGCCCGGGAACGCCCTGCAGCAGCGGCAGATTGCGATTGGTGATCGTCGTCGAGAACGTGATCTCCGCGGTCAGCGTCGAGGCGTTGTACCCGACCGTGTAGTCGACGCCCTCCGCCAAACCGATCGTCAGCCCGCCGGAGCGGACCTCGAAGATGCTCAAGGCATCGCCCAGAGTGCTCGCATCGATCGACTGATTGAAGCGAATCTGCGCGACATACACACGCCCGTCCTCGATGACCTGCAGATCGTCGATCTGCACCGGCACCGGGTTGGCCGTGAGACGGTTCACAAAGAAGTTGCCCGTGCCCGTGAAGTTCGCTCCGCCGACGCGCACGGTGCCGACCGAGCCCGTCGAGGACACGCGGTACTGTTGCGAGTTGAACTGCGAACCCACCAGCGTCCCGCCGATCGTCACGCTGCCGATCGCCGACCGGCCGTCATCCGCCCGGTCATCGTCCGTTCCCAGGAACCCGTCCGGCCCGCGGACGATGCCCGCGGCGACGTCCGATCGGGTGAAGTTCCCGCCGATCACCACCTGGCCGATGGTGCCGTCGGTGACCACATCCGCCGCGCGGCCCACGCCGCCGAACGATGCATCCGTGCCCAGATCGGCTCCCGCCAGGAACGCCGTGCTATCCACGTTGCCCGCGATGCTGATCGAGTTGATCGTGTCACGCGCGGAAACCCGCGACTCGCTGGCCGATCCGGCGTTGAGCGTCCGGATGATCTTGCCCGCACGCACCCCGGCGCGGCTCAGCGCTCCGGCGGTGAACGAGTCGATCTCCCGGTCGGAGCTGAAGTTGCCCGCAAACGTCCCGCCGATCGTCACCGAACCCACATCCAGAGCCTCGATGGTCAGCTCGGCGTCCGAGGATGTGGTGCCGAAGTTGCCCGTCACCGTCAGCGAGCGCAGATCCCGGGCCAGCAGCCGGCCCGCGGAGAACGTCGAGGCCTGGAACGATTGGATATCGCCGCCCGATCCGAACGCGCCCGTCGCGTTGATCGTGCCGAACGTCGCGGTGTTGAGCGCGCCATCCAGATAGAACGCCGAGCCGCCCTGCAGCGTGCCCTCGACCACCGCCGTGCCCAGGGAATCGTTGTTCCCGCCGAGCACACGCAGGTTGGTGAGCGTCACATCCATCGCGGTGATGCGCAGGCTGCTGGAGGCATTCGTGCCGCGAAGCGTGATGAGCCCGTTTGGCCGGTCCCAGAATGCCTCGCCCGCGCCGGTGAAGAGCACCGTCGCCCGCTCGCCGCTGAGCAGGTTGATGTTGAACGCCGCGCCGTTGGGAATCGCCACCGCCCCGACGCTCGGGTTCGAGACCAGCGACGGGTTGATCGCCGCCAGGTTCGTGCCTTGGTTCCGCTGCACGGCGCCGAACGTCGGTCCGACCGAGCCGTCCGCAAACGCTTTCACATTCCGAGAGCCTGCGCCCACCGTCACCGAACCGATGCTCGATGTGCCCGGGCCCGTCTTGTTGTTCGCGTTGCCGTACAGGCCGCCGTTCGCCGCCGAGATGCCCGCCGCGATCCGCAGATTCACGGCCTTGCCCGTCACGATCACATCGCCGATGGTGCCGGATCGGATCGTGTCGTAGTCGCCGCCGGCGCCGCCCGCGCGGCCATCCACACCCAGGCTCACGACGCCCGAGATCACGTTCACGGCCTTCGCCATGCCGAACTCGAGCCGCGAGATCTGATCTCCCGCGGCGATAAAGCTGCCCAGACCTCGGGTCACGTTGTCGTTGCCGATACGCATCGCCGAGACGAGACCGATGGACTCGCCGGCGAAGATGCCCGTCTCCCAAATCTTGCCGGTACCCGCGACCGTGATCGAGCCGATCGTTGTGCGCGCCTGAATAGTGGGGCCGTCGAACAGGGCCGTCTTGACCGTGCCCGGGGGCAACTGGTTCCGCTGCCCGCCCGATGGGCCGAACGCGCGGTTGGCGCGATAGGCCGACGCGACGCCGATGTGCCCGACGAACCCGTCGGCGCCCACGATGAGCGAGATCGAACCGATCGCACCGTCCGCCTCGACGTTCCCCAGCAGGTGGCCGCCCTGGATCGTGATCGAGCCGATGTCGCCATCGCCCGCGAAGATCCGGTAGCCCTTGCGGAACGAGCCATTGGTGATGAGGATCGATCCGATCCCGCCCGAGTACGAGATGATGTCGCCGGCCACATCGCCGTCGATCTGGATCGCATTGATCCGGCCGAACGCGATGATCCGGCCCTTGGAGACCTGGTCGTTGATCGGCACCGCCGAGACAATCGACGCGCGAACCGTCCCGGTGATCGCCTGACCGACCAGGATGTCGTTGTAGATCTGTCCATTGGTCGCCGTGATCGACCCGAGGTCGCCACGGATGTCCAGCGCCCGGTCCTGCCCATCGGTCGGACGCCCGATGTTCCGGCCCGCGATGATCGTGTCCGCGTTGCCCAGGATCTGAAGATCAATCAGCAGATCGCGCCCCGCGGCGAGCCGAGTCAGCCGTCCGTCCGATGCGTCCGTCGAGGAGATCGTCATCTCGACGTCGTTGGTCAGCGACTCGATCGTCCCGATCGGACCCGATGAGCTCAGCACGCCCTGCATGCGGCCCGTCGAACGCACCAGATCGATCCGGCCGTCAGGGCCGTTGGAGAGGATCTCGGTGAGCGTGATCTCGCCCGCGGCGATCATCTGAAGGATCGGGCCCGCGACATTGATCGAACTCGAGCGGATGTCCCCGCCCGCGCTGAGATTGCGGACGCTACCCGCCGTGATCGTCGTCGAGCGGACGTCGTTCGCCGCGATGACGTTGAAGATCTCGTTGTTCACGAGGATCGACACGCGCGCCAGGTTCCGCCCGCTGACCGAACCGAACAGCGTGCCGCCCGCGATGACCTCGAGGTCTGCGACATCGCCCGCCAGGCCGTTGGAGAGCACGTTCTGGATGTTCAGAGATGCCTCGATGCGCGACGGCCGAATCTCTTCCGGCCGGCCCAGCCGCGTGGAGTTGCGGAACTGATCCGCGTTCACGGTGCCGATGTTCGCGCTCGCCGCCACGAACGTCCCGTCGTACGCGCCGCCGGTGATGTTCACCTCGACCACCGCGATGCCGCGGATGAACGAGCCGAACAGGTCCGAGTTCACGCCGCGGATCAGGCGAACCTGCCCGGACCAGTAGTTCACATCGCGCACGCGCCCCGACTGCCAGAAGTCATCCAGCGGCACCGAGGCCATATACGCCTCATCAAACCGGCCGTCTGTCAGCGTCACGTTGTTCAACCCGAAGACCGGGTTCTGCAACCCCGTCGGGTTCTCCGTGCCGATCGTCGTGCGCGCCGTCGTGTCGATGTTCGCCGCAATGATCACGCCCGAGATTGTCGCGTTTGTCCCCGTCACCAGGATGATGTCGTCATCCGCGAAGATGCCCGCCGCGGCAAACGGCGAAGGCCCGGTGCCCAGCAGGCCCTGGCCAACATCCACGACGTTGATCGCGACCGCATAGACGTTCCCGAAGATGCCCTGGAAAACGTTTGTCGGCGCAACCCCGTCGGCATTCGCAACCAGCCGGATCAGATGGCCGCCTTCGACGATCACATCGCCAACCGCGCCGCCGATATCGACGTTCTGCAAGTCGCCGCCACGGACCACCACGCCGTCGAGGTAGCCGTCAATCGGTGAGCCAACATCTTCAAGCGGAGAGGCCGGCATGTAGTCAGGAGCCGTGATATCGACGAAGATCGAGCCGTCCCAGTCCGCGCCCTCGCTCGCGATGCCGTCGAGGGCCGCCCCCCGCCCACCCCCCCGGGCCCCGCCCCCCCCCACCCCCC
>JAEYUO010000075.1 GCA_023432465.1 Planctomycetota bacterium | reverse complement strand
ATTCCACCCCGTGCGCGCCGCCGATGCGGCACGCTTCCTGCCCCGAACAACCCGATGCGTGGCGTTCCAACGATGTTGCGGAACCTGCGGAAACTCCTTGGCGTTGACTCCGGCGACACCGATACCGGTGCGCTCGAACCGACCCGCCCTGTCGCCGGTGTTGCGACCTCTCACAGCGGGCTCGTGACGCACGCCGTGCTCGGCCAGACCCTGGTCATCACCGTCATCCCGCCCGATCTCAACGCCTTCATGGCCAACGAGATCAACCACGAGCTCCGTTCGCTGCTCGAGGCCACACCCGGCGTGCGAAACCTCGTGCTCGACCTCGAGAACATCGAGTACCTCGACTCCGCCGGCCTCAACGCCTTCGTCGATCTGCTCTCGATCGTCCGCGAGCGACAGGGCCGAATCGCCGTCGCCGCCGCGACCCAGCAGGTCGAAGTCCTCTTCAAGCTCACCCGCCTCGAGCTCGTCTTCTCGATCCGCCGCACCGTCATCGAAGCGGTTGACGCCATCGAACGCGCAGGCTGATCCCCACAATCCCACCGATCCTCCCGCGGCCCCGCTTCCTCGCGGGGCCGTGTCATTGCGCATCAACCCGCGCCGCGAGCCACCTCCTCACACGCTCCTCCAGCGCAGGCAGCGGCAGCGGCCCCGCCCCCAGGATCGCATCGTGAAACGCGCGCACATCGAACCGCGCGCCAAGCTGCCCCTCCGCCAACGCCCGCAGCTCGCGGATCTTCAGCTCCCCCATCTTGTACGCCGTCGCCTGCCCCGGCCACGCGATGTACCGGTCCACCTCGCGCTCGATGTTGTAAGCCGCGAGCCCCGTGTTCGCGAGCATGTACTCAATCGCTCGCTGCCGCGTCCATCCCTTCGCGTGCAGCCCCGTATCCACCACCAGCCGGCACGCCCTCCACATCTCATACGTCAGCCGCCCGAAGTCGTCGTACGGATCCGTGTAGAAGCCCTTCTCCCCCTCCCCCACTTCCAGCCCCAGCCGCTCGGCATACAGCGCCCACCCCTCCCCATACGCCGTGAACCACACCATCCCGCGGATCGGATGCACCCCCTCCATCTCATCGTGCAGCGCGGACTGCAGGTGATGCCCCGGCACACCCTCGTGAAGCGTCAGCGCGATCATCTCATACTTCGGCCGCTGATCCAGCCGGTACGTGTTCGCCATGAACCACGCCGGAATCCCCGCCTCAAGCGAACCGCTGTAGTAGTACGCCGTCGGTGACGTCTTCGCCGCAAACAGCGGGATCTCACGCACCCCATACGACAACCGCGGCAGATTCCGAAACAGCCGCGGCAGCTCCGCATCGATCCGCTTGCTGATGTCCCGATACCCGCGCAGCAAATCCTCCGCTTCCGTGTAGTAAAACCGCGGGTCCGTCCGCAGATACTCCAAAAACGCCGCCAGCTGCGCATCCCCCTTGTGCTCGTTCTTCCCCTCCCAGTCCGTCCGCGCGATCACCGTCATCATCTCCGCCCGAATCCGCGCCACCTCCGACAGCCCCAGCGCGTGCACCTCCTCCGCGTTCACCGGCAGCGTCGTGTGGTTCAGCAGCGCGGCCTCATACGCCGCGACGCCGTCCACGCTCTCAGAGATCCCCACGCTCTCGCGGCACGCCGGGATGTACTCCTCCCGCAAAAACACCTCCAGCCTCGCAAACGCCGGACCGATCCCTTCGACGATCGCCTTCCGCGCCCGCACCGCAACCGGCTCGGTCTCCGCCATCCTCCGGAACGGCGCATAGAACGGGCTGATGCTCGGCGTCTTCGCGCCGGCCGCCAATCCCGCGCACTGCTCCACCGTGCCGACCATCACCACCCGCGGCGGAACCCGCCCCGCCGCAAGCCCCGCCCGCATGTTCGCGATGTGGTCATCAATGTGCCCCGGCATTGCCTCCAGCCGCGCCGCAAAGTCCGCATAGTCCTTCGCCTCGACAAACGACAGCCGATCGGCAAGCTGCGGCAGCCACACCTGCGGACCGCTCCGCGCATCGATCGGCTTCTGCTCCGGAGAAAACGCCGCGGACCGCACGCCCGACTCGAGCTCAAACTCCAGAACCCCCGCCTCGATGAAGTCCGCCTCCGTCCAGTTTCCGCGCTCCATACTCCGCAGCCGCGCGAGCCGCTCCGCTCCCTCGCGCGCCCGCCGCGCGGTCGCCGCGGCCGAAACATCCGCGATCCGGTCGTTGTACCGCTTGTCCCCCCGACCGCTCGCCATCTCCGGCGACTCGCGCAGCAACCACTCCACATGCTCATCGAGCAGTTCCAGAAGCGCGGTCGATCGACCGATCCGCCAGTTCTCCGTCGCCGTCGTCGCGCTGGTCTGCGCCCCGGCTTCCGCCGCGGCGAACACACAGCACACCCAGATCCCGATCGCACAGAAGAGTCGTTGCATCCCGCCAGCGTACCACCATCCCCCGGGCATCGGCTATTCTGTCGTCATGGTGAGCCCCGCCCGAAAACGCCGCGCCTGGATCCTCCTCCTGGTCATCTGGGCCGTCATCGCCGGCGTTCTCGCCGGCCGCGTGGTCTCCAACCGCCGGGCCGAGCAGGCCCGGTTCGATCGCGAAGCCCAGGAACAGGCCGCACTCCGCGCGATGGACAAACTCACCGCCGAACCCAGCCCCACCGAGGCGCCAGATCCCCCCGCCGAGCGCGAACCCCCCGACTCCCCCGAAG
>JAEYUO010000014.1 GCA_023432465.1 Planctomycetota bacterium | reverse complement strand
GCGGGAAGCGTCCCCCCCTGGCGGGGGCGCGGCCCAGAGGACACCCCCCCACGCGAAGACGACGGTGGAGCCATCGGGGGAGAGTGCGGGAAACTCCGGAAAGCCGACGACCGTCGGAGCGTTCGTGCTGGCCGCTTCGACGTGCATGATCGGCGCGGCGGGGGTGGCCGCGCAGCCGAGGGGGGTGGCGGAGGCAAGAGCGAGGAGCACCAGAGACGGGCGGATGACGGGCATGAGCGGCTCCAGACGGTTGGTCGCGGGTGTGGTGAATCGGGCAGTGTACCGGCAAGGCCGGGACGAGATGGCATGAGCCGGACGGGCGGCGCACAAGCCGGGGTTTGACAAACCCTTGGAAATGCGATGGGATGGATAGGCAGAAGGGGGCGGGGTGTGTTAGACTGTCGGGTGCCGCAGGGTCATTGACCTTGCGGAGCGCGGTGGTTGACGGGGAGTGGACTTGGGGGGAGGGGGATGTCCTGCGCCGGGTCGGCACACCGCGGACCCAGAACTTCGGAGTGGTTGTGATGCTCAAGCGCGAGTGGCTGAAGGGTGTCGGCGGCGTTCGGGGTTGCTCGGAACTGGATGCGCAAGCGTCGCAGGCCGGGCTGGAGTCCCTCGAGCCTCGCATGATGTTGAATGCGGCGCCCAGCGACATGTACGCGACCGAGTCGATCCTGTGGCACGGGCAATCGGTTGAGGTCATCCGTGATTCGTGGGTGCTGACGTTCCGCAACGAGGGCAGCCGTCAGGTCGCCGCGAACCGCGCGGAGAAGGTGGCGGAGTTCATGGGGTTGGCGGCCCAGCGGGTGCAGACCAGCGCGCTGGGACGGTTTGCCGGAGTGGTGGTGAACGGCGATGTGACGGAGCAGATGGCCGCGGCGGCGGTGCAGCACTTCGGGTGGCTGACGGGCATCCAGCCCAATCGCGTGCGTGCGCCGTACCTGGTTCCGAACGATGCGCTCTATCCGACGCAGTGGGGGAGCAACAACACGGGCCTTGCGTTCCCGGATTCGGGAACGGGAGTTCCGACGGCTGGCGTCGTCGGCGCGGACATTGATGCGGAGCAGGCGTGGAACATCACGACGGGTTCTGACCGCGTGGTGATCGCCGTGCTGGATACGGGCTTTGACCTGAACCACCCGGACCTGGCCGGCAACCTGTGGACCAATCCGCTGGAGATTCCGGGGAACGGGATCGACGACGACGGGAACGGGTACATCGACGACGTGAACGGGATGGACTTTGCCAGCAACGAGGCCGCGGGCGAGGACAACAACCCGGATGACCCGGTGACTCAGGGTCACGGCACCGCGGTGTCGGGTGTGATCGGCGCGATCGGCGGGAACGGGCTTGGTGTGGCGGGGGTGATGTGGAACGTCTCGATTCTTCCGGTGAAGATCTTCCCGGAGGAGGGCGGCGCATCGGACATGTCGATCGTGTCCGCGCATGAGTACATCACGATGCTGCGCCGGGACTACGGCGTGAACATCGTGGCGAGCAATATGTCGTATGGCTCGCTCAACCAGAACGACGCGACCCAGTTTGACGATGCGGAAGAGATCGCGATCCAGGGCGTGACGAACGCGGGCATCCTGCCGATTGTGGCGGCGGGCAACGACGCGAACAACAACGACGGCCCGACGTTCGCGTATCCGGCGAGCTATCCGAATCCGCTGCTGATCTCCGTCGCGGCGACGAACAACCGCGACCGGCTGGCATCGTTCAGCAACTTCGGCGCGGTGAACGTGGATGTGGGCGCGCCGGGCGAGCAGATCCGCACGACGGAAGTGGGCGGCGGGTATCAGTACATCAACGGCACGAGCTTCGCCGCGCCGTACACGGCGGGGGTGATCGGTCTGCTGGCCTCGGTGAACCGGTACGCGACGGCCGAGCAGCTCCGCGATGCGCTCTACGCGGGCGTGGAGCAGTTGCAGTCGCTCCAGGGAATCGTGGCGACGGGCGGACGCATCAATGCGTTCCGGTCGCTGCAGCTCATCCAGGTTCCCGGGCCGGTGGTGGCGGCCGTCCTGCCGGGGCCGACGACCGCGCCGGTGAGCGAGATCATCGTTCAGTTCAGCGAGGACATCGATCCGGCGTTCCTGTTCCCCGGCGGCACGCTCGATACGACCAAGATCCGGCTTCGGGCCAGCAACGGCGACAACCGGTTCGACGCGAATGACATCTTCATCGACATCAACGACGGGGATGTGGTTCTCAACGGCAACCTGATGACGATCACGCTCGCCTCGGGCCTGCTGCCCCGGGACGCGTATCGGTTGACGCTGGTTCACACGGCGTTCCGCGACCTTGAGGGCAACTTCCTCAACGGCGACGATCTGTTCGGCAACGACGAGGTGTACGACTTCGTGGTGGTGCCGTTCCGCGGCCCGCTGGAGCCCAACGACACGCTGGCGACGGCGACACCGGTGATCCTCGATCCCAGCGGCCGCGCGATGTACACCGATCTGGTGATCGGCGACGGGCTGCAGGAGCCGCAGGATGTGGACATCTTCAAGGTGTTCGTGACCGGACCATCGCTGATCACGGCGGAGGTGTTCGCGGCGACGCTGCCGACACCGTCGGGGCTGGACGCGTACCTGCGGCTGTTTGACGCGAGCGGCGTCGAGCTGCGGAACAACGACAACTTCAACAGCCTGGACCCGAAGGTCCAGTTCTTCGTGCCCTCGGGCGGCAACTACTACATCGGGGTTTCGGCGTACCCCAACCTGAACTACAACCCGAACCTGACGGGTACGGGCGTGTTCAACGACACGAGCGGTCTGTACAACCTGACGATCGATGTCAACACGTCGGGGACGGAGACGATCGCGACGAGCAACACCACTCCGGTGGCGATCCCCGGCTCGGGCGTGATCGAGAGCACGATCTTCATCCCGGACGGGCGGACGATCTCCGATGTCGATGTCAGCCTGAATGTGCAGCACTCTTACGTGGGTGATCTGCGGATGTCGCTGATCGGGCCGACCGGCCAGACGGTTCAGCTTGTGAACCGTCGCGGCGGATCGGGCCAGAACTTCACGGGGACGACGTTCAACTCGCAGTCGGCGACCCCGATCACGGTGGGCGCTGCGCCGTTCACGGGCAGCTTCCGTCCGGAGCAGACGCTCAACGCGTTCAACAACACCGCCGCGGTGGGGCTGTGGACGCTGCGGATCGAGGACCTGCGCGCCGGCGATGCGGGCACGCTGCTCGATTGGGAGATGACGCTCACGCTGACGAACGACATCTTCGGCCCCTTTGAGCTGAACGACACGCTGCTGCTGGCGACGAACCTGGACATCCTGGGCACGGGCTCCAGGACGGTTGATGCGTTCATCGGCGACGGCGCGTTCGGTCTGCGCGATGTGGACATCTTCCGCATCGATGCGGGCTCGGGCACGACGATCACGGCATCGGTCACGCCGACATCGGGCGCGGTGGACACGGTGGTCCGGATCTTCGACGCCCTGGGCAACCAGGTCGCCGCGGACGGGAAGAAGGGCACCCGCGCCTCGCTGACGAGCTTCCTCGTGGTGAACGCGGGGGTGTACTACGTGGCGGTGTCGGGCGGGAACGAGACAAGCGAGGGCGACCTTGGCAACGTGGGCTACGACCCGGAGGTGGGCGGCTCGGGCACATCCGCGGATGCGACCGGCGGGTATCGGCTGGGCGTCAGCGTGTCGGGCGGCGTGAGCGAGACTCAGGTCCGCCTGACGGGCAACGCGATCTCCCTCGGCATCGGCACGGACGGATCGCTGGGCATCTATGGCCAGGCCAACCCGCTGGGGCTGCGGCTGGGCTCGACGGAGTTCCTGGTCGCGGGGGACATCGAGTCGTACTTCGGCGCATCGTTTGACGGGTACATTCTTCGGAACGCGGGCAGCGCGGGTCAGTCGGGCCTGGGCGTGACGGTCGCGAACGAGTCGGACTTCGCCAACCGGCGTGCGCTGGTGACGGGGACGTTCCGGGATTCGATCGCGATTCGCCGGTCGATGTCGTTCGGCCTGAACGACTCCTTCATCGCGGTCGATGTGACGCTCACGAACAACGGTGTGCTGCCGATCAACGATGCGGCGTGGGTCGAGGGCTTCAATCCGCAGCAGGGAGTGCCCTCCACGGGCGATGCGCGGACGATCAACAATGTGGATAACGCGACGGGCCGGTTGGCGTGGTCGCGGCTCGGCAACGGCGCGACGATCGGCCTCGGCGCGGCGGCGCAGAGCGGCGTGTTCCTCTCGTTTGAGGCGCCCGGCGGCGTGCGCGATCCGTACCAGGTGATCAACTCGCCGTTTGATCCGGATGCGGCGGGCGACGCGGGCGCGAACGCGGACCTGTCGATGGCGATCGCGTTCAACGCGGGCACGATCGAGGGGAACAGCTCCAAGAGCTTCCGGTACTTCATCTTCATGGGGGCGACGCCGGCGGCGGTGCAGTCGCAGTTCGCACTCCTGGAATCGGGCGACGGCACGGGCCACCTGGTGGCGCAGCCGCTGGACCCGTCGCTGTCGAGCAGCGACCTCCCGTACTCGATCTATTACCCCGAGGGCTTTGCGAGCGGGAACAACAGCACGTTCATCCCGATCGTGAACGGCAACGATGAGCCGGTGCGCGTAGTGGTGATCGCCCACTACGAGGGCTCCTCGGCCGCGGATGTGCTGTTCGACAGCACGACGGACAAGCCGATGGGGCACATCGTCGCAAACAAGCGGGACGGCATCACGATCACGACGCCGGAGCTGTACGCCGCGGGAACGAGCGAGCGTGTGCTGAGCCAGATCCCCGGGCGCGACGGCATCCGCAAACTGACGCCGTACGCGATCGAGATCCGTTCGAGCCTGCCCGTCGGCGCGACGCTGAGCCACTATGACTTCAACATCTCGACGGGCGAGGCGTTCACCTCGACGCTGAGCGATGTCTGGACATTCGGCGACGGGCAGAAGGCGCTGAACGTCCAGGACGCGGTCGTGTTCTACAACCCCAACGACTCGCTGGTGAAGGTGACGCTGACGATGTACCGCTCCAACGGGACGACGATCGTCTCGCAGCGGAACGCGGAGGCGAACAAGCGCGGCGGGTGGCTGCTGCGCGACTTCCCGCAGCTGACCGACGGCGAGACGGTGGGCATCAAGGTCGAGGGCGAGGCGCCGATCGTGGCTGCGCTGACGCACTTCGATGCGAGCAAGAGCTTCGGCTACGGCACGCTGGGCACGCCGTCCTTGGGCGAGGTGCAGGGCGTGTCGCCGGAGGGTCAGTTCGGCGTGGGCGCTGCCAGCGAGGCGATCGGCATCCTGAACGCCGGTGTGGCGCCAGCGAACGTGACGCTGACCTTCTCGTTCGCCAACGGCAGCGCGTACCGCCGGCAGGTGGTTGTGCCCGCGGGCGTGCGCAGCACGGTGCAGGTCGCGGAGCTGCCGGGCTTCCCGGTGGGCCAGGCCTACTCGCTGAGCTATACCTCGAGCCGGCCGGTGGCGCTGACACTCAAGTCCGAGAGCGGCGGCGAGGGCTCGGGTTCGCCGTTTGCCTCGCTGGCGTCGACGCAGTGGCTGTTCAGCGAGGGCTTCCGCCGCGTGACGAACAACACCGTGACGGACTACCTGCGGCTGTACAACCCGACGGCGGTCAACGCGACGGTGGCGATCACGATCAACTTCAACAACGGCGAGTCGGAGACGTTCCTGCGGCAGGTTTCGCCGCGGGCCGCGAACACGTTTGATCTGCACTCGTTCATCACCGGTCTGCGGCGATCGCAGGGCACGGTGGCGGGCTTTGGCTCGTTCTTCGGCGTGCGGGTGAAGTCGTCGGTGCCGATCGTGGCGTTCCAGGGCCACTTTGACAGCGGCCTGGGCGGCGGCTTTGGCTCGCTGGGAACGGCGATCGGAACGACGGGCCTTCCGGCCTGAGTGAGCGTGCCGGGAGCCTGACGAGCAGCGACTTTGCGCTCCCTGCGGGAGTGCCCGGCCGGACTCGCCTAAGATGCGCACTGCGCTTCGCGGCTGTATCCGCGGGCGCACGATCGCGCGCACACGAGGGCGTAGCTCAGTTGGTAGAGCAGCGGACTTTTAATCCGCGGGTCCCGAGTTCGAGTCTCGGCGCCCTCATTCATCGGCCCCGTCCGCGGCTTCGCGGCGGGACGCGCGGTGTCCAGAAGGGGGAGAAGTTTCGCGCATGAGCCAGAGCGTTGCAACCCTGTCGGGCCGGGATGAGTTCGCCGCGGATGCGGCGATGCGCGTCCTGGTGGTTCATGCGCTGTGGTCGGAGCGGTCGCTGCACCTTTGGGCGGAGTCGTCGGAGCGGTTCGGCGGATCGCAAGGGGCGGCGGGCGAGGCCGCGCCGCACCCGTTTGCCGCCGGGCGGGCAGACCTGGATGCGCTCCGCGCGGCGATCGATGTGCAGACCGAGATGACCGCTGACCGGATGCGGCTTCGGCTGCCGACGCAGCACGATGGTCGGCCCGTGCCGAGCCCGCGCCTGGCGCACGCGGTTGGGCACGAATCGGGCGAGGGGCTGGACGGGGAGGCGAGGCTGCTGGGTGTGTTCGGTGTGGAGACACTGGCTGTCGATGCGGCGCATGCGACGGCGGTGCTCGATTGGCTCGATACGCAGGACCGCGCGGGCGTGGTGGTCGGTGAGAGCGTCCGGTTTTTCGCGGCGGCGGGGCGGCTTGTGCTGCATCTGCTGTCGCAGCAGCGGTTCGTTCCCACGCTGTATCAGGATGCCGCGGGAACGTTGCGCGGAGTGTGGCAGCCGTGGCTGAGCGATGAGGCGGCGGGGTCGCGGGTGGCGACGTTGCTCTCGGCGATGCCCGGGGAGGCGCGGTGCGGGGAGGACGCCTTCGCGCACGACGGGTGGAGCGTGCTGGAGTCGTTCATCACGGTAGTGGGGGATGCGATGTGCCGCGGCGTGCTGCGCGGCGAATCGATGGTCGAGGCGGTCGAGGGGCGCGATGTGAACGCGGACCCGCAGGTCTCGTGGCTGACGGGGCTGCTGGATGCGACGCCGGATCTGCAAGGGTCGAACGCGGCGAAGGACCGCACGGAACTGGTGCGGAATGTCCGGCGATGGGTGGGCGGGCTGGAGGAGCGCGGGGCCGGCTCGCCGTGGCGGCTGCTGCTGCGGTTGAGCGAGCCGCTGGACCTGGGTGTGGAGCGGGAGCTTGCGCCGCCGGAGGACTCGGTCCGGTGGACGCTGACGCTGGGGCTGCAGAGCGTGACGCACCCGCGGGTCAAGCTCGATGCGCAGGACATCTGGCTGCTGCCCGGGGGCGGGACGGGGAGCGCGACGGTCGAGGGGATGCGGATCGACTCACCGCAGGATGTGCTGCTGGCGGAGCTGGGGCGGGCTGCGCGGCTGTACAAGAAGCTCGAGACCGCGCTGGAGGATCAGGAACCCGAATCGATCGAGCTTTCGACGAGCGAGGCGTACAAGTTCTTCCGGGAGCTCCGGCCGCTGCTCATCGAGCAGGGGTTCGGGGTGGAGACGCCGGAGTGGTGGGATTCGCCGACGATCCGCCTTGGCGCGCGGCTGGTGGTGACGAGCGACGATGTGGACTTTGCCCGGTCAACCGCGGGCGGGCCGCAGCCGGCCGCGCCGCGCGTGGGGCTGAACACGCTGGTCGACTACAAGTGGCAGATCGCGGTGGGGGAGACGACGCTGACGCTGGAGCAGTTTGAGCTGCTCGCGGCGCAGCACTCGCCCTTGGTGCGTCTCAACGGCCGGTGGGTGGAGATCCGTCCGGAGGATCTGAAGGCGGCGGTGCGGTTCATCGGTGAGAACCCGGGCGGGAAGATGGAAGTCGGGCGCGCGCTCCGGCTGGCGTATGCGTCGGATGTGCGCGAGACGGGCGTACCGATCCTGGGGATGGAGGCGACGGGGTGGGTGGCGAAGGTCTTTACGGATGCGGGGAGCAATCAATCGCTGCCGATCCTGAACCCGCCGGCGAGCTTCATCGGGACCTTGCGGCCGTATCAGGTGAAGGGCCTGTCGTGGATGGCGTTCCTCGATACGCTCGGGCTGGGCGCCTGCCTTGCGGATGACATGGGCCTGGGCAAGACGATCCAGTTGCTCGCGCTGCTTGCGGATGAGCGGGAGCGGGCCGATGAGATCGCGGCGGCGGGCGTGGAGGGCGGGCGGCCGGGCCCCACGCTGCTGGTGGTGCCGATGTCGGTCGTGGCCAACTGGGTTCACGAGGCGCGAAGGTTTACACCGAGCTTGAAGGTGCTGGTGCATCACGGGCCGGAGCGGCTTTTGGGCGAGCGGCTGCTTGAGCGTGCGATGGCTTCGGATGTGGTGGTCACGACGTATGCGCTCGTGCACCGCGACCGGGAGCACCTGGAGAAGGTGGGCTGGTGGCGGATCGTGCTCGACGAGGCGCAGAACATCAAGAACCCGTCGGCCAAGCAGACCCGCGCGGTGCACGCGATTGATGCGCCGCGGCGGATCGCGCTCACGGGAACGCCGGTGGAGAACCGGCTGGGCGAGCTGTGGTCGATCATGGATTTCCTCAACGGCGGCTACCTCGGTACCGGCGGGGAGTTCCGGCGGAAGTTCGCGGTGCCGGTCGAGCGGTATCACGACAAGCACAAGGCATCGCAGCTCCGCGGCCTGGTGCAGCCGTTCGTGCTGCGGCGGCTGAAGATCGACCCGGCGGTGATCAGCGATCTGCCCGAGAAGGTGGAGAGCAAGGAATACTGCTATCTGACGCCGGAGCAGGCGGGTCTGTACCAGGCGTGCGTGGCGGACATGCTGGGCGCGGCGGACAAGGCGACGGGCATCCAGCGCAAGGGCCTCGTGCTCGCCGGGCTCATCAAGCTCAAGCAGATCTGCAACCACCCGGCGCAGTTCCTCAAGGAGCGGAGCGAGGAGAGCGGCGGCAAGGGCGCAGAAGGGCCGATCGTCGGTGTGCCGCAGCCCGGTCGGAGCGGCAAGTGCCAGCGCCTGGTCGAGATGCTCGAGGAGGTGCTCGCCGCGGGGGACAAGGCGCTGGTGTTCACGCAGTTCCGGCAGATGGGCGAGATCCTCGCGGGCATGCTGCGGCGGACGTTTGATCGTCCGGTGCTGTTCCTGCACGGCGGCACGACCGCGGCGGAGCGGCAGCGGATGATCGAGGAGTTCCAGGGCGGCCCGGGCGGGCACGGCAAGGCCGGCGGACCGCCGATCTTCGTGCTGAGCCTGAAGGCCGGCGGAGTCGGGTTGAACCTCACCGCGGCGAATCATGTGTTCCACTTCGATCGGTGGTGGAACCCGGCGGTGGAGGCGCAGGCGACGGACCGCGCCTACCGCATCGGACAGACGCGCACGGTGCAGGTGCACAAGTTTGTCGCGGGCGGCACGCTGGAAGAGAAGATCGATCAGATGATCGAGGAGAAGATGGTTCTCGCGTCGGAGATCATCGGCTCGGGCGAGGCGTGGCTGAGCGAGCTTTCAACGACGCAGCTGCGCGACCTGCTCGCGCTGCGTTCCGACGCCGTCGGGGATGAGGAGTAAACACCACATGCCCAAACCCACCCCTCCGAGTCCTCCCACGCCGCCGACCCCGCCGAATCCTTCGAATCGGCCGGTGTCGCAACGGCCGCAGCGATCGATCCTTCCGCCGATGCAGCGGCCGGTGTCATCGACGCAGCGGATCGAGCGTCGCCCGCCCCTGCCCGCCAAGCCGACGGCGAACCCGCGGCGCGTGGTGGGGGGCGTGCGCCTGCAGGCCAAGGTTGCGCCCGGGCCGGATGCGGCGATCGCGACGGGGATCAGCGGGACGTGGGGATGGGCATCGTCGCGCTGGATGCGGCTCGCCGAGAACAACGCGCCGGGCGGGCAACTGGCCGAGGGTCTCGACTACGCACGGCTGGGTCAGGCGCGGTCGCTGGAGATCCGGCCGGGGGTGATCTCGGCAAAGGTGCAGGGGCGCATGCCCGGCGCGTACCGCGTCGAGATCCGTCTGCCGGTGTTCGCGCACGAGCAGTGGGAGCAGATCGTCGCCGCGATGGCCACGCAGGCGCGCTATGGCGCCTCGGTCGCATCCGGCGAGCTTCCGAGCAACATCGAGGACCTGTTTGCGCCGTTGGGGCTGCGACTGTTCCCGGCCGAGGCTCCGGATGTCGCGATGTCGTGCTCGTGCGCGGTGTTCCGCGGCGAGGAGGGGCATCAGGCGACACCGTGGTGCAAGCACGTGTGCTGCGCGATGTTCCTCTTCGCCGAGAAGCTCACGCGCGAGCCCTTGCTGGTGATCGCGCTCCGCGGGCTCGCCGAGCAGGATTTGCTGGAACGGTTGCGGCAGCAGCGTTCGATCGCGGGCGCGGTGCGCACGGGCGGGGCGGGGGTCGCGGTGTATGTGCAGCATGTGCCGGGCGCGGCGGAGCCGGACTCGCCCTGGAACCGGCCCCTGGAAGAATCGGCGAGTGAGTTCTGGTCCACCGGGCCGCGCGGGGAGGAGTCGCTGGCATCGCTGGAGCTGCCAATCCAGCCGCCGGCCATCAGTCACCCGCTGCTGCGGCGGCTCGGGCCGAGCCCGTGGGCGGGCGTGGCGGGGGCGAAGTTCCCGCTGGTCGGGCTACTCGCGACGTGTTACGACATGGTGAGCGAGTCGGTCGTTCGGTCGGCCGAGAGCGAAGAACCAGTCGTGGCCGCGACCGAAGAGACCGACTCGGAAGACTGATTCGGTGCGGTGTTTGGTGGACGATCGGGGCTTGCCGAAAGCCGGTGCGCGAACATCCCAACAACACGGTCGTAGCCCTTTACAGGGGTGATCGGTATCACATGGGGCGGGGGAAGCAAAGGGGCGTTTCATGGACCTCACGGTTGCGCTGGTGCTGGTCGTTCTGGGCGGGGTTGTGGGCGTCGTGATCGCTATGAAGCTCGGGGCATGGCGACGCGGGAAGCTCAAGACGGAGGACCGGGTTGTGACGCAGCACATCACCGAGCGGGTGCGCTCGGTGGGGAGGCTGGTCGCGCTGGAGGTGTGCGCCAAGGAGATCGCCACGGCGACGAGCGGCATCGCCGACGGTTGGCTGCCGCCGATCATCATCTCGCCGGCGCGGATGGCGATCATCTTCCAGTTCCGCAAGCAGTACTTCGTGGACCTCGCGGCGATCGGCTCTGCACAGGTGACGGAGCTTCCGCCCGCGGCGGGCGATGACCGCCGGGCGCGAATGGGCCTGGCGACCCTGCCGCGGATCCGCGTGACGCTCCCTGCGATCCAGAGCGAGCTGTCGCTGGCGAGCATGACGCCGTATGACATCCAGGCGGGGCGAATCCTGGGGCTCGTGGACATCATCCCGATGAACGCGGACCGGCAGGGCGCGTTGATGGCCCGTGCGCAGGAGCACGCGGCGAAGGTGTTTGAGGATCAGGATCGGGAGTACACGCTGCAGGCGGCCGCCGCGGTCGAGGCGCAGCTACGCTCGCTGCTTGGGCTGATGGGCGTGGAGCTTGAGTTGGCGTGGGCGGAGGATCCCGAGGGCGCTCAGCGCATGAGTTCTTCGAGCACCGAGAGCCCGCGTTCCAGCGAGCGGGCATCGGTCGCGTAGGACAGGCGGAAGTGCGTGTCGCGCTTCGAGAAGACGTTGCCGGGGATGACCAGCAGGCTCTTCTCGATGCACTTCTCGATGAACTGGCTGGCGGTCAGGCCGAGCCGATCGGGCACCTTGACAAACGCGTAGAACGCGCCTCCGGGCGTGGCGACTTCGGTCAGCCTTGAGAGCCGCGAAACGACCATGTCGCGCCGCTTCTGGTAGTCGGCGATCTGCACGGACATATCGACATCGAAGCACGCGACCGCGCCGTGCTGAAGGGCGGAGGGGGCGCACACAAAGGTGTACTGCTGGAGCTTGCTGATCTCTTCGATGAGCCGCCGCGGCCCGGCCGCGTAGCCCAGTCGCCAGCCGGTCACGCCGTAGGTCTTTCCGAAGCCGCGGATCAGGAAGACATCCTTGTCGGCATCGGGGAAACGCGCGGGGCTGGGGCAGCGGGCAGGCCCGCCCAGGGGTGAGGGCTCGCGGGCATCGGAATAGGTGAACGTGTCGTAGATCTCATCGGAGATGAGCAGCACGTTCTTGGCGCGGCAGAGTTCGAGCAGGTCCTGACACTCGCGATTGCTCGCGACGATGCCGGCAGGGTTGCTCGGGCTGTTGAGCAGGACGAGCTTGGTCCGCGGCGTGATGAGCTTCTCAACGCGGGCGGCGGTGAGGCGGAAGTCCGGATAGGTGTCGCAGAGGACGGGCGTCGCGCCGACCATCGTGCAGATGTGCGGGTACATCACGAAGTAGGGATCGGGGATGATGGCTTCATCGCCGGGGTTGAGCAACACCTGGAAGGCGAGCATGAGCGCGCCGGAAGTGCCGGAGGTGACCATGACGCCGGGCTTGGCAGGATCGGCGGAGGAGAGCGGGCGGGGATCGATGTCCCAGTTCAGGTCGGCCTTGAGATCTTCGACGATCTTCTGCCGGAGCGCGGCGATGCCCTGGGTCTGGGTGTAGCCGTTCTGATCGGCGGCGATGGCGTCGATCGCGGCGCGCTTGATGGGCTCGGGGACGGGAAAGTCCGGCTGGCCGATGGAGAGGTTGATCGGGTCCTTGAGGCGTGCGCCGAGGTCGAAGACACGGCGGATGCCGGAGGCGTCGATCCGCTTGGCGCGGTCGGCGATGAGCCGGTCGATGTCCATTGGGCGACTCCTGAGTTGGTCAACGGTATCGCTGCGGGGGAACGCGGGAGCGGTCCACCGGTCATCAGGGGTTCGCGAGGATGGAACCGCGGATCAGGCGACCTTGCCGACGCGAGTCTTGGCGAGGCCGAGAGCCTTGTCCTTCTTGGCGTCGAACTTCTTGTCGGCGGTCATCTTGGCGATGCGCTCGGCGCGGGTCAGCACGCTGCGCACGCCGGTGAGGCTGCCCTTGGACTTCAGTGAACGGTCGAGGCTCATCGGTCAACTCCCGCGGTCAGGGTGGAAGGCCGATTCGCCGGCCCGAAGCGCTATTCCTTGTGGAGCGTCCAGTAGGGCTGGCGGAAATCGCTCGGTCCCTTCTCTTCGCGCTGCCACTTCTTGCCGAGTTCCTCCACCCGCCGGACAAGCTCGTTGCGTTCCCGCTCGGTTTCCCGAAAGCGCGGGCCGCCCGGGAAGCCCTGGCTGGCGTAGATTCGGCAGGGGGGATTGTTGACGCCGCCCCGCGACCGATCAACCACGTAGAAGGCCTGAACTCCGTTCCGCTTCAGAAACTCCACGCCGGCGGAGGCGTCCTTGAGCGTGAGCGTGCCCAGGTAAAGGTAGTTGAGGCCGGGGACGCGGGGGTCGCCGCCCGTGGCGGGGGCTGGAGTGGGATCGGGCTTGGCCGGTTCAGGCGGGCGGGCCTGGTTCCCGGACCCATCGGGCCGGGCCGGGATGGGCGCGGGGGGCTGGATGGGGCTCGTGCCGCCATCGGGCTGGCCGGAGTCGGTGGGCATCCACTGGCCGAGGTCGTTATCGCGCTTCTTCTGGCCCATCTGGAAGGCAACCGCCCAGACGACCGCGAAGACGATGATGAGCAGGCCGAGGCCGATCATCATCGTCGTGGAAGAAATGCGGACAGGGCCATCCTCTTCACCGGTGGTGGAGGGGAGGGTGGCCGTCGGGGATGACAGGCGGGCCGGGGCGCGGGAGTAGTCGGAGGCCGGGGCGTGGACGCGGATGGTCGGAGCCGGTGCGGCGGAGGTCTGCTGGACGTCTGAGGCGGCCGCAGGCGTCGGAACGGGCTTGAGTTCCGGGACAGGCGGAGGGGAGTCGGCGGCGGGGGGGGGCTGTGTGCCCGGCCGCGGCGCAGCGGTACTGCCTCCTAGTCGTCGAGAAGGCGACGAGAGGACCTCGTACAGCGGGGGCTGTCGGCGTGTGCGGCCCATGCGGGAGTATACGGGGCGAAACCCGACGGGGTTGTTTCCATCGAAGCGGGGCCGGCGGACCCGTATACTCCCCGCCATGACGATCCGCGAGCAGGACATTGTTGTCGTTCCGCCCCCTGTGATGTCGCGCTGGGAGGCCTCGTACCTGCCCGAGATTTTCAAGGGCTTCGGCACGACGATGCGGCACTTCGTGACCTCCTTCGGGGCGGGATCCACCAGCCGCACGCTGCAGTATCCAGAGCAGCGGCGGGAGGACATCCCGGTCGAGAAGGGCGGGATGGAAGTCCGTAACTTCCGCGGCGTTCACCGGCTCAATCGCGATGAGCAGGGCCGCGTGAAGTGCGTGGCGTGCATGATGTGCCCGACGCTGTGCCCGGCCAACTGCATCCACATCGAGGCCGAAGAGTCGCCCTGGGACGACCGCGAGAAGTACCCCAAGAAGTTCGAGATCGATGAACTCCGGTGCATCTACTGCGGCATGTGCGAGGAGGCGTGTCCGGTCGATGCGATCGAACTGACGACCGAGTACGACGTCGTCGGGTTGAGCCGCCAGGAGATGATCTTCGACAAGGAAAAGCTCCTGAAGGTCTACGACGTGACGATCTCGAAGAAGCCGATGTGAATGCAGGGCTGCTTATTCGTATTTTGATAGGAATCGGTCGCCGCCGGAGTGCCCGTGGGGGCGGCCGGAGAGGCCCAAACCGGCCCCCGGGACCGAGTCCGAGAGAAACATTGAAATCCGAGTGAAAAACGCTGGCATTTCGGACGTCAGCGATTATCATGCACTCGCACCACGGGCTGGAGACCTGTGGTGGCACCTGAGGCGGGGAGAGACCAACAATTCGGGAGTGAGAGAGATGTACGGAAGGAGTTTTCCCGTATGTCGCGTTCTCTCTGCGCTTTCGCCGTTTCCGCAACGGCCATCGTCGGCACCTCTCAAGCCGCCACCATTCTGACGTTTGCCGATCCGGCAACCGGTCCGGACACGCCGCTGTTTCAACTGTCTGGCGGACAGCTCACGGGCGGGTGGGCGAGCGGGAACCTCGGGCTGACGCTCGAAACACCCGGCCTGGCCGCCCCGAACTACGTGAACGCGTGGTTCGAGTTTGACCCCGTGACGGTGACGCCGACGGGTTTTCCCCCGTTCTTCACGCTGGGTGCCGGAGAGATCCGGTTTTTCGAGTTCGGGGGCATGACGCCGATTGTGACCATCTCGTTCACCGGCGGCTTGCTGAACGATGCACTCGGATTTGGGGCGAGCTCGTTTGCCGGTTTCGGTGTGACGTTCTCGGGGCCGATCATCGGGCCGGGCACGCCCGCCAACGAGGCGATCTCGTTCAGCTTCGCGAACCAGGTTGGGACATCCGACAACTACACCGCGACGGCATCGTTCACATCGTCGGCGGACAACATCCCCGCGCCGGCCTCCGTTGCGCTGCTCGGGTTGGGCATGCTGTTTGCCTCGCGTCGCCGCCGCTGAACAGATCGGCAATCTGAACCTTGAATCATGCGCGGGCGGGTCCTTTCGGGGCCCGCCCGTGTTGCATTGTTCAGGCGAGTTCGCGCAGCTCGGCGATGAGCTTTTCCGCCGCGGCCCGGACGGCATCGTTCCAACGTTCGCCGGGGGCGGGCTTGGCGTAGATCACGCTTCGGCTGGCGTTGACGAGGATGCCAAGGTCGCCGACGCTGCGTGCGCCGGGGCGGGCCATGGCGCGGATGTCGTCGATGGTTCCGCCCTGTGCTCCGTAGCCGGGGATGAGGAAGACCTGATCGGGCATGTGCTCTCGAAGCGCGGCGGCCTCGGCGGACTTGGTCGCGCCGACGACCGCGCCGACATCCGACAGACCGCGCCCGCCGCGGCGTGGCCGGCCGAGCTCCTGCACCGTGTCGGCGAACATCTCGGCGACGCTCCGGCCGTCGGCGAGGCGGAGGGATTGGACCGCATCGGACTCGGGGTTGGATGTGCGGACGAGCACAAACATGCCGCGGCCGTCGCGCATGAAGGGCTCGATGGTGTCGGGGCCGAGGTACGGGCTGACGGTGAGGGCGTGGACGTTGAGGTGATCGAATGCCCAGGCGGAGTAGTGATCGGCGGAGACGCCGATGTCGCCGCGTTTGGCATCGAGGACGATGAGCATGGAGAGACGGTGGGCCTCGGCGATGACGCGTTCCAGCTGCACAAAGCCGGCGGAGCCGTGTCGCTCAAAGCACGCGCTCTGGGGCTTGATGACGGTGATGCCGGCATCGCGGGCGGCGTGCAGGACACCGATGCAGAAGTCGCCGAGCGCTTCGACATCGTCTCCGCCCTCGCGCGCGGTGGCATCGAGGGAATCCTGCGGGATCTTCTCGAGCACGGGGTCGAGCCCGACACACACGGGCGCGCCGGCACGGTCGAGGGCGTCGGCGAGTCGGTCGGCAAAGTGCATGCGTCCTCCGGGTTCGAAGCGGGCGGCGGCATCGGTCGTGGCGAGGGTGCCGGCTTGGTCGGCAGCTTACGCTTTCCGTGGAATGGATGCACCTGCCAAGCTGGACCTGAAGAAGGATCGCGGCCTGACCGTCGAATGGACGGACGGGACGACGTCGTTCTATCCGATCGCGTACCTGCGGCGGATGTCGCCCTCGGCCGATGCGCGTCAGCTGCGGACCGAGCAGGCGAAGAACCCGCTCACGGTGCTGCCCGCATCCGCAGCGCGTTCGGCGGGAGGTCCGCTGGTCGCCGAGAGCGCGGAGATGGTGGGGAACTACGCCATCCGGATCCGCTTCTCCGACGGGCACGACACGGGGATCTATTCCTGGACGTACCTGCGGGAGATCGACCCGGCGAAAGCGGATGCGAAGCCGCAGAACCGGTGAAGCGTCATCGCATCAGTTCAGCGTTCCGCCCTCGCCTTTGACCAGCCGGCACTCCCACCCGTCGTACTCGCCATCGAGTTCATCGGCGCGCTCGGACAGACGCTGGGTGATCTCGCTGATGGTGTCGAGATCGACCGCGCTCTGGTGGGTCAGGATGACGCCAAAGCGGTCGGACTCTTGATCGGGGTCGTTGACCTTGATCTCAAAGCCCTCTTCCTCCGCGGCCATGGCATAGCTCTGAGCGGTTGCACGGTCCTCGAAGTACGCGTAGTGATTCACTTCCCGCGGCGTGGTGAGGGGGTCTCCGTGCTGCTCGAGAGCATCGATGACATCGCAGTCGCCGATCCAGCGCTCGACCGCGGGGCTGGGGAGCAGGCTGGCGTAGATGTTCCACTCCGGGTCGTGCTGCGCGCCGATGGAAACATCGCGCTGCAGGGCTTGCGCGGCGGAGTTTCCGAGGTCTTCGAGAACTTCCTCCGATGGCGCGTAGAGGAACCAGGCGACCTCGCCGCCGAGCCGAACGCGGGCGACGTGGATGATGCCGCTCGCGGCCACGGCTTCCAGGAAGGCGTCCTCACCCTCGGAGAGCTGTTCCATCTCGTCACTGCCGCCAAGGCCCTCCGGACCGGGGTCGGCGAGTTCGACCGAAAGACGCAGGCACCAGGGGTGCTCGGTCGAGGCATCGGTCCAGCCGAGGTCGGTCATGGTGAACCCCATCGTGTCCTCGGACTCGATCGGGTACGACCGCCAGTTCTCTTCGTGCTCAGGCATGGGTACAGGCTATCGCCTGCGGGAGGTGGCCGCAAACCACATACTGTGTGTGCATGCCGCCAGAGCCCGAAGGCACCACGGAGATCTCGCTCACGACGCCCCTGGCGCGTGTGCGGGCGATCCGTCCGATCTGGGCGGAGGCGCTGGCGAGGCTGGATGTGGTCACGGTCGCGGACCTGGTCAAGCACCTGCCGATGCGATACGAGCGGCTGGAGGCGGAAGCGACCATCGGTGAACTGGCGGCGGGGCACATCGTGACGGCGCGGGGCGAAGTCTCGGCGACGCGCATCAAGCCCATGGGCAAGCGGCCGCGATTTGAGGCGGTGCTGCTCGATCACACCGGCCGGCTCGATCTGGTCTGGTTCAACCAGACGTACCTGAAGGACCGCATCTTCCCCGGGATGCGGATCCGCGTGCAGGGGCAGGCCAAGAGGTTCGGGCCGCAGGGCGGCTGGCTGCAGATCGTCAACCCGCATTGGGAGGTGCTCGACGGCGACGAAGAGGCCGCATCGCGCGAGGCGAAGATTCGGCCGGTGTATCCGGCATCGGAGCACATCAACTCGGCAAAGATCGAACTCGCGGTCGGCAGGGTGCTCGATGCCGCGATCCCGCAGATCGAGGATCACTTTGATGCGGAGTTCCGCCGAGCCAAGGAGATGCCCTCGCTGGCCGAGGCCTACCGCATGGCGCATCGGCCCGCGAGCGAGGAAGAGACCGCGGCAGCGCATCGGCGGCTGGCGTACGACGAGCTGCTGATGCTCCAGCTTGGCGTCTTCCTGCGGCGAGCGCAGATCCGCCGCACTATGCGGGCCGAGGCGCTCCGGTGGTCCGAGCAGATCGACAAGCACATCCGCGAGCGATTCCCCTTTGCGCTCACCGGCGCGCAGCAGAGGGTCATCCGCGAAGTCGTCGAAGACCTGACGCACGATGGCCCGGCGAATCGGCTGATCCAGGGCGATGTGGGCTCGGGCAAGACGGTGATTGCGCTGTACGCGATGCTGCTCGCCGCGGCTTCGGGGCATCAGGCCGCGCTGATGGCGCCGACGGAACTGCTCGCCGAGCAACACTTTCTGTCGATCTCCGAGACGCTCAAGGGCTCCAAGCAGAAGATCGAGCTGCTGACGGGGGCGATGAGCCGGGCGGATCGCGAGGCCGCGCTTGCGCGGATCGCGGCGGAAAGCGGGGGGGAAGGCAGCGGGGGGGGTGGGGCCGATCTGGTGATCGGCACGCACGCGCTGCTGACCGGCGATGTGAAGTTCCGGTCGCTGGCGGTGGTGGTCATCGATGAGCAGCACCGGTTCGGCGTACATCAACGGGCCGTGCTCAAAGGGAAAACCGCCGCGGCCCCGGGTGCTGATGCGCGGACACTCGTGCCGCACACGCTGGTGATGACCGCGACGCCGATCCCGCGAACGCTCGCCCTCACGCTGCTGGGCGACCTCGATGTCTCGACGATCGATGAGCTGCCGCCAGGGCGCAGCCCGATCGCCACGCGGGTCGTGACCGCCGAGAAGTCCGCCGATGTGTACAAGTTTGTGCGGCAGCGGCTGGATACGGGCGATCAGGCATACATCGTCGTGCCCGCGATCGATACCGGCGCCTCCGCCGCGGGCGCGGGGGGCGATGAGGACCTGGCCGATCTGCGCAGCGTGATGATGCGGCTGGAAGCGCACGAGCTGGCGGGCAAGCGCCTCGCGGCGATGCACGGACGACTCGCTCCGCGGACGCGGGACCACATCATGCACCGCTTCCGCGCGGGCATGATCGATGCGCTCGTGGCGACGACAGTGATCGAAGTCGGCGTCGATGTGCCCAATGCGACAGTCATGGTGATCGAGCACGCGGATATGTTCGGCCTGGCGCAGCTGCACCAGCTTCGCGGGCGCGTCGGCCGCGGCAAGAAGCGCTCGGTCTGCGTGCTCATCGCCGAGCCCAAGACGCCGGATGCGGAGCTGCGCCTCGCGGCGATGGCCAAGACGACCGACGGCTTTGTGCTGGCGGAAAGGGACCTGGAGATCCGCGGGCCGGGCGAGGTCTTCGGCCAGAAGCAGGCGGGCGCGCCGCCGTTCAAGGTCGCGGACCTCATGCGCGACCGCGAGCTGCTGGTCATGGCCCGGCGCGATGCCGCGGCGTGGATCGAGCGGTCTCCGGAGCTCAAGCTGCCGGGGGAGGACCTGCTCCGCAAGCGGCTGCTGCGGCTGCATGGGAAGTGGCTGGGCCTTGGCGACGTCGGGTGATCGCGTCCCCGCACGCCCGCGCCTCTCTACGATCCGGCCATGAGTATGAACGAAGCGGTGGCGGAACGACTCTCACGCATTGCGCGGCTGCAGGACCTGCTCGGCGAAGACAAGTTCAAGGCGATCTCCCACGACCGCGCAGCGCGGATCGTTGAGGGGTTGTCGATCGACATCGCGACCATCGCGGATGACCCGGCCAAGCTCCGTGCCCTTGAGGGCATCGGACCAAAGATCGCCGACAAGATCGCGGAGTTTGCCAAGACGGGGAAGATGAGCGAGTTGGTGGAGTTGGAGGCCAAAGTTCCCGCGGGCGTGCTCGCGCTGATGAACATCCCCGGGCTTGGGCCCAAGACGGTGGCCACGCTGTGGAAGGAAGGGGGTGTCAAGGACCTGGCATCGCTCAAGCGGATCATCGCCGATGGCTCGATCCTGAAACTGCCGCGGATGGGCGCCAAGAGCGTTGAGAAGCTCAAGGAATCGATCGACCTTGCGGAGCAGGGGAACACGCGCCTGCCGCTCGGTCTGGCGGTCCCCGTCGCGGAGCGGTTCGTTGAAGCGATGCTGAAGGTCAAGGGCGTGAAGCAGGCCGCGTTTGCGGGTTCGCTGCGGCGGGGCCGAGAGACCATCGGCGACATCGACATCCTGGTTGCCGCTGCGGGCTCCGCCGCCGCCCGCGGCGGGGAGGCTTTGCGCACCATGGCCGGAGTGTCGCAGCTA
>JAEYUO010000007.1 GCA_023432465.1 Planctomycetota bacterium | reverse complement strand
CCGCCGCCCCCCAACCCACCGCCCGCGGCGTCCGATAGAAGAATCACGAAGGCCTGTAGCTCAGTTGGCTAGAGCGCACCCCTGATAAGGGTGAGGTCGGCAGTTCGAACCTGCCCAGGCCTATTTTCTGACTCCCGACCCCGCCCCCCACTGCGGGGTCGCGTCATTTTTGGGCTGTGCCTCAAACTTTGGAGTGCGGCGGTGGCTCGACCGTCCGCAGCGTCAACCCGCACTCCGGGCAGATGGGTGCGTTCAGGTTCTTGAGGGAGTAGCCGCACTGGGGGCACTCACTCAGCGGGCTGGGAACGGGCACGAGCCAGCGAGAGAGGGGGCGGCTGGCCGCGGCGAGAACGAGGGCGGGAAGCCAGAACGCCCCGAGCAGGGCGACGAGCGGGACGACCAGATACTCAAAGCCGGAGAACCGGCCGATGCGCGATTGCAGGGCCCACCCCGCCGCGAGCGACCCGGCAAAGACCAGGCACAGCGCGATCGAGCGCAGCACAATCAGGCAGATGTGGCGGCGGCGCGAGATGGCTTCGATGTCTGTCCGCATCCGCCCATGCTACCGGCGATTGCGACGTGCCGCGAAGAGGCCGCCAGCAAGGAGTAGGCTGGCGGGACCGGGTGATGGGACCGTGGTGGCGGTGATCCTCACCTCGTAGTAGCCGAATCGTGGAAGAAATCCGGATGACGACGTGCCCCCACCCGACGCGGAGATACCGATCGTCGTCGTTTGGGTCACAAGGACCGACTCCGAGCGAGTGACATAGTTCTGCCCGCCATAGATGTGAATGTTCAGCCCACCCCCGACCACGTGTACGCTGCTGTTGTAGCCGCCGTACGAACCACCGCTCAGGCAGTACACGTTCAGGTAGGTTCCGGCCTCAACAAGCATCGAAAGCCCCACCGTTGAACTTGCGGTTGCAGAAGTTCCGGGCGATGCGAACATCGCGTTGGCCTCTGCGGATCCCTCGATCAGCCAAAGCGTTGAGGTAAGGCTGCTCTCGACCCGCATCTGAGCACTGCCCCCACCGCCGCCAACCGTGCGTGTGTCGCTAAACTCGGAAAGATCAAACGGTGCGCTGTTGGAGTAGGAATTCAAGGTCCCCGACGCATTGCTCACACTCCCCGAAATCCCCCGTGACCCGCTGAGGGGCGTGAGCTGTGCAAAGCACGGTGCTGCGAACGCGAGCAAAGCCGCGAGTGCAGAGAGAATGCGATTCAGCATGTCGCCTCCAGTCGGTGGGAATCTCTCTCCTCCGATGCAGGCCAGATTGACTGCAGGTCAAGATAACACAGCCAGGAGGCCGCGTCCAACCGATTCACCACGCATTCTCGGGAAACTACTCAATGCCCGAACAGGTTCTTCTCCCCGAACATCCCCTCCGCCTCGAAGTACGCCAGCGCTTCCTCGACCGATCGGAACACCTTCGTCGCGGTCTCCGTGATGAACGGCGACGGGTTCTTCTTGGGCTTCCACACCACGTACACCTCCTTGGTGTGCTCGAAGGCGTGCTGCAGTTCGCGCTCAACGCCGCTCGACAGCCCCGGCACGCCCCCCGGCAGCTCCGGGATCAGGCTCACGATCATGTCGGCCTGGTCGATCAGTGCGAAGTCGCGCATGTAGATCTGCCCATCGATGTCCCCCGCGATATCCAGCACCTCGCGCACGCGGACACGGATGTTCCCCTTCGCCACCTTCGACCCGCCGAAGCTGTGCGGCACAACCTCCAGCCACTCATCGACCTTCCCCTCCGCCGCCTTGGCCACCGCACGGTCCAGCAGCAGCTTCTCATCCACATCGCCCGGGTCAAACGTAATGAAATGCTCCGCCAGCTTCGCGCGGAAGGCGTCGATCTCCGCCAGCGTGTCGGGCATATCCACAACATGCGACATCGGGAACGACGGGTATACCTTCTTCAGGCTCGGCCGGCACACCAGCCGGAAGAACGTCCGCCGCGTATCCACATGCCGCCCCCGCGCCATGATGTAGAACTTCGACCCCGGGATCGCCCGGCTCATCAGCTCCGTCGCCAGCAGTTCCTCCTCGCGCCACACCATGCAGTCCTTGAGCGTCGCATCGATGTCGTGCTCTTCGTGCAGCCGGTGATGCACGACCTCGATGTTGTCCACAAGACAGATGAAGATGTCCGGCTGGAGCGCGGCGATCTGGTCGTAGTCGAACGCCGCGAACAGCCCGTGCCGCCAGCGGAAGGTGGCGTGGGTGTTGACGATCAGGTTCCTGGAATCGCGGGTCTCGGAGATGACATCCTTGAACGCGGCCCGGCGCAGCGAGTTCAGCCGCGAAAGCGGGACATCGAGGATGCGGCCCGGGCGGACATCCGGGGCCTCCTTGTACATCAGGTCGCCGATGTGGCGGATGTCCAGCGTCTCCCCCTGCACACCGGCGAAGTCTCGCACGGAGTCGAGGTAGTGCTTCTTGTCCATTCCGACCTGACCGGTGACAATTGCTCGCATAGGACGCCAGTATAGAGGCGAAGGCGGGTGCCGCCCCCCGTTGCCGCCCCCGTGCCTCCCCCTGTTCCTCCCCCCGTTCCGGAACGGACCCGCACGACATTGCCCCCAAACGGTCTAGCGTTGCCGACCATGAAGCAGCGCCACAAGCAGGGCAGTGCGGACACCGGTCGCGCGGCGTGGTTGCCGCGATGGCGAGCCAGGTTCGATGCCATCGACGCGGCGGTTGTCCGCTGGATGGACCGCACCGGCCACGGCCTGCACCGCATCACGCTCGGCCTGGTCTTCGTCTGGTTCGGCGCGCTCAAGATCGCCGGCTATCCGACCGTGACCACCATCCTGGCGCACACCGTCTTCCTCGGCCCGCCCGATGTCACCGTGCGCATCCTCGGCGGGTGGGAGGTCCTGATCGGGCTCTGCCTCATCATCCGCCCGCTCATCCGGGTCGCCCTGCCGCTCCTCCTCCTCCGGCTCCTCGGCACCGCCGCGGCGATGGTGCTCAAGGCCGATGTCTGCTTTGTCGGCGCGCCCTGGGTCCCCACGCCCGAGGGCCAATACCTCGTGAAGGACCTCATGCTCTTTGCCGCGGCCGTGGTCATCGGCGGAACCGCCCGGCCGCATCCGATTCCGCCCTCGCGTTGACCCGTCCCGACCCTCCCCCTACCTTGCTCGCCTATGGCAGTCCTCGTCAATGCAGAAACCCGCGTCATTTGTCAGGGCATCACCGGTTCGTTCGGTGCTGTCCACACCAAGGGCTGCCTGCACTACGGCACCAGGCTCGTCGGCGGCGTCACGCCCGGCAAGGGCGGCACCAAGGACGCCAACGGCCTGCCGATCTTCGACACCGTCGATCAGGCCGTGAAGGCCACCGGCGCTGAGGCGACGATGATCTTCGTCCCCCCCGCGTTCGCGGCGGATGCGATCCTCGAGGCCGCGGTTGCCGGCATCCGCGTCATCTGCTGCATCACCGAGGGCGTGCCCGTACAGGACATGGTCCGCACGCGGGCGGTGCTCGATGAGATGAACACCCCCGCGACATCCACGATGAGCGACGCTCTGGGAGCGAATCGTGGCGCTGCGACCACACGCCGCTTCACCCTCATCGGCCCCAACTGCCCGGGCATCATCACCCCCGGCCCCAAGACCGGCGGCGGCGAGAGCCCGACCGACACGTACACGACGATCGGGGAGAAGGGCCTCAATGGCGGCGGACCCGGTGGCGGTTGCAAGATCGGCATCATGCCCGGGTACATCCACACGCACGTCAGCGAGGCCAAGACCGGCAAGAGCGTCGGCATCGTCTCGCGCTCCGGCACGCTGACCTATGAAGCCGTCTGGCAGACTTCGCGCCTCGGGCTGGCGCAGAGCACGTGCATCGGCATCGGCGGCGACCCGATCCGCGGCCTCAATCACATCGAATGCCTCGAGCTCTTCGCGGCCGACCCCGATACTCACGGAATCTTGATGATCGGCGAGATCGGCGGCTCCGACGAAAGCGACGCCGCCAAGTGGGTCGCCGCGGCACGCAAATCAGGCAAGCTCACCAAGCCCGTCGCAGCGTTCATCGCCGGACGCACCGCGCCCCCCGGCAAGCGCATGGGCCACGCCGGCGCGATCATCGGCGGCGCGGACGACACCGCCGATGCCAAGATCAAGGCCCTGCAGGAAGCGGGCGTGAGCGTGGCGATGAGCCCGGCCGACATGGGCAGCGCGATGGCCAAGGCGATGGGGCTCTCTTGAGACGCCGAGCCTGAGCCGCCGACGCCGGGTCTGAGGCGGCTTTGGGCCGAAGACCCGGGTTGAAGGCAGCCGCAGATTTACACAGATGGACACGGATCGGCTGCTCAAGGCAGGCGCCTCCGGTGCGGGAGGCCCATCGTTCCGCCTGCGGTCTCATCCCAACGAGTAACGGCTTTCGCCCCGGTCTCACCGCCGCCTTGGCTTTGTCTCACGCCCCTTGGGCGATCGGTCGTTGCGAGTGGCTTCAGCCACTCGCCGCCAAGATCGCCTCCGCATGCGGCCCCTTGGGCCGGCGAAG
>JAEYUO010000025.1 GCA_023432465.1 Planctomycetota bacterium | reverse complement strand
GCCCGGCGGCAAGATCCTGTCGCACGACCAGCTCCTGGCCGTCCGCGCAGCCGCTCGGGCCGCGGGCAAGCAGGTCGTCCACTGCCACGGCTGTTTCGACATTGTCCATCCCGGCCACCTCCGCCACCTCCGCCACGCCCGCAGCCACGGCGACCTCCTCCTCGTCTCCATCACCGGCGATGTCGAGATGAAGAAGGGCACCGGCCGCCCGCTCATCCCCGAGGAACTCCGCGCCGAGAACCTCGCCGCGCTCGATTGTGTTGACCTGGTGTACGTCGAGCAGCGCCCTACGGCGCGGGAACTGCTCGATGAAGTCCAGCCCGATGTGTATGTGAAAGGCAAGGAGTACGAGCTGAACAACGATCCGCGGTTCCTCGCGGAGCGTGCCGCGGTCGAGTCCCACGGCGGCCGTGTTGTGTTCTCCTCCGGCGATGTCGTCTTCTCTTCCACCGCCCTCATCGCCGCGCTCGAACAATCCATCGACCCCTACCACGCACGTCTGCGCCAGCTTCTGGAGATGCCCGAACTCGACGGCGTCGAGCTCTCCAAGACCATCTCCCGCTTCCGTGGCAAGCGCATCCTCGTCGTCGGCGAGGTCATCCTCGATACGTACGTCCTCTGCGACCGCCCCGACATGGCCGGCGAGGCCCCCGTCATGACGCTCCGCCCGCTGGAGCGCCGCATGTACGACGGCGCTGCCGCCATCATCGCGCGGCACCTCGCCGCGATGGGCGCATCCCCCGTGCTCGTCACCGGCCTCCCGAAGAACGAGCAGGCCGCAATGCTCCGCCAGCGATTGCTCGCCGACGGCGTCGAGGTCCGCAGCATCGAGGTCAGCACGGACATCCCCGAGAAACAGCGCTTCCTCGTCGGCGCGCAGAAGCTGATGAAGATCGACCTGCTCGAACGCCACGAGCTCGATGCCGCGCAGCAGGATGAACTCGTGGCCCTCGCCACCGACACCGCGCGCGAACTGGCGGTTGCGCCGGGCGAGGGCTCGGGCTGCGATGCCGCGATCATCGCCGACTTCGGCCTCGGCCTCTTGCCGCAGGCGGTGCTGGCCAAGCTCTGCCCGGCACTGCGCAAGCACGCGGGCATCATGACCGCCGATGTCTCCGGTCGCCGCAGCAACCTCCGCATGATGCGCGACATGGACCTCATCTCCCCGAGCGAATCCGAGCTGCGCCAGTCATACAGCCTGCATGACCAGGGCCTGTCGATGGTCGCGTGGCGACTGCTCGCCGACACGCGCAGCCGCGCCGCCCTCATTACCCTCGGCGCCGACGGCCTCATCGCCTTCGACCGCCTCAGCGCGCCCGTCAACCACGAAGGCAGCTTCGCCTCCCACGTCCGCGGCGAGCACGTGCCTGCGCTGTCAGGGCATGCCGTCGATGCGCTCGGCTGCGGGGACTCCATGCTCGCCGCCGCGACCCTCGCGCTCACCACCGGCGCGCCGCTGCTCTCCTCGGCGTTCCTCGCATCGGTGGCCGCGGCGATCCAGGTGCAGCGTTTGGGCAACACCGTCATCTCCGCGACCGATCTGCGGCAGGCGCTTGCGAGGCTGCACTCCTCGCACCTGACGTACACCTCGCCGGAGGTCATCGAGGCACGCGGCATGTCGCCGAGCGCTCGCAGGAGTCCGGCGGTTGCCGGAGCCGGCGCGTGACACCTCCGCGCATCGCGTATGTGTTGCCGACCCGCGACCGCCCAGACACACTCGCGCGGACGATCGCGGGGCTTTCGCGGCTGCCGCGGCACGATGCACAGGTGATTGTTGTTGACAACGCCTCGCGCACGCCGCCGAAGCTCCCGATCGAGCTTGCCAACGGGCTGCCCGTCACGCTGCTGATGCGCGACACCAACGAGGGCGCGGCCGCGCGGAACGCTGGCGCGCTCGCCGCCGACCCATCGTGCGAGTGGATCGTCATGCTCGATGACGACTCGCACCCGGTGGACGTTGGGGGGGCGGGGCTGCTCGATGCGCTGCGCGATGCGCCGAGCGATGTGGGCGCGGTGCAGGCGGAGATCTTTCTGCGGGATGTCAAAGAACAGGAAGGCATCAAGGCATCAAGGCACGAGGCAGGAGGCTTGCCGGAGGTGTTCATCGGGTGCGGGGTGGCGATCCGGCGCGAGGCGTTCCTGGCCACGGGGGGCTACGACCCTTCCTTCAACTACTACGTCGAGGAGTATGACCTCGCGGCGAAGCTGATGCTCGCGGGGATGAGGATCACGTTTGACCGGCGATTCGGGGTGGTGCACGAGAAGACGCAAGCGGGGCGGGACATGGATGTGATCCTGCGGCGGCTGGTGCGGAACAACGCGTGGGTGATGCGGCGGTATTCGCCGCGGAGCGAGCGGGCGCGGGAGGTCCGGCGGACGATCGCGCGGTACGGGCGGATCGCGATCAAGGAGCGCGCGGAGCTGGGGTATGCGCGCGGGTTGCTGGACCTTGCGGGAACGTACTTCTCGCAGCCGCGGCGGGAGATGCCGCGGGACGTGTGGGACCGGTTCACGGGCAAGGCCGCCGCGCGGGAGGCTCTTGGGGCTGCGCATGCGGCGCGGCCGTTTGCGAGCGCGGCGATCGTGGATGCGGGAAAGAACGAACACATCGTGCGCGAGGCGCTGGGCGAGATGGGTGTGCGGATCGCCGCGCGGGAAGAGGATGCGGATGCGCTGGTGATCGGGACGCTGTCGCCGGGCCCGGCGCTGGATGCGCTGGCGCAGCGCCCCGCAGCCCACTCCGCCGCCGCCCCTCGCATCATCGCCCCACTTGAACTCGGACCCGCACCTGCCCCGGCAGGAAGCAGCACGACCCCCCCCCCACGGGACGCCGATCGCCGCGCAGCGGCAACCTCCCCATCCCTCGCCGCGGCGTAATCGTCCGCCCGCTCCCCGCCCCCGCCTCAACTTCTTTCAGAGGGGGTGCGGGAGAAACCTCCCCCGCATCAGCAAGTTTCCGTCAGTACTTCGAAGCCTCCGCAATCCGGAACGGTCGCTCGATGTGCGGTCGTCCCGCGTTGTCGATCCCGACGATGTGCCAACCAGGCTTGTCGGGCTGGAGTGTCAGAATGACCGCCTTGCCATACTTCGCGTGCTCCGCAAGCAGCTTCGGAAACTCCGCAGACAGTTCCCACGCAAACTTGGTGTCTGCGAGCAGGCCATTGTCCTGTCGGGAACGACCACGAATGCCAACGATGAAGTCAGGAAAGAAGCCCCGCCCATCGTCTCGCAAAACATTGATTGACCAAGCCTTCTTAGGTGGATTCCGGTGCCACCAAAGAACCGAGTCCGTCGAATCTCCATCAAGATGTTCGCCAAAACGCGTCTCCCAACCGTTCATATCCGTTGGGTATCGGCCGTAAACATTGTGGCGCGAGGAACGAAGCGGCTCTTCAGACTCCAGCGCATCCGGAAGCTCCGCCGCATCCATTGTCGCCATGACCGTCGCGAGCGCCTTACGCTCGGCATCCCTTAAGAGCCCGGGACGCGCCACGATCAACATGTCCAGAATCTGCCCGAGCTTTGTCCAATCGCTCGAATCCGGGAACCCCTTTTCCGACAACACAACCTGAAGCCGAGCCAGCAAAGCACGGCGCAGCTCTTTCGGGCTGACGAACCCAGAGCGAAGCAGCACGGATTGTGCCAGCTTCCTCGTCTGCTCGTGCGAAGGAGGCGTGAATGCAAACTCCATCTGCACCAGCTGCGTGAAGATCTCAATCGTCTGCTTGCTGACCCTCAGCCCCCGGTTCTTGTTGATGGCAGTCAACAACTCCCCGTCCGACACCAGAAAGTGATGCGCGATCAGCTCCACATCAACATCCACCGAGTCCGGTATGTCCTGTGAGACGAACCTCCGCGGCACATCCTGCCGCAGGGGATACCGGTACTTCGCCACCGGGGGCGGAGTCCGCAGCGCGGCCGCCAGCGCCCGGTCAACCGGCGACACTTCACCTCGCAGCGTCGGCGTAACAGCCAAATCCCCCGGCGCGAACAAGCTCGGCGCCTCGCCGTCTGCCGGCTCCTCCCGCGGCGGAACAAATGGCTTCATCTTCGGAATGTACACCGCCCCCTCCGGAGGGACCGGATGAAGCGTCGTTTGGCCATCTGCGTCCGTCTGCTGCACCAACGTCTTGTTCCCCACCTGAACAATCACCGTGGTCGGGCTGACACTCGCATACGCCGTCTGTATCTGGTTGATTCTCTGACCAGCCCTGTCGAGCCCGCCCTGCGCATCGTGATCGGCCAGGAACACGTACCCGTACTTCAACTCCTCAGGCAGTTTCCTTCCCTGCAAGCGCCGGTGCACCCGCAGGATGCGACCAACCAACTGCACACCGAAGTCCTCATCCTTGGCTGCGCGCATCGAGACCAGCGTCCACGCCCTCGGCGCATCAAACCCCAGCGCGACAGCCATCTTGAAAATCAGCACCTCGCGCGATTCGTCATTGGCAATCGCCAGAAGCGATGGGTCTGGCTCATCGCTGGTATGCACCGCAATCTGTTCATCTCTGAACCCCAGCGACCTGAGCGTGTCCTTCGCCCTCTCCGTGCTGCGAGCGGTGCTGTCAACCTGCACGAGCAGCAGCGGCGTCAGGTTGATTCCCGCGGCGGCAAGCTCACCCTTGATCACATTGTGCAGGTCTGTCGCCGCGCGCAAAGCAGTTGCTTCAAAATCAACGAGTTCCTCGCTCCCCTCTTCCGCCCGCCACGCAATCGCCTTGATCCCGTTCTTGATGAGCCCCGCCTTCGGTCCCGGTCCCACCGCATCCGCACGGCTCACGCTGATGCGGTGGATGTTCCCGATCTGCATGTTCTTCGCGAGGTCCTCTAGGTCCTTGTCGTCCGGCGTCGCGGTTACGAGAATCGTGTACTCCGGTGCTAGCACAGTCCGGAAGAACGAGGCCGCCTGCGTTTCCCCATGGAACCCATGGTGCGCCTCATCGACGACGACCCCAATGCGGAACCCCATCTCGCGCAGGGACTCCACGAGGTCATCAATGCTCTCGTTGAGCTCCCCGGTCTTCCGAACACTCCGCCGATCCTTGATGCGCGTCGCCACCATCTGCCAGGTGGTCACGAACGTGTCCCCCGCTCGTGTACCGATCGCATTCCGGTCCTCTGCGAGCGTCCGCAACCGCAGCCCGTGAAACTGCTCGCGCAGAAACGCGGCAGATTGTTCGACGACACCCTTGAACGGCGCGAACCAGAACCACACCACGTTGTCAAGGCCGCTCATCTGCTCCACAATGCTCCCGGCCATCAGCGTCTTGCCCGCGCCGGTAGGAGCCTCGATGAGGATGTACCCGTTGCCGTGGATAGCCGTTGCGCAGCCGTCAGAGTCGGTCCCGGCTGCATTGAGAGTCGTACGGTTGTAGTCGAAGACGCGGACCGCGCTATCTACCGCCTGCTGTTGAAAGGGCTTGAGCGTGACAACCGGCATCGTCAGACCCCTCCCCTGATCCCGAACCGTCGGGCAAGCGACTGCGGAACCGCTTCGATCTGCACGTTTGTTGCGTTCTTCAACCGCATCTTGGCGAGGTCCGGCTGCCACGTGTACAGCACGGCGGATCGAGCTTCGTTGATCGTCTTCACGAGCGACCGCGTATTGGCGGCCTTGAGCAGCGGCACATACACCAGCGTGCCGCCCTCTTCCTCTGTCTCCGCCGTCACGAACGGTACCTTGTCGTCGAATGGCGCAACGGTCGGGCAGTGTGTCAACTGGAGCGCTGTCCAGACCTGCGCATGATCGATCTCCGTCAACTCACCGATAGGGATGCGGCGGCAGCGGAGGTAGGCAAAGTCACCTTGGACGCCCTCCACCCTGGTATCGCCCTTACCATACCCATGAATAACTCGGCGGATGCGCTCGGCGCAGACGTCGCGGCAGAGATTCTTGTCGGGCTCGTCCGCCGTCGCCTCAGTGCTTGAGACGAGTATAACGCGGCGCGTTCCACCATCCGCCTTGTTAAGTTTGTAAGCCGCGTGGGCTGTGGTGCCGGAGCCGGCAAAAAAGTCCAGAATGAGATCGTCCCCGCGTGTAGTGAAGCCCAGTAGCTCAACAACGAGGTCTGACCTGACCCAGATTCCATTGACAGATTTCTAAGCAACTCTACGAGCCTCGAAGGCTTCGGGGCTGAGATATCCGAGCGCGGCGTGGAGGCGTTTGCGGTTGTAGAACATCTCGATGTACTCGA
>JAEYUO010000024.1 GCA_023432465.1 Planctomycetota bacterium | reverse complement strand
ATCCGCGGCGTCGCCTGCGGCGAGATCCTGCGGGCCCTGCTCGAACGTCGGTTGATCACCATCGTCGGTCGCGCCGAGGAGCTCGGACGTCCGATCCTCTACGGCACGAGCAAGCGCTTCCTGGAGACCTTCGGCCTCGGCAGTCTTAAAGACCTCCCGACGGTCGAGGAACTCCGGATGCGAGCCCGGGGAGAGGGCGTGCCGGGGCAGACTTCCGTCGAACCCGATGCCGCGGAAGCCGAATAGGTTTCGGCCGGTATCACCTTCGACAGAACGCTCGCGCGGCGGAGTCCTGCTTCTCCAGCCGACGGCAACCCTCAGGAGTCAGCCATGCTGCATCGCAACAAAGCCTCGAACCAGGCGCTCGCATGGATCATCGCCGCGGGCACGCTCGCGGCGGTCTGCACGACTTCCTCCGCTCAGCCGCGCCGCCCCGGGCAGGAACCCAAGGAGCCCGCGCAGTCGGCTCAGCCGCAGCAGCCGGCAACGCCAACCCCCGTCGCTCCCGCGCCCGCCCCAACGCCGGACCCTACGCCCGCCGCGCCGGCACCCGCAATTCCTGCCCAGCCTTCTCGTCCCGGCCGGGCGCCGATGACACCCGCGGCACCGGCCCCGGCCGCACCCGCCGCACCCGCCCAGCCCGGCGCGGTGCCTCCGGCCGCTGTCCCCGTCCCGACCGGCCCTTCGTTTCTCGATAACGTCATCAAGTCCGGACGCACACGTAACTGGACCCTCAAGGTGCAGGTGCACCTCGCCGCGTATCAGACCGATCCCAACAAGCTCGGCCGCCCGGGGAACAAGGAACTGCAGGTCATTCCGCTGAAGTTTGACACCGCGGCGGTGGTCTTCCCAGTTCCGTACGGCTCGGCGGGCCACATCACCGACACCGACAGCGTTACCGGGACGCTCTACTTCGACGACCGACCGGTGGACACCGACATCGATTTTGCAGACAACTACGCCGCGGGCACGCGCCTGGCGCGGTGGGAGATGCTCAAGCGAGAAGGCCGCGAGCTGGATCTCAAGCTCGACGTCCCCATGACCACGTGGGAGACGGTCTTTGACGAGAAGCTCGCGGAGCGGGCCATCTGGCCCGCCGGAGGGGTGTGGCCGGGCGAAGCCGCCTCAACCCTCATGCCGTCGCAGGGCAACCGTCTGGACCCGGTGGACTTCACGAACCCCATCATCACAGAGCGAGTGGCGCAGTGGACCGGCGGCAACGATCCCACGAAAGTGAAGCCAGTCGTGCTCGCGAAGTTCCTTGCCGGGAAGGTCCTCGAAGCGACGCAGCCGTCTGGCCTGGGTCTGGTCAACAACCGCAATGGCGAGGTCGAGGGCTTTGAGCTCCAGGGCGCCTCCCGCACGCTGGAACTCGGCCGCGGCAGCGAGCACGACATCGCCTGCCTGCTCTGTGCCGTCTATCGCGCGGCGGGCCTGCCCGCACGAACGGTCATCGGCTACGACATCAAGGAATCCAAAGGCGAGGATTCGGGCTTCCTGAAGGGCAAGGGCTCCGCCAAGATTCGCTCGTGGGTGGAGTTCTATCTCTTCGACGAGTCCGCCAACAAGGGGATCTGGGTGCCCGTCGATATCGTGCGCCAGCGCAAGAGCAGCAGCCGCCCGCCCGCGCTGGATCGCCCTTGGAAGTTCTTCGGCACCAACGATGAACTCGATGACGTCATGCCGGTGGCGTTCCAGTATCACCCGCCGACGACGGTCGTCGCCCACGGCTCGCCCGCGTTCTGGGGTTGGCTGACGACGCCCAAGCTCCAGCAGGGTGCATCGCAGTACATCCAGTTCCAGTCGATGAGCACACCCAACCGCGGGAAGCCCAAAGCACCGCGACGCGAGTGAGTGGGGGGTTCAACGCGAAGAGCGCGAAGAGCCGCAGCGGGCGATCTTTGTGCCTTACGGCCAATCCGGCCGCGGCAGGAACGTGTAGTTCGGCGTCGTGTTCACAACCCCCTGCGGCACACGCATCAGCGTGCCCACATGGAAATCCAGGAACAGCAGGTTCGCATCGACGCGGTTGGAGTTGTACCACCGGTGCTTGCGGTCCCCATCCTGCTGGTAGTTGTAGATTGGATGTGACCCCAGCACCCAGGTCTTGGTCAGGTCCAGAACATACGGCATCTTCCCACCCTGCTGCGGGATCAGCGTCGTCCGCTGCTCGCCGTCGAGCGTGTGGTCGTTGAGCGTGTAGCTTGAGCCCAGAAGGTCGTACATGCTCAGCACGAAGCCGATCCCCGGGACCTCGCCGCCCTTGTCTGATGGAGACTTGAACATCTCCAGTTCAAACGGGTTGTCCTCGGAATCCAGCGGCACATCGCGGTCCACGACGTAGCGGTTCAGCGGCCGCCGTTCCGGGCCATACTCATTGATGCCGTACGCCGGGAGCGTCCCCTTCTTCCCGCCGAAGAGCGCGCCGATGTTGCTGTAGTACCCGCCCCCGACATCCACGCGCACCTGCGGCAGCGTGTTGTCATAGTCCTGCATGTACAGCGACAGGCCGATACCCAGTTGCTGCAACCGCGATGCGCACACCGTCGCCCGCGCTGCGTTGCGCGCCGATCCCAGCGCGGGGAGCAGCAGGCCCACCAGGAGCGCGATGATCGCGATGACCACGAGCAACTCGATCAGCGTGAAGCCGCGATGACGATGACCGGGAGTGCGAAGGGCGAGGCGGCGAGAGGTGTTGTGCATGTCAGGCTTGCTCGGAAGTAGGGAACATGCCGTCGAGCAAAGCCGCGGCCGTCCGGTGAATCATCTTGAACCCCAACTCGAACCCGTCGGGCCCACCATGATACGGATCCGGTACCTCCAGGTTCCCCAACAGACTTTCGGGGTCTGGACGGGCAGCGGGATCAAACGTCCTGAAGAGCATGGATTTGTGCGCAGGGCCTCCCTCGTGCAGGACGGACTCGAGATTGTTCCTATCCATCGCAAGAAGGAGGTCGAAGCGATGAAAATCGGATCGCGGATCCAGCCGCCGCGCCCGCGAGGAGAGCACAATCCCGTTCCGCCTCGCGACATCGATCGTCCGCGGGTCCGGACGCTCCCCCACGTGCCAACCCCCGGTCCCGCACGACTCGATGGTGAGTTGCTCCCGAACGCCGCGTTCGGCAGCCAGGTGCTCCAGCACTCCCTGCGCAAGCGGCGAGCGGCAGATGTTCCCCATGCAGACAAACAGCACCGAGCGAACATGACGCACATCCGGTCGGGGGATGCTCACGATGGCGCCCCCGTGAGCGCGGCCGGAACAGGCAGCCCCGGCCGAATGATCGGGACGTTCGCACGCTCCCGCCACAACGCCAGCAGTGTCCGTCGGAATCCGTCGCGCTCGCGAAGCTCTGCGGCATGATCGAGCATCCTTCTAGAGACGGTCGCCCGGACCGACGCATCCCGCGCGAAGTCAAACATCCTGCTCGCCACCGCCCGCGTCGATCCGTCCCGCGAAAGACAGTCCGGGATCGCCGCCAGGGCCCCGAGCGAAATCTCGTGCGGCGCGGCCGCGACCGGCACCCCCGCCGCGATGCACGCCGCCAGCAGGGCCGGACCGCTGCTCACCTCGCCGCTGTCGGCGACATCCCACACCGCGATGTCGGCCCCGATGAGTACCTGCTCCAGAGATCGTGCCGAATCGATCATCCCCCATCGACGTCCGTGGCCGGCGACAAATCTCGCCCCGCGCCGCGAGTGGGCCGCGCCCCGCGGCACAATCCCCGTGATGCGCACACCACCGACATGCTGCAAGCCCACCTGAAACGTGAAACGCATCGCATCGCCCGCCTCCGGCGGATCGGCCAGAAGCACGACCGCAATGTCTCCATCGTCCAAGCCGAGGGCCTCCCGTATTGCAGCACGGCTCGGCGAACCCGCCGCGCACTCAGTCGGCGGAAGCGGGGGGGCGGGGGCGAGGCGGATGTTGTCTCGCATCCGCATCGCGCCGCGGCCTGCGCTGGCCATCGGCGCCCACTGCTCGCGCGATGTCATATCCAGCGTCAGAAGCGTCGTGTCGTCGAGCGCGCGTTCCTCCGGTGTCTTGCTGAACCGGGCGGCCTCTGCCCGTCGCAGCGTGGCCGAAGAGGGTGGACGCACCAGCACCCCGCACCGCGGAATGATCCGCTTGCCAAACGCCGCCCGCGCAGCGCCGAGCATCCTCACCGACCAGCACTGCACCAGGTCCGGCGTCGGCTCGCCGAGATCATCGGTTCGGTGCTCCAGCACTGATCGCATCCCTCGCCCGGCGGATTCCGCCCGCCCCAGGATTGTGCCCACCCGGTCGGATGTGGTCAGGCCAAAGTCGGCTGCCACACGCTCTCCGGCGGAATCCGTGACCAGCCAGAGCGCGTGCGACGCCTCGCCGATGCTCATCGCTGCGCGGCACGCGAGCATGGGCTCAATGCCGTCGTGCGGGTCCAGAAGATGAAGAATGCGCAGCATGGTCGCCCTTGGGATCCGTCCGGTTACGTTGCGATCGTGCCCTGTGCGATCCCGCTCACTCCTCATCGTCTGGGGGTGGCGGGCTGGAAAGACCCTGGCCGGTGCATGTCCCATCCGGGCGATTGCAGCACTTCTTGTACTTCCGTCCCGAGTCCTGAGGGCACGAGTCGTTTCGGCCGTACCGCTTCTCACTCTTGACCACCGGCGCGGCCTTCGCGGGCTCGGCACCGGGCGATCCCGCTCGCTGCGCAGCATCGAGATCGCGCTGCTGCCGGTCGGTCATCACCGGCGTCGATGCCGCCGCGGCAGCAATCGCCCCAGCCGCGGGAATCGCAGCGTTTGCCGGCGGAGCAGCCGTCACGACCGTGTCGATCCCCGGCCCGGCGATCACTCCCGCGCCTCCGCTCGGCGGGGTATAGAGCCCCGCGGAGGACGCCGGGCCTGCCGATTGAGCCTGCCGCGGCGGCGCAGCGGCAGGTGACGGCTGCGGGGGTGAGAACTGCGGGCTGATCCGAGCCTTGAACACAAAGTCCGAAACCTTGTCCCGCACGCCATCGATCATCTGCTGGAACAGCGCGGAGCCCTCCCGCTTATATTCGATCTTCGGGTCGCGCTGGCTGAACGCGCGGAAGCCGATCGAATCGCGAAGCTGGTCCATCGCGTACAGGTGGTCCTTCCACGCCGGGTCCAGCGTTTCAAGGAGCAGTGTCCGCTCGAAGTACAGAAGCTCGGCCCGAAGCACCGACTCGGTTTTCGCGACGATCGCGTTCTCCAGTTCCTCTCCGGCCAACCGGCGGTTGGCATCCGGCCATTCGACCTTGAGCCGATCCCGGAAGAACGTGATGCGAGCATCGTGGTCCTTCAGCGCGAGCGCCTCATCGACGGTCCGCGAGAGTTCATCGGACTCCACATACCGCTTCGATGCCGCCAGCAGTTCCTCGCGGCACTTGTTCGGCGGAGTCCGAGTCAACTGCTCAACAGTCCACGCCATTCCCAGACGCTGGTTCGCCCACGCGACAAGCTGCTGGGCCGCGCCCTGCGGGCTCTGCCGCATCAGCGACATCGTCATCTCCATGGCGAAGTCCACCGGGTATTCGATCTCCCGCTTCGCGTACAGCTCCCGAGACTTGTCGAGGAAGAGCTTGACGACCTCCTCGCGCCCGAGCAGCTCGGCCTTGGTGATCTGCTCCGCCGGGATGGTGAACCCGTACTTGCGAGCGCCCCACTTGGAGAGCTCCTTTGCGCCAAAGTCCTTCTCGACGAACTGCGCGAGCCCGTCCAGGTTCGCCGACTGGATCCGCTCCGCCGCCGCCTCCGCGAGCCGGTCCTCGACCTGCATGCGGATCGCCGCGCCGTCGCGCCGAAGCTGCTCAGGATCAAGCTCCACGCCGAAGTGCCCCTTGGCCCACCGCGCCAGACCCTCGGCATCAAAGTCCATCGCGAACTCGCTGCCCTCGCTGGGCATGTACTCGCCCATGGTCACGCTGATCTGCTGACGGACCTCCTCCTTCGCGTCCGAGCGGATGCGTTTGTCCATGTCCTGAAGGTCCATCCCCTTGAGCCGATCGGGCTCGATGGGCACGTCGATCGACTGCCGGGCGAACTCCGCAGCACACTTGGCCGCGTAGCCCTTGTCGAGGAAGTCATCGCATGAGGTGCGGGTGGACTGCTCGATGTAGTCGAAGATCAACCCCTTGACATCGCGTCCCTCCAGCACCCGCTGCCGCAGGCCGTAGAACGCGCGGCGCTGGTGCTCCATGATCTCGTCGTACTCAAGCAGGTTCTTCCGGCCCTGGAAGTTCCACTCCTCCACCTTGCGTTGCGCCCTCTCCACACTCTTGGAGAGCATGGGGTGCTCGATGGCGTCTCCTTCGCGCATGCCGAGGGTCGCGAGGATCTTCATCGTGCGCTCGCCCGCGAACCGCTTCATCAGGTCGTCATCGAGCGACACGAAGAACCGCGACGACCCGTTGTCGCCCTGACGGCCGGAGCGGCCGCGGAGCTGGTTATCGATGCGCCGCGACTCGTGACGCTCGGTGCCGATCACGTGCAACCCGCCCAGGTCCTCGATGCTGTTGAACCAGCCGATCCGCTGGATCAGGCAGCGGCCGTGGCGGTCCAGCTCCTGCTTCAGCGCATTGGCGCTCATTGAGTCGATCTTCTTCGGGTTCACCCACGTGTGGTGCATCGCCCAGTGCCGCAGCAGACGCAGCTCGAGCTCGGCGATCGGCATCTCCTCCGCTTCGCGTTTGGGGATGTCCAGTTCCCGCGGCCCGATCTTGCGGTAGACATTCTCCCGCACCTGCTCATCGGTGGCATCCACCGTCAGCTCGCGCGAGCAGATGCCCCGACGCAGCCAGTGCTCCAGCAGGGCCTCGCGGCTGATCGCGCCGAGCTTGATGTCCGTGCCGCGGCCGGCCATGTTTGTCGCGATCATCACCGCGCCAAGCTGGCCCGCGTTCTCGACGATGTGCGCCTCGCGCTCGTGCTGCTTGGCGTTGAGCACCTCGTGCTTGATCCGGTGCTTGCTCGTGAGCATCTTCGAGAGCATCTCGCTCTTCTCGACGCTCGTCGTGCCGACCAGCACCGGCCGGCCCGCATCATGGAACTGCTTGATCTCATCGACGATGAACTCCCACTTGTCCTTGCCCGTCAGGAACATCAGGTCGTCAAAGTCGCGGCGGACCACCGGGACGTTCGTGGGGATCGACACAACATCCAGCCGGTAGATGTCGTGGAACTCCTGGGCCTCGGTGTCCGCCGTGCCCGTCATGCCCGCCAGACGCTTGTACATCTTGAAGAAGTTCTGGATCGTCACCGTGGCGACGGTCTGCGTCTCCTGGCGAATGGGCACGCCCTCTTTGGCCTCCACAGCCTGATGCAGCCCGTCGGACCACTGACGCCCGATCATCGGTCGTCCTGTGTTCACATCCACGATCACGATGCTCGGCTCCATCCGCCCGGTATCCGGGCTCTGGGTCGGCATCACGATGTAGTCGCGGTCCCTCGCATACACCACGTGCGCCCGCACCGCCTGCTCCAGCAGGTGCGGAACATCCATGTTCTCCCCGACATAGAACGACCCGACACCGGCGATGCGCTGCGCCTCGGCGATGCCGTCGTGCGTCAGGTGTGCCTGCCGACGGTCCAGCTCGATCTCGTAGTACTGGGTGTGGCGAGAGCGCTCCTTCTCAAGCCCCGGCAACTCGGCCTTGGCCGCCTTCATCTGCTCCTGAAGCTCGGGGATCTTGGCCTTGTCCCGTGCGTTCCGGATGTCGCCCTCCAGCCCTTTGATCGTCCGCATGCAGTGCTGGACCTTGTCGTCGGCCTGCTGCCAGGGGCGCTGCTTCTCGACGAGGTGCAGCGCGAGCTTGTTGGCCATGTCATACCGCGGCGCGCCCTCGTGAGCCGGTCCGGAGATGATCAGTGGGGTACGGGCCTCGTCGATCAGGATCGAGTCCACCTCGTCGACGACCGCGAACTCCCGCCGGCGCTGCACCTGCATCTCCAGCCGCGGCTTCATGTTGTCGCGCAGGTAATCAAAGCCGAACTCGGCCGTTGTGCCGTAGACGACATCGCACCGGTACATCTCTCGCTTGATCGCCTCCGACTGCATGTGCATCGGGTGGATCGCGCCGACCGTCATCCCCAGCGCGTGGAAGTAGGGGAAGGTCCAGTCGCGGTCGCGCTGGACGAGGTAGTCGTTCACCGTCACGACGTGCACCTTCATGCCCTCGATCGAGGCGAGGTAGCACGCCAGCGGACCCACGATCGTCTTGCCCTCACCCGTCTTCATCTCGCTGATCTTGCCGCCCGAGAGCACCATGCCGCCGATGAGCTGCACATCGAACGGGCGGGCCCGGAACGGGGGCTTGCTCTTGGTGTACAGCTCCCGGACCGCCTCGTACAGCGCAACCGGGATCTCGACCTGAAGCCACGGCGGAACCAGCTCCGAGCACCCCAGGAACTCATCCTGCGCATCGGGCACAACCTCCGGCGGGGGCACGCCCAGCTTCGGGTCATAGGTCTTGGGCTGCAGTGTCGCCTTGCCGGCGATGTCCGCCTGCACCTGCTCATACATCGCCCGGGCCTCGGCGGGCAGCCGCGAGGCGTCGAACATCGGTGCGAACTTCGGGTTGAAGATGTTCCGGATCCCCACAGCCCGGTCCATCGCCTCGCGGGCGACCGCAAATGCCTCCACCAGCAGCGCGTCCGCGCTCTCGCCCTTGTCGATGCGGGAGCGGAACTCCCCGATCTTGCCGCGAAGCTGGGAGTCCGTCAGGACCCGCATTTGCGGTTCAACCGCGTTGATCGCGGTCGTCCGCTGCATGTACTTCTTGACGAAGCGTTCGTTCCGCGAGCCGATCAGCCAGTTGAGCATGGGGCCGACGAGCGGAATGCCGGTTGGTTTCGATGATGAGGAGGCCATGGGTCGGGTCTTTCAGTGAGCTTGCGCCCCTCGGCCACCGTCCGAGACCGGCGGGTGGAGAGGCGCATCGGGATATGGATGCTGATCCGTCGCGACGAGTTTCTCGCCGAGGGCGGATGACGCATGCGACGATTCCGCGATCCGGTCGGATGGCGATTCGGCGCGTCACGTGTTTTGATTGGGGTGAGGCCAGGGAGTGCGAAAGAAGCTCACACTCGCGGCGGCGGGAGATTCAGGAGGGCGACGCGGACATGCCGCCCCATCGCGATCGACTCTTCCGCCGCAACGACGGAGAGCATCCGAACCGCCTCAAGCCCGCTGCTCGCCAACGGCCTCTGCGGGCCGATCCCCGTGAACTTCGGAGCCGATGGCTTGGTCGGGGCGGTGGAGCGAGACTCCGTCTCGTAAGTCTCGCGGCTTGTGGCAGGCTCCGCCCACCGACTTTCGGCAAGGGACTGCCGAACCGGCAGGGCATCCCGAGGCCCAGTCGCCAGAACCAGGGTGACCAACACCAATAGAGTCGTGCCGCCAATCGGCGCAATCCTGCCGCGGCGGCCGCGGCCGGACACTTCAACGCGGGGATGGAGCTGGCGGAGGCGGCTCATGTGAACACTCAACTGTATCGGCAAAGCCCGTGCCGGACGCGATTTGGGCGTGCGACGATTTCTCTCGCTCCGGAGGAATGTGGATAACCAAATCGCCGGCGGCTCCTGCGTGCTCCCAGGCCGCTTTGGCCTTCATCATCTCTTGATCGACTTGCCACATCGCGCAACGACCGATATTCTGTGCCCCCGCCGGTCAGTCATCCGATACGGCACTACGCCTTGTGGCTACGAACCAAGGATGGTCAGAATATACCACCGCTTGTGGCGATTCGCTGCACGCTGGTTCGGTGTTTGCGTGCCTCGGGGCTGCCCGGGGTGATCCGTAAGGACATGGATCCGGCCGCGATGCCGGGGGAGAGAAGGCAATGCTGGCGACCCGACAAGTACTCCCCACAACAAGGTCTTCCGTCACCCACAAGTTCTGCGTCGGCGGGCATGAGGGATACCTCACCGTTGGCTTCCATCCGGATGGCCGCCCCGGGGAGATCTTCATCAAGATGGCCAAGGAAGGCTCGACCATGTCGGGCATGTGCCAGGCCTTCTGTCGCGCGTTCAGCCTCGCGCTGCAGTATGGGTTGTCGCTCGACGATGCGGTCCTGCGCTTCCGCGGCATGCGCTTCGAGCCCATGGGCCCGACCGGCAATCCGGAAATTCCGGAGTGCTCGAGCATCGTGGACTACGTCGCCAGGTTCCTTGAGTTGAACTACGGCGAGGGGCGGTAGAAGACCAGACCAGCAGATCGAGAGAACAGCAGACCAGCAGAGTCGATCCACGACACCGAGCTGGTGAACCGGACTTGTATCTGTTGATCTGCTGGTTTGCTGATCTGGCGTTCTTGATTACTTCACGCCGTCGCGCTCGGCGATCATCCGGATCATGTCGACGCACCGGGCCGAGTAACCCGACTCGTTGTCGTACCACGACACGACCTTGAAGAAGCGATCGGAAAGCTGGATGCCCGCCTTGGAGTCGTAGATCGAGCTGCGCTTGTCGCTGATGAAGTCGCTGGAAACGACCTCCTCATCGGTATAGCCCAGCACGTTCTTCATCGGGCCCTCGGACCACTTCTTCATCGCGGCGTTGATGTCATTCAGGCTGGTGGCCTTCGCGGTGCGGAAGGTGAGGTCCACGCAGGAAACGTCGGCGGTGGGGACGCGGAAGGACATGCCGGTCAGTTTGCCTTTGAGCTCCGGAATGCAGAGCGCGACGGCCTTGGCCGCGCCGGTGCTGGCGGGAATGATGTTCATGTAGCCGTTTCGCCCGCCGCGCCAGTCCTTCTTTGAGGGGCCATCCTGCGTGGGCTGTGTCGCGGTGACGGCGTGGATGGTGGTCATCAGGCCTTCCTCGATGCCGAACTCCTGGTGCAGGACCTTGGCGATCGGGGCGAGACAGTTGGTGGTGCACGAGGCGTTGGAGATGACGCTGTGCTTGGCGGGGTCGTACTTCTCCTCGTTCACGCGGAAGCAGAACGTGGGGACCTTGTCATCGGACTTGGTGGGCGCGGAGATGATGACGCGCTTGGCCCCGCCACCATTGATGTGCAGCATCGCCTTGTCGTACTCGGTGAAGAGCCCGGTTGATTCGAGCACATAGTCGACGCCGAGGTCCTTCCAGGGGAGCTTGGCCGGGTCCTTCTCGGCGGTGGTCTTGGTCGTCTTGCCGTTGACGGTGAAGGAGTTCTCGGTTGCGCTGATCGTCGCGGTCTCACCCTTGATGCGGAAGCGGCCGTGCATGGTGTCGTACTTCAGGAGGTACGCGAGGTTGTCGGCGGGAACGAGGTCATTGACGGCGACGACCTCGATGCCCTGCTCGCAGCACATGCGGTACACGAGGCGGCCGATGCGTCCAAAGCCGTTGATGCCGATGCGAATACCCATGGACAATGCTCCGAGGAGGGTGAGGTGGACGGCCCTGGTACTGGTTTGGGCGGGTCCGGTCCGGCTTACCGGACGAGCACAACGGTAGGGGACACGAGTGGGGGGGTTCAACGGCCCGGGCACGAGTGCGGCCGCCAGAAGGGTGCGGCGGCGGAGTTTGCGGCAAGCCGGAGGGCCGGGGTTCAGGGGCGGGGGCGCTTGACCGATGCAAGCAGGCTGTTAGGCTTAGAGCCTGAAAGTTCGGGTAGGTAGCTCAGTTGGTAGAGCACCGCATTGAAAATGCGGGTGTCGCCGGTTCAAGTCCGGCCCTGCCCATTGGATCAAAACCGCGGCCTGATTCCACAGGCGCAGACACGGCACGTAGATCCACCACAAACTCATGTTTTCTAGGGGCTTCCGCGTGATTCACGCGGGTCAGTTGGGTGCGCGTGTGTTCCGTTGGGCGCGCGTCTGTTGCCGGTTCTGTTGCCGCCTTTGTTGCCGCTTTTGTTGCCGCCTCACCGCTCGCCGTGGCGCGGGACCAATCCGCATCGGTCACTTGCAGATAATGCCCAGCCGCGATCGCCTTCGTGTTCCCGATCCACGCGCAAACCGTGTGCAGCGGGAACGTCGCCGCCAGTTCCGTCTGTCGGCTCGCCCGCAGGTTGTGCCACGTCCGATCCCAAGGGATCAGCCCAGCCCGCTTGATGATCCGCCGAAAGTGCGGATTCAGGTTGGCACCCTCCCGGTACCGACTGATCACATACACCGATCCATCGGGGGCCGCATCGAAAGCCGCTTGCAGGTGCTCGCGAATCTCGGGGAACAGCGGGATGATCCGCTCCCCCTTGCCTTCGTGGTGTTCGGTCTTGGGGCTTCGCACCGTCAGCCTGTTGTGTTCCCAATCCACATCGGCCCAGCGCAGGGCTAGGGCTTCGCTCGGAACGCGCAGCCCACCGAACCGGCCCAGCGTGATCAGCAGCCGCCACTCCGCATCGGGGGCCGCGTCGATCACCTTGGCGATTGCTTCCCGGGACACGAACACCCCGCGGGCCGCGTTCGTCTGCGATCCCGCCTTCAACTCGGCGAACGGGTTGCCGCTCGCCATGCCCCGACGCATCGCCCAGCGGAACATTTGCCGGGCATACAGCACCGTCCGGCTTATTGTCGCCGGGGCGTACCCCGCCTTTGTCAGTTTCGCTCGCCACGCATCCGCATCGGCTTCGTCGATCGTCGCCACATCGCGGGCTTCGGTGAAGTGACGCAACAGCGCGGCCTCCGCTTGCTTCATGCGCACCCGCGTGGTGGGCTTCACACTCACACCCGCAAAGAACGCCGTCAGCATCTGCCCCAGCGTCACCACCACCGCGCCAGCCCGTGGCTGGCACAGCCCGTGTGCGGCCACGCGGGCGTAGAGCACATCATCGATGCCCGCGAGCCACCGGGCCGCATCGGGATGCGGGACCGCGTTGTGCCGCTTGGCGATCACCAGATGCCCGACAGCCACACGCGCGGATTCCGCCGCGCGCTTGTCGCACACACCCAGCCGCAGCGTTTGCTGCCTCCGCTTGGAGTCGCGAAACAGGATGCGCGCCCGCTTGCCTTCCCATCCGATGCTGGCCATACGTCACCGTCCCTTCGTGGTCTTGCCCTTGGGCGCGATCGTGATTCGCAGCCCCAGATAGTCCGCCAGTTTCTCAACCGTTTCCGTGTCCAGCCCCCGCTCCCCGCTCAGCAGCCGCGACAGGATGGAACGGTTCACACCCGCCCCCTTCGCGATCGCATAGGGGGTCTGCCCGCTTGCCTTCACCGCCGCCGCGATCGCGTCTGTCAGGTATCCCATGCCCGGAGTATACCCCATCGGTTGCCTTGGGGCAACGTGCCGGATACCCCAGCGGGTCGCGCCAATCCGGCTCCCCCGGGAACCGCTCGCCCGGGGCGAGTGTGGACACCCTCACCGCCACCCCCAGCGCATCCGACAGCACCGCGGCCAACCGCTCCGCCACGATCGCGGGCGCATCCCGCTCCGCCCGCGCTGGCGCAGGGCCGATCGACTCTCCCGCGGCCACCAACCACGCCGCCGATCCGGGGTGTGTGGGCATCCCCAACCCATCCGCGATCCCCAGCCGCTCGCCAGAGACGTACGCCGCATCATCATCGTGATCGGGTCCGCCATCGCTCGCGAGCAACGACAGCACCGCCGCCCGGTGTGCCCGCAGCCGCTCGGCGAATCCCGGGGGCAGGTCCGCCGGGCGATGCCGCAGCCGTGCCGGGTCGGTTGGATGCGGGGCCAGTTCGATCCCTGCCCGGCCAAGGTCCACCAGCAGCGCGGCGAGTTCGTGGGGGTTGTGGGGGTGCGGGTTCACAGTTCCCCCCAGCCGTCGCCGGTGTTGTCGGGCGCGTTGTGGGTGTCCCTGTCACCACAACCCCCGGAATCGTCAGGGTTCGGGGGGGTTTCAGTGACGGTGACAGCAGAGACAAGCCGGAATCGTCGGGTCGGACGCCCACCCTGCCCATCGTGATCATCCGGCACCCACTCACCCACACCCGCCGCGACAAGCTCGGCCAGCGCACCCTCCGCCGCCTCCGGTCGGTTGCGGAATCTCCGCAGCCCGTGGGCCAGTTCGCTCGGCGTCAGCGTTCCGCCCTTGCGGCCGATCCACTCCGCCAACTCGCGTTGTTCCCGGGCTCCCTCCGACTCCGACAGGATCGCATAGACCCGCCGGGCTTCGTCACCGAACCACCGCGCCAACGTCACCCCCGCCGCGATGCTCGCCTCATCTACCGGGGTTGTGGACTCCGGGACGGCCGGATCGCCAGCCGCGCAGCGGATCAGGTGAACAACCAACGCCAGCCGCGCCGCATATCCCTCCAGCTTGCTCCACGCCGCGGACAAGTCGCCGGACAGGTCGGCTTGCTCTCGGGCGTGTTCGTTGTAGAACCGAATCCACGCCGCCTTCCCCTTGGGTGACAGCGGCACCACCCGCGGCCGATACTCCGGTTCGTCGCCGAATCCCTCCGGGTCGGTTTCCATTTCCAGCGCGAACAACCGGCCGAACACCGCGGCCACCGCCGCTTCGGTATCAGCGTCCACATCGGCTTCGGTCCACCGCTTCACCCGGCGCGGGGGCATCGCGAACAGCAGCCGCGCGGCCATGCCGCTTTCGTGGTGTTCCTGCCCCAATGCCCGCGCCAGCGTTCCGGGTTGGATGCCGCCGCAGATCGACACCGATGCCGATGGAACATTGATCGTCGGGGGCGTGCCCGTCTTGCGGTCGATCGTCAAAGCCTCGCCGTTGTGCATGGACAACCAGTGCGCCGAATCTCCGCCGCCCTTGCCGGACTTGGCGTAGCGGTCGAATGACGCCAGCCACCCGGCGAGTTCATCCCGGCACAACATCACGCCGCGCGGGTTGCCCAACAGAATCGGCGCAAGGGCTTCGGTGGTGGTGTCCGACACCATGAACCGCCGCGCAATCGGCGGGGCCGGTTTGTCTGGCGGGTCGCCCGCGTCACCGTGCCCCCTGCCTGCCTGTTTCTTCCATGCGGCCACCTCGACTTCGTACCGCAGGTGCGCGGCCTCATACTCCCCCCGTGCCGCAGCGTGTTCCTTGAACGCCGCCGCCTGGGCCTTCCGCGTCGCCTTCATCGCCAGTTTGAACGCGGGCGTTTTCATCGTGCCCGACTCGCCGACGATCGCCGTCCATAGGTTCACCGATTCATGCCACCCCCGCTTGAGCGCGATCCGGTGCGTGTTCCCGATCGCCGCGGCCAACGCCGCCAGCATCGGGAGCGCGATGAACGATGGATCACACCCGATCGCCTTCCCGCCCTCCGCGATGAACAGCCCCACCGGATCGGGCAGGACCGACACCGGGAAGGGTCGATAGTCGGGGATCGGCTCAGGTGTCACCGTCACCGAAACCCCCTCCGCGCCCGCAGTTCGTGCGGGTTGTGGTGACAGGGACGCCGCCGCCGGTCGATACCGGGGCTTGGCTTTCCCCGTGCTCAGCCCATCGGTGATCGCTCGCGCCGCTTCGTGATCGGGCAGCCCGCACGCTCGCGATGCCGCCCGCAGTTCGGCAACGACTTCGGCTTCGTCCAGTTCTCCGCTCGCGACCAATCCGCCCAGCGCATGCGCCGCCCGATACAGCGTGTCGTGCCGCTCCCCCTTGGCATCGCCGATCGGTGGCCGTGCGTGGGCAACCTTCGCCGACTCCGCCTTCAGCGCAGCCCGCCCGTATGCGGTCGTGCCTTGGGGTGGCGTTGTGGGTGGTGTGGGGGTGGGGCTCGCCGTGGGCTCAGGGTCATCGTCCCCGTGTTCCCGGCGCACCGCCCGCGCCAACGACTCCAGCGCAGCCGTCAGATCGTCCGGGTCGATCGTCGCGGGCTCGCCATCATCATCCCATCGGACCGACTCACCGCCGGGGTGGGTCGATCCCGGTGCGATGGTCTGGCAGCCGGTCGATCGCAGTTCCACGATCATCCCGCAGGACTTGCTCGACCACTTGCGGGTCTGCGCCGGGCGCGTCAGCCGGAACAGCCGATGCGAGCGCGGTTTGCTCTCGCGTCCCCACATCATGCCGGTGTGTGGCAGGAACGTATCTGCCAACTCCACCGCGCGGGGATGGTCTAGGTCTACATCCACGATCCACCCGGCCGGTTCACCCAGCAGCGTGCCGACGTTCGCCGGAGTCCCGTTGAAGTGGCGCGGCAGGTCTTCGGCCGTCAGCCGCAGGGTTTGCCAGCGCGGCAGCGTGGGGCCTTTTGACTTGAACGGAACCGGGATCGGTGGCAGCCCCCGCGCATGCAAGTCGCGGGCGTGGTCTAGGGGCGTTGTATTGTTCATCGTGCCGCCCCCCTGTCCCCGCGGATCGCGGCCGTGATCGTCGCGTCTGTTGCCTCGCCGGTGTGGGGCCACCACCCGCGCCGAGACAGTGCCCGCACCAGTGCGCGACGCCACTCGGGGGATCGTGTTGTGATAGACTTGGGGGAAGTGTTCGGACCGTTGACGCCAGCTCCCGCACCACCGGGGGCAGCGTCGTTTTTGGGGGGCGTGTTCATTCGCTCACCCCCTTCCGCGATTGGATCAACCGCCGCAGGTCGGCCACATCGAACAGCCGCCGCGCCATCAACTTCACCGATGGCAGTTCGCCGCGGAGTCGCAGGTTGTCGATCGTGCCGGGCGAGACACCCAGCAGCCGACCCGCCTCCAGCCGATCAACCAGCATTGGGCCGGATTCACTCGGCACCGTGCCCGGGGTGTTTGGCTGATTAGCCATGCGACACCCCCTTCGCTGGCGTCGCGGACAGCGTGGCCAACACCGCTTCCGCGTTGTAGCGGATCACCTTTGGCGATAGCCGCAGCGTCGGGATGCACCCACGCCGCGCCCACGCTCGGACAGTTTCAGGCGAAACGCGCAGACGCTTCGCCAACTCTCGGGCCGTCAACAGTTCCGTTGCTTGTTCCATCGAAGATACTCCGGGTGGGGGCGGGCCGCTCGGCTCGTCCCCTCATACCCGGCGCGTATCTGTCGATAACCCCCGATACTCGCCGATACCCCTAGTTTTCAGCGTGTTATCACGCCGATACCGGGGCCGCGATTACTCTTCTTTGGCGATCTGCCACGCTTTCTCCCGAAGGTGTTTCGTTCGCCCGTCCGTTCGTTGCCCCAAGTCCGCAGCACCGGGGTCCAACGTCCGGGCCGGTACTCGGGAACGTGTCGCCGAAATCTTGTCGGCCAGCCCGCTTGCTTCCACGTGGGCCTTCGCCCGCTTGATCGCTTCGCTTACCCGTGGTTGGGTCCAGTTCTTGCCGGGATACCTTCGATTCAGCTCGTGCGCGATTTTCGCTTGGGTCATCCCTGGCACCAATGATGCTTGCCACGCTTCGGTGTCCTGTGCATGCAACTCGGGCAACTCCACCGGCTGTTCGTTCTCCACCTCCGGCGCACTCAATGATCCGATTTGCTTTACCACCCGGGCGGCGATTCCCGCTTCCAACCCCTCCAGAAGTTCGGGTGAAACCGACGCCGCGAGCGGGGCGGTATCCGTCGCGTGAATCGAACGCAACTCAACGAGTCGGCTTTGCACGGCGTCTGCGCACGCACGGAAGTCCGTTGGCAGCGGGGGCAGCCCGCTGCGAAGAACCCCGCACCCATCAACACCCAATGTAATCGGATGCAACTTGCCCACCAGATTGTCTAGTTCGATGGTCGCTCGCGTCGTCCATCGGCACAACGGGCGCAACTCGCCCGCGTCCATGATCGCCGCAACAGCGGGCGACGCCACCGCTTGCTTGGCCGTCGCGATGGCATCGCTCCACTTCTGGTAGTACCCGCTCCACTCGCGGATCAGCCCGGTCCATCGGGGTTCAAGAAACTCGCCGACTGACACACGCTCGCCCCGCTTTTCATATGCGTCCAGTTCCGCTTTTGCCAACTCAGCGTATCTCGCTCGGGTCAGTTCAAGTGCTGGTGAATCCGGCCATTCGTCCGCTTTTGGCATCCCGCGGGATTCTCTCTCGGCCAGCAGATCGAAATAGCACTCGGCGAGCGCATCGGACCACACCGTCACCATCACCAGCGCGTCAAACAGCGGTTTCAGGTCGGGAGATACCGCCGGGTCGGTCAACAGCGGATTGGAGAGTCGATCGGGTTTCCGCATCACTGGGTAGGCGATCGGTTCCAGCCGCGAGGCTTCCGAATCTATTGCATCCGCAACCAGCGCGAACGCTTCGGGCGACGTGATCGCGGGTGAGTGTGCCGACCCATCCGGGTTCATGCGCCATGCGAGCGAGACCGCTTCGGCAAACACCGACAGATGCGGGTCGGGACCTTTGGCACCCTTTGCGTATGACAGCCGCTCACGAATCATCGGAATCCATGAATCGCGAGGGCCACCCTCAAACGCGCCAAGTCCCATCGCGCGCTCGATGTACTGCCCCGCCACACAACCAGCATCGGCCGGTGATGTGTCCAGCGCAGGAATCCCGCGGATCGCCGATGCCTGTTGGCGCAGTAACTCCGATACGTTTGCCATCGTTCACTCGCTTTCCCGGGCGGGTCGGGCGGGGCCATGGCGCGAGTGATCGCCAAGACCCCAGCCCGGCCGCTCATCGGGGGATCAAGCCCGATGCCCGTTCCCACAACATAGGTACCCGGCAGCGTCAGAGTTTGGAGTTCACCGACTTCGCCCAGAAGTCGCCACCACGAGCGCAAATCCCAACATCAACCACGCTCCCCAAAAGTCCAAATCTCGCCGCATTGCTTCCAAAGCGTTGGCAGTTGCGCCCTCCGCGTATTCACTCTTGAATCGATGGCCGGGCTTGCCAAAAACCTGTTCATGGGGCGTGTAGCCGCGCGGGCAGGACACCACCGCAAACAACAGAAACAGTCCGAACCCAATCGCCCGCACCCAGTCCATCGGCACCATGCGCCTGACGGTTCCGCCGAGTTTGCGCGGCACTGAGGCAGTAGCCGCCTCCCGGTCACCCGGGCTTGGCTCTTCAACACTCACTTCCACAAGCCTCGCGAGCCCCACCACCTTCCCCGTGTCCATGGCCGACAGCACCTCGACCGCGGCCTCCGCGCTCGCTGCCTGTACGCGAATCGAGTCCTCTGCGCCAGTGCTGGCATCCACCACTTGCACGACATAGGTTCGCCTGATCATGCGGAAGAGCATAACCGATCCCGCGCATCCTGTTCGCGACTCTCACGCTCCGCCCCGCCGGGGGGGTAGTGATTCATCCGCTCACCGCGTTGATGGCGAGCCAAACCACGAAGATCGCCGCCGCGCAGTATGCGGCACCGAGCAGCATCCCATCCGCGATCGTGTAACGCGGGCGAGTGAACACGCGGGATTCGGTGATCCGGCTCAGTCCGGAGCGAATGTGCGGCAACTCGGCAAGCGCGAGCGATGCCGGATCGCCCGCACCACTCGCAGCACTGGAACGAATCTCAACCAGCCGCACCTCTCCCGCAACCAACCCAGCCTCCGCGGCCGCGTTCCTTGCCGCCGCCGCACTCTGCGCCCACACCCGGAGCGTTTGCTCACGACCGTGCGCTTTGTCGATCACCTGTACTTCGTAAATGTGCTGGTTCATGGGCCGCAGTCTACCACCGCTTCCGCGGCCGTCCGGTGGTCTGCCCCGTCCACACGCCGCGATGCGAGTATCGCGCCAGCCGGAGCAGCGCGTCCTGATTGCTCCGCGTCAGTTCGATCACCGCCCAGCACTCTGCCATGATCGGCCGCACCCACTTCCCCGGCCGCGTGCCCGACTCGGGCTCGGGGCACCGCTCGCGCCGTTCGTCGGTCGCTTGCACAAACCGCCGCACCAGCGCATCCCGCACATCGTCGGGGGCATCGTCCAGCCACCCCCGCCGGATCGCCGTGCGGAACAACCGCAGATCGCCGCGATAGTGCCGGGGCTCGGCGAACAGACTGGCGAACCGGACCGGGGCCGGATGCTCCGGGGGCGGGTCCGCATCGCGTAGACTTCCCGCAGATCGGCGATTCACGAAACACCCTCCGGGGGGTTTGGGGGCGCACCCTCCAGCCCGGCCGCTCCCCGGGCACCGCCGCTACCCCCACACCCAGCCGCCCGATGGTTTGCCTCCGCTCGCGCCAGCATCCGGGCGCGGTATTCCTCCCGTTGCACCCGGCGGGGCTTTCGGGCTCGCAGACGCGCCAGCATCGCCAACAGGTCCGGGGGCAGGTCGAATCGCTTGGGGCGGGTCATCGGGCACCCTCCGCCTCCGGGGGCTTGGCGGGGCCAGCAGCGGCCACCATCGCCACGATCCCCGCCCGGATCGCCGGGGGCAGGGTGGGCCATGCCGCGGCCACCGCGGCCAACTCGGGATCGGTGGTAGTGGGGGGCGTCGCCGGGGCGATCGGATCGCCCGAAACCGGCCCAATGTTGCCGGATTTGTTGCCGCCTGTTTCCGAAACCCCCGTGTTTCCCGCGGCATTTGCGGGGTGTTCAAGTCCGGCCCTGCCCATTCTCCGTCGATTCGATCGCCCGATGAGCAATGGCACAGCCCTCGCGCTTCGTTGAGAAGAGCGAGGGTTTTTGTTTGCGCAGGGTGATCACGAGCCTCGCGCAGAGGTGCTGAGGCGCAGATGGAGGTGGGGAAAGGGGAAGTGGGCACGGAGCAGAACGGGCTCTGAGACGGAGGTCGCGGCTCCGCCGGGAACGCTCTCGCTGATGGTCGGGCTGCTTGTTGGGGGCGGCGATGGGGCGGGGTCAGGGGGCAGGAGGGGGAGGAACGGGAGAAAGGCGGATCCTGCCGCGGATCAGTCGCGGATGTGGGATCGAGCGGGGGCATTGCGTCGGGCTGCGCTGCGCGACGTGGCCATTTCCAGAGCCGTTTCGAGCCAACGCGGTTTGGCAACAGAGCCGGTCCGAGCCGCTTTGAGACCGGTTGCCACGATGCCAGCGCTTGCGGTGCGCATTCTGGAACTGGTCGCGGCACACGGCGAGGTGACGGTGGGCGGAGTGATTGCCGTGACGGGTGCGCCACGCGGGACGGTGAAGAAATGGCTGGGGGAGTTGACGGCCGCGGGACAGTTGAGGCTGGTGGGGGAGGGGAGGGGGGCGAGGGATGTGGTGGGAGACAAGCAATTCCCGCCTCAGCACAGCTGACCACCCCCGATTCTAGATCATCTCCGTTGGTACAATCGTGGCGGATGGCGAGAGTTCTCCTCGAAAACTGGAGGTCTTCGGTGGTGCAGTGGCTAATTGACAACAAGGAATGGGTGTTCAGTGGTGTAGGTGTTGCACTCATCGCTGGGCTCGTGGGGCTCTATTTTCGATCGCGATCTGGAGGGCAATCGCAGTACCAGCGGTCGGGCGACAATTCCACGAACATCCAGATTGGCGGGAATGGAAGCGCTTCTCAGAGGCACGGATCCAGTGAGCGATAAGCGCACACAGCGGTCGGGCGACAACTCGACCAACATTCAGGCCGAGATAGTCCAAGTAGGCATCTCGTACTCTGAAGCCCGAACAATCGCAGAGGATGTGTACAGACAGAATGCGCTGAGTCTCGCTCGCGATGCCGCGGACATCGCTGAGGCAAGAGTCAGTAGACTGCACGACAGGTTCTTGGAGAAACTCCGAACATCGAAGTCAGAGGCTCCAGCGGAGCTATCCAGTCCTGACTTCCAGTACGCGCTGTTTGAAGCACAGAAAGCGTACGCAAAGGTTGGAGGCCAAGAGAGTCTTGAGATACTAACCGACCTGCTCGTGAAGCGGTCGTCAGAGTCTGGCGAGTCGACTCTACAGATTACGCTCAACGAGTCGATTCAGATTGTCGGGAGACTCAATCAGCAGCACATCGCGGCGATCACGCTCAGCTTTCTTCTTCGACATGCTGACTTTCGGGCAACAACATTTGATGATTTTGTCCAGCGATTTGGCATTACCTTCACGCTCTGACCTGACCCAGATTCCATTGACAGATTTCTAAGCAACTCTACGAGCCTCGAAGGCTTCGGGGCTGAGATATCCGAGCGCGGCGTGGAGGCGTTTGCGGTTGTAGAACATCTCGATGTACTCGA
>JAEYUO010000092.1 GCA_023432465.1 Planctomycetota bacterium | reverse complement strand
GGGGCAAGGGGGCAAGGAGCGGTCTACTCGTGAAGCGCTCGCCGTTCAAGATCGCGATGGTGGTGCTGGGGTATCTCGCCGCGGGGGCGGTGGTGAATGTGGTGGTGGCGTGGGGGATTGCCGGCTGGCTGGCGGTTCCGAGCTATAAGGACGGGTGGCGCGGCCAGCGTGTCCCTGCGTCGATGCACATGGTTCCGGCATCGTGGCCGGAGTGTGAGCGGGCGGAGCAGGGCCGGGGCTTCGGCCGCACGCACACCACGGCGCACTTTGGCCCGCAGGGCTACTTTGGGAACGAGAAGGTGCTGGTCCACATGCAGACAGGTTGGCCGATGCGGTCCATGGAATCGTGGTTGACGATTGACCGGTCGGAGCCTCCTCTGCAGGAGACGAGATTCTTCGGGCTTCGAACTGCTGATCTGCCACGTCCGCGGCCGTATCCGGAGACGCCCTTCGGTCAGATTCCATTGCGACCGGACTCGCCTGGATTCGTAGTGAATACGGTTGTGTGGGCGATGATCCTCGTGCTGCTTGTGCGCGGGCCGCGGTGGGTGCGTGGGGAGATCCGGATGCGGCGGGGTCTGTGCAGGGCGTGCGGGTATCCGATCGGCGTGGCGGACCGGTGCACGGAGTGCGGGCGGGAGCTGCCGCGGTGGGTGGTGAAGCTGCGGGTAGACAATGCGCGGACAGCGGACATCCGTGACAGCGCAGCGGAGGGTTGATGCGACGAGCCGCGGCCATTGTGGCGCTGCTGGTGTTCGGCGCGGCAGCGCAGGTGGGCGTTGCCTATGGCTTGGTGTTTGCGCGGCAGTGGGAGGTTCGCGACGATCCGTGGCCGCGGGAGCTGATGATGGGCGGCTGGCCGGGGCCTGTGCCGCGGCAGTGGAACACGCAGCCGAGCGGGATCGTGGTGCATCCGCAGCGGCGGTCCAGCGCGTGGGGCGTCGCGTGGGACTGGCAGTCGTTTCAGGGTCGCGGGGATGACTGGCACTACGAACTGAACGTGTGGCGGATCGGCTGGCCGGTGCGGTCGCTCGGTGCGTATCGGCACGTGGAGAAGCACGAGCTTGGGGTGTCGTACGGCGAGGTATGGGACAAGAGGTGGCGGCCGGAGTGGAATCGGGTCTGGCTGTCGGGGTATGTGCAGAGGCCCGCGAAGCCAGGGGATCCGCCGCGGGTCTGGCCGCTGTATCCGATCGTGCCGGGGTTCGCGTTGAACACGGTGATCTATGCCGCGGCGCTGGCGGGGGTGATCTGGGGGGCGGGTTGGGCGAAGCGGCGGCGGCGTCGGCGGCGGGGATTGTGCGAGCGGTGCGGGTACGACATCGCGGGGCTGGCCATGTGTCCGGAGTGTGGGGTGCCCTTCGGGCAAGGCAGCAAAGCAGCAAAGGGGCAAAGCAGCAAATGAAGAAGGAGAGGACTAAGTTGGTGCTGGTGTCGCTCCTGCTGGGGGTGGTCATCAATGTTGTCGTGGCGTGGGGGCTTGCGGCGTTCATCAGCGTGCGGCCTCCGGCGCGGCAGGCGCCGCCTCCGCAGCCGCTGCGATGGCCTCGGCAGGTTGCGGAGGGATGGCCCGAGCCAAGTTCGGTGTCGATCGGAAAGTGGTGGTGCTGTACAACGATTCAAGCCACCGGGCATACCTTGCTGGACGATCCGGAAGCACTCAATGTGCAGCCGCCGGCGGAGCAGCTCTCATGTCACCTGGATGTGTGTCAGTGGGGTTGGCCCATGCGCGCGATGGAGATCCAGTGGCCGCACTCGCAGAAGATGCTGGTGAGCATCTGGCTGTTCAGACGACCGACCGAGGCTTCGCTGCGATCGGGCTTGCCGGTTTCGACGAGCATCACGCGATCTTCTGAGCGGACGCACCTGCCGCTGATGCCGGTGTGGCCGGGGTTTGCGGTGAACACTCTTCTGTATGGTGCTTTCGCAGCGTTGGTGCTGTTTGCGCCGTGCGCAACGCGGCGGATGTTGCGGCATCGGCGTGGGGCGTGCATCGCATGTGGTTATGACCTGGCGGGACTTGGGCAATGCCCCGAATGTGGGAAACATGCCGAGGCGCGGGGTTCGGCGGGTCAGAATGCCTGACGGATCGAGGCGTGCTGCGCATCTGGATGGAAGCCTGGTGGTGCACAGGAGAACGCCCATGATCCGTTCACGACTTGTTGTGCTGATTTCCGCCGGGTTGATGCTCACGTGCGGTGAATCTGCCGCGGCCGGGGCGAGGGTCGATGGATTGCTGGAGTCTTCATCGCGGCAGGGGGAGCGGCTGCGACCGACGATCCCGGAGAATGAGACGTACACGGGGCGATTGGTGAATGCTCTTCCGGCCGAGGAGGCGGGGGCCGCGGGCTGGCACTTGCAGCGGCCTGCGCGGCTGATCCCGCTCAACGTCTCGGAGGTCAGTCTCCGGCGCGTGGCGAGGTTCCAGGGGCAGCGGGTCCGGATCGATGGATACTGGATCCAGCCGTTGGGCGGAGATCGTGTATTCGTCGTCACGCGGATCCGGCGCGCGTAACGTGATCCGGCCGCGGCGAGGTTCGTTGCGGCGAGGAGTCGCGATGAAGCGCACATTGACAGCGGCGGTTGTGGGCATGCTCTGCGCGATCGGTGCGGGGTGCGCGGGCGATGGCGCCGCGGACAACGGCAGCGCTAATCAGCCGCCGCAACAGGAACTGCCCGCGATGAAACAACTCATTGGACGGCTGCAGAGCGGCTTTGCGGGTATCGGCGGCGAGCACACCGGTTGGGTGATGTGGGTGCCGGACCCGGATGGCGGCGATCGCGAGAAGCAGGTAGAGGTTGATGTCTCCAAGGTGCCCGCCGCGGCCAAGGTGAACGACGGCAAGCCCGTCACAGCGCGCGGCGAGTTCATTGAGAAGCGGTATGTCGAGCGCGGGCCGACCATGATCTTCGTGGTCGAGCGGTTTGAATACGGGTCCTGAGTCCTAAGTCCTGAGTCCTGAGTCCTGAGTCCTGAGTCCTGAGACGATGGTGAACGGTGGTCGAATTCGGCCACCGTTTTTCGATTTTCGCTCAAGCTTTCGTTTTTCATTATGTCACTCTCGCGAAGTGAAGGAACTCTTTTGTGGTTGCCCAACGGGCGAGCCTCCCTATCCGGGGGATGGGTGTAAGGCAAGTCCAACGAGAGAGATTCTTCGCTTCGCTCAGAATGACAAAGGGGGAAGGG
>JAEYUO010000079.1 GCA_023432465.1 Planctomycetota bacterium | reverse complement strand
TCGCTGGCCGCACAAGAAGAACCCTGCCCCGCCGGGACCACCATCGGTGACCATCGCCACACGCTCGCAAATCCTTGCCGCCAAAGAACTCAGACTCGCAAAGACGGTCGCGTAGTTCACGGCGTTGGGTGGCACCGCCGATCGGTTCCTTGCCTTGACGTGCCACTAGTCTCGCGGCCTTGAGCGGGGCCAGTGCGTCTTTGGTCTTGAAAGAGGGGGTGCGGGGGGAAACTTCCCCCGCGCAAGCACCGAATCTTCTCACACACCATGCGACCGCACCGCGCGAACTCTACGACCGTTCTCTGCTGCCTCGTCGCCAGCCTCACCGCGGCGGCCCTCAACGTCACCGCCGTGCGAATCGAGCTCCTCAACGCCGACGCCGGCCACATCCTGCCGCGTATGTCCGAACTCCGCGGTACCGGCGAGTTGGTTAAGTGGCGCTCCCATCCCAACCCAACCACTCCCGCCGACATCGCTCAGAATCAGCTCCGCGAAGTCGTCAGCACCTGGGGGTTGTCGCAGTATCCCCTCGCGCTCGCGACCATGTTCTTCGCCCTGTTCATCCCGTACCGCTCGGCCCGCCGCGGCGGCATTCCCATCGCCATCATCTCAACCGTGGTCATGCTCATCGCACTCGCCGCAATCGCCCTCGCGATGTATCGCGGCTACTGGTCCAGTCTGGGTTGGTAATGGCCGCGGCTACTACTGGTGCCTTTCGCCTTCAAGCTGGGCCGGCGCTTGAGGCCAATGTATCTGGTTTGTTCTCCACCGCACCGCCCTTACCTCACCGCCCTGCCTCAAACCCCGTCACCTCAAGCGTCCCGGCCATCAGCAGGTTCAGGTTCAGACCGCCCTCTGCCCCCTCGGCCGCGGTCGAATCAAACTCCGCGTGCCCACCGAGCACCCCCGGCATCTCGCGCCGCACACGCTCACCCCACGACTTCACATCCTCCGCCCACACCTGATCCATCTGCCAGTCCCCATCGTGCGTCCAGAACACGATCTTCCCCGCCATCGGCCCGCTTCGCACGATGAACCACCCGTTCGGCGAGAAGTTGATGCTCGCGAACATCAGCACATCATCCGGTCCGTACGGCAGTCCCTTGAACGCCTCTTCAACACCGTCATAGTGCCAGTCCATGAACTCGCTGTGCATCCGTGCCCACTCGCACGGCGGCCACACGATGATCGAGCCGATCGCCCGTTGCGCACGATGGCCCCACCCCTCGTCCCCCGGCCGGATGAGCGGCCACAGCTTTGGCGCGAACAACCCAACGCCGCCGGTCGCTTCCAGCACAGCGCGCAACTGTTCCCCCGCCTCACCCCGCGGCAGCTTATCAAGCTCACCCGGCGCCCAATCAAACACTGTGCTCAGCGGCCGATGTTCGACCCGCACGCGCACCCGCCTGCCACCGCTCGCCGCATCCGGACTCTCAAGCTGATCACGGCAGAGCAACGCCGCTCCCTGTTCATCCAACCATGGCCAGACCTCGCGTGCATCCATCGTGTGTTCTCCATTCATCGCAACGCGGCCAGTCTACCGAAGCGGGCGGTGGACGACACTCCTTACGATCCTCCATCATGCCCTCCACGCTCCGCCTGAAACTCCGCGATGGCGACTACGAGCCCTACGTCGAGATCCTCGTCGATGGAGTGCTCTTGCGAGATTTGCTCAAACAGGCCGTGGCCCCGGAGCTCGCCCGTTGTGTCGAGTACGCCCTTCCAGGAGCAATGGACCATGACTGGGACCAGTCAGTTCTCGGAGGGGCCGCGCGAACTGTCGGCCTGAAAGATGCATTCGTACTGATCTGCGGCTGTGGTGTGTCGGGCTGCGGCTGCAACACGTGCGACACCATCGTCACCGACACCACAATCACCTTCACCAACTTCCGCATCCGCTGGAACGATCCCCCGCTCGACCTCGCGCCCATCGTCTTCGACCGTCGCCAGTACGAAGCCGAAGTCGCCGACCTCACCACCCGTATCGCGACGTGGAAACCGCCGCCGCCATCCCCACCAAAGCCGCATCGGGTATTGATTACCCCGCCTCCCCCACCGCCCGAACTCCATCCCGAAAACTGGCCGCCAACCTGAGGGCACCGGGCGTCGGCCCCATCGGTCCCATCAGTCCTATCCGACCCATCAGCCCTATCCCCCTACCCACCAACCACTTACAGCACCTTCCACCAACCCTCCCAAAATCCTAAAAATATCCCTTGACACCGACCCGTCCATACACCATACTTTCCCCGTCACATGCTGCTCAACGGGGAACACAACTTCGCCCACAACCCCCCCGCCGCCGCCGCCGCCACGGCGTCGGGTCCGTCCGCGGCGTGCGATGCCGACCCTTCCCCGGCTTCCTCCTCAGAGTCCAATCCAAACTCCCAAATCCAAAATCCAAAATCGTCCGCCCGCCGCGCCGTCCCCACAACCTTCAACCCCATCATCAACGACGAGGCCAACATCCTCGCCTCCATCGCCCGCGGCGACCGCACCCTCCCCGATCTCGCCGAAGAGCACGGAACCACGGTGACCGCGCTCTGCCTCTGGCTCCAGCGCGAAGACATCCAAAAGAAACTCAACGACCTCACCACCGCCGGCGCAACACTCACGCGCATCGCCGCGGTGAACCAACTCCCCAAAGCCGTCAGCGCGCTCAGCTTCCAGATCGACGGCTACATCTTCGATCGCACCCACAACCTCATCAAACCCGGCCTCGATGCCGACCGCATCTCCGCCACGCGCGATGCCAACGTCCGCAAGGCCGCGCATCTCCTCCTCCGTCTCGCAAAGTTCGATCCCAGCCAACCCGTCTATCGCCGCCGCGAACGCGCTGATTCGAGCACCCTCGCCCCGCGCATCGCTGACCGCGCGAGTCCAAGCACCCTCTCCCCGCGCATCGCCGACCGGACAGATCTTGGCGAAGCCCGCTCCCCCGCCGGGGGGGCCGACGGGGGAGCTGTCGAGCGCAGCGAGAC
>JAEYUO010000010.1 GCA_023432465.1 Planctomycetota bacterium | reverse complement strand
GAGAGAGAGAGAGAGTGTGTGTGTGTAAAGGAGTGGGGGGTCAAGATGGCAAGATGGCCCCTTCGGTGAAGGGGCCATCTTGACGTCTTGGGGATTGGGGGAGTCGATGGTGGGGGCTTAGGGCTCGTAGCCGTGCCGCGGCTCGATGGACTTCTTGCCGCCGGCGGGCGCGGGAGCATCGGCGGAGTCCGGCTCGGCATCGGGATCGACGGGGGCCTTGCGTCCGAGTTCCTCGCGCAGCTCGGCGAGGCGCTTGCGATCCTCGACGGTCGCGGCATCGGTCTCTTCGGGGTTCTCGATGACGATCGGCGTGATGAACGCGACGATCTCGGTGGTGGTGGTGGACTTCTCCACCGACTGGAAGAGCGCGCCGATGAGGGGGATGTCGCCCAGCAGGGGGACCTTGCGGTTGATGCTGGCATCCTCGGAGCGGACGATGCCCGAGACGACGACGGTCTGCCCGTCCTTGACGATCAGGTGCGTTGTGGTCTCGCGGCGATCGACGATGAAGCCGCCAAAGAGCGTCTGGTCGGGCTGGAGGCTGGAGAGCTCGAGGTTGATCCGGAGATCGACATCGCGTTTGGGGGTGATGCGCGGCCGGACGCGGAGGGAGAGGCCGACCGCGCGGTAGTCGAAGCTCTGGGTGAGCGCGCCGTTGTCGGTGGTCTGCGAGTCGGTGATGAACGGGACATCCTGCCCGGCGAAGAACTCGGCCTCCTGGTTGTCGCTGGTGAAGATGCGGGGCTCGGAGAGGATGTTGACGCCGGTCTTCTGGGCGAGCGCCTGCAGGAGCAGGTTGAGATCGACCCCGACGTTAAGGATGGAGGTGTCGAACAGCCCGGGGAGGAGGTTGTTCTGCGTGCCGGTGAAGATGCCGCCGGCATCCTGCCCGGCGGTGTTGGCGCCCAGCGACACGGCGTTGTCGGCGAGGGTGGGGGTGATGGGGGAGTTGGACCAGCGCAGGCCCAGCGCGGTGGCATCCTCGAGGCTGATCTCGGCGATGACGGCCTTGAGCAGGACCTGGCGTCCGGGCTTGTCGAGCTCGGTGATGAGATCGACGATCGACTGGGAGTACTCCGGCGGCGAGAGCACCATCAGCGCGTTCTGCCGCCAGACCGGGACAAGGCGGATCTTGGAGACCAGGTTGGAGGAGCCGGCGGTGGTCGTCGGCGGGCGTGCCCGCTGCCACCAGAACTGCATTGTGCCCGCGCCGGTGTTCTGCTGGTTGGTCGCGGCGGTGTCCTGATCGGAGGCAAACGGCGAGGCCCCGGCGTTGCCCTGCGTCAGGCCGGTCTCCTGACGCGGGATCTGGGCGAGCGTGCCCTCCTGCGAGAGCAGGGTGTTGAGCTGCTCGGCGAGTTCCTCGGCGGTGGCGTGCTTGAGCTCGACGATCCGCGGCAGGCCGGCGGTCTGCGGGGTGTCGAGCTTCAGCACCAGCTCATCGATCGCGCTGAGATTGTCGGGAGACTTGCTGAGCACGATGAGGCGCGACTGCTCGGGCAGGGCCTCGAAGGAAAACTGCCCGGCGAGACGGCCGACACCCGCGGTGTTGGAGCCGCCGGAGCCGGGCTGGCCGAAGAGCTCGCGCAGGGCATCGCGGACCTTGATGGGGTCGGAGTTCTTGAGCTCGTAGATGCGGGGCGCGACGGTGTCTTCCTTCACCGGGCGGTCCCAGGAGTCGTTGATCTGGGCCTTGATCTGTTCGAGGATCTGCTTCTCGGCCAGGACGGTGACGGAGTTCTGCTGGGTGTTGGCGGTGACGCGGAGGTTCGCGCTGGGCGAGGTTCCGGCATCCTGCCCGCCCTGTTGCCCGCCGCGGCCGCCCTGTTGCTGGCCGCCTCGGCCCTGCTGCTGTCCGCCGCGCTGCTGCTGGAAGAACTGCTGGAGCCCGCCGCCGCCCTGCTGGTTGCCGGTGCGGGCGGTCTGGGAGAAGAGGTCGCGGATGTTGGTGGCGACCTGCTCGGCATCGGCGAAGCGGAGGTGGAAGGTCTCGGTGAGGAGCGATGCGGCGGAGGGCTGGTCGAGGAACTCGACCTTGCGCTCGATCTGCTGGAGCAGGCCGATGTGGGCCATGACCGCGATCTGGTTGGAGAGGGGATCGACGGTGAGCTTGGCAAAGCTGGGGAGGTTGGACTTGACAACCTCGCCGAGAGTCTCGGCGGAGGAATAGTGCAGGGCGAAGACCTTCTCGACGATCGTGCCGTAGTCGGTGCGCCGGGCCAGCGAGGTATCCGGGCCGATGACCGGGACATCCTGCCGGTCGATCTCGCCGATGTCGCGCAGGAGGATGAGGTCGGGCGTCTCGACGACGGCGATGCCGTTCTGCTGGAGCGCCATGAAGACCAGGTCGAGGGCACGCTCACGCGGGATCGGCCGGTCGTTGAGGACGGTGATCGGCCTGCTGAGGACATCGGGCTGGGGCAGGACGACCTTGCCGGTGGTCTCGACGATGAACGGGATGATGTTCTCGACGCGCGCGCTCTTGAACGCGAGGGGCATGGGCTCGCCATAGACGACGCGCCGGCCGCGTTCGTCGAAGGACTCCACGGGCGTGACGCGTTCGGCGGGCGCGGCATCGGCGTCGGATGCGGGATCGTCGGCGGGCTGCGCGTGCGCAGCGCTGAGGGCGAGTCCGACGCACAGGAGCAGGGCGCCGGCGATGGTGCCGGCGCGGAGAGTCTGGGTTTCGGGCGTGGTCATGTGGTCTCCGGTGCGGGAGGCTCGGGCTGGGGATCGGGAGATGCGGGGGGCTCGGGCTCGCCCTGCGGTTCGGGCTCGGGTTCCGGTTCCGGATCCGGTTCGGGTTCAGGCTCGGGCTCGGGCTGCGGAGCGGGCTCCGGTGGCGCAGTGGGCGGCCGCGAAGCGGGCTCGGCCGGGGAGGCTGGGGGAGTCGAGGGAGGCGGGGGCGTGAGCGGCACGACATCGTCGGACGCATGTGAGGCGGGACGGACGATGGCCGAATCGCGCTGGAAGAGCTCGACGACGAACTCGACGCCCTCCCACTGGAGCGTGGCGGACCACGGAGGCGCGACGGAAACAACCTTCACGTTGCGGCCGGACTCGCCGACCTTGATGCGCTGGCCATCGGAGAACAGGACCGCGCCATTGACCATGGCGACCATCGACGGCCCGCCGTAGCGCGTGGGCTTGGGGGCTTCGCGCGGGGTGGTATCGACGATCGGGTCGGCCCGCGGCGGGCGCGGGCGCGGCGGGATGAAGAACAGCGAGCGTCCGTCCACGATTGCCTGGTGCTTGCTGAGCGTCGTGGCGAACTCCGCGCGGCGCTGGTCATCGGTGCGGTCGGCCTCCGGGGGGCGCGGCGGGAGCTGCGCGGTGCGGATGACCGGCCAGGTGTGCCACGCGGCGAAGAGCAGCGTGCAGGCGATCAGGGCGCACATCGCCAGGCCCAGCCAGCGCGGGCCGCCGGAGGGATTGCGAAGACCAAGGAGGAGGCTGGTCATGCGGCTCATCGGCGGCCCTCCCAGCCTGAGGAGGCGGTGCTGGAGGACGCGGCGGGCGCGGCGATCCAGGATTCGACGGCGATGGTGATGCGGACGGCGCGGCCCGAGCCGGTGTCGGCCCCTCTGCCGCGGCCGGCGAGGGACTTGTCGATCTTGATGCGGGAGACCGCGGTGACCTCGCTCGCCTGTTCAAGGTCCGCGAGGATGGCCATGGCGACGGCGGGGGTCGTCTCGAAGATCACGTCCAGCACATAGCGATCGAGCTTGGCGGCAGCGCCGACGACGGCGACGGCTTCATCCGGGCGGATGGTGCCGGAGCGTTCGCTGTAGACCGCGTTCTCGACGCCGTGCTTGAGGAGGATGGTGTTGACGCTGCGCTGCAGGGTCTCGGGGCGGGCGGCGGGATCGGTCGGGTGGCGCGGGACGCCGTACGTGGCCGCGCCGCGTTCCAGCTCTCGCCCGGCCAGGGAGTTGGCGGCCAGGAGCGAGCGTTCGCGGCGGAGGGTGGCCTCGAGCTGGTCTGCGCGATTGCGTGCCGTGTTGGTGGCATCGAGCGCGGGCTCGAGCACGAGGTAGTAGGCCGCGAGGAACGCGGCGAAGATGAGCAGCCACCGGACGGCCCGCGGCAAGGTGTTGAAGGAGTCGAGGAGTTTGTTCATGAGCCGCCCCCTGCCGCCTGCATGCGTTCGCGACACTTCTCGGCCTCGGCGGCGAGGCGTTCCTTGTCCGCGGGGTCGATCCCGGGTTGGGTGGAGGCCTTGCGGCGGACGCCCCATTCGCGCATCGCGGTGGTGCGGTCCATCGCGGCGATGTCGGCATCGCTGAGCGGCGGGGGAATGACGGCGGCGGCCGCGGGCGGGGCGGGGCGCTCGGAACGCGAGGAGGCGCGGGAGGGCTCATCGCGCTCGCGCGTCGAAGAGCGGCGGCTGTCGGAGCCGCGGTCGCGGTCGGAGCGGTCGGAATCGTCGGTGTTCCAGCCGGGGGAGGTGACGGCATCGTCGCCGTAGAGATGCTGCGCGAGGGTCTTGGCGGAGTAGTCAACGATGGGCTTGCTGGCGGTGATCGCGCCGCTCGGAGAGAGCCGGGCCTGGAGCTGGAACGACACGCCGTCGGCGGAGGTGTCGATCGTGGGCGTGGCGACGGAGGTGAAGACGGTGGTGTCGCCGAGGTTCTTGCGGAACGTGGTGACAAGCTCGGAAGTGTCGGCCGTGGCGCGGATGCTGATGTTCTCTCCCTGCACAAGCTCGACCGACTCGAGCACGACCCCGACGGGCGCTGCGCCGGCGATGTCGGCGAGCAGCTTGGTCATGGGCCAGCGCTTCTGGCTGAGCAGGCGGTAGAACTCGGCGCGGCGGTCGGCCTCGTTGAGGCGCTGGTCCAGTGCCTCCAGCGAGCCCGCCTCGGAGCGGAGCATGGAGTAGCGGACCTCCGCCGCGACCCAGGGGGCCAGCAGGAAGATGCCGATGCACGCAGCACCCGCGATCGCAGCGTTGCGCGGGAGCGAGAGCCAATCCACGATGCGGTGGGTGATGGGCAACTCGCGCCGCGGCTCGGCGGGGGTGAGGCCGACGAGCGCGCTCACGGCCGCATCCGGGTCGGCGTACAGGGCGATCGCGCCCGCGGCGAGGCCGTGCCGGTTGATCCACTCGCGGTCGCGGTTGCCCCCGCCGATGCGGACGGTGGCGGGAAGGTCGATCATCAGCCCGTCGGTCGAGGGGCAGGGCGTGTCGAGGCCGGCCGCGGCGGCGGTTTCGGCCCATGCGGCGCGGGCGGCATCGGCGAACCCCGTGCCCGGGGCGGCGAGGCGGAGGACGCGGCCGAGGGGGCGCTTGGGGCCGAGGGCCAGCATGGAGAGCGCGGAGGAGCGCGGATCGGCGAGGCCGATCATCGAGCCGGTACCCGCGGCCTGGCCGAGCGCGCCCAGCGCGGCGATCTCCGCGACCCAGACTTCCGGGATGGGAGACAAGGGCGAGGAGTCCTCGGCGCCCTGATCCAGCCGGACCCAGCCGGCAAGCAGCGTGGCCTGCGTGCCGCCGAGACGGAGCAGGCCGCCGGAGCGGCGGTGCCACGGAAGAGCGGCGGGGAGATCGGACTCGGCCATCAGCGCGAGGGCATCCGCGACGGAGGCGCGGTCGGCGGAAGAGACATCCGGGGCGGGCAGAACGCGGCAGACGGTCTCGGTGGCGGGGACGAGGCGGAGGGTGAGCTCGACCTTGCGCGACTTGAGAGCCTCGGCGGCCTGATCGCGATCGAGCAGGAGCGTGTCGGTGACCGAGAAGTCCGACCCCCTTGTTTCGGCGACGATGATCGCCAGACTTCCGCCCGGGCGCGACTGGACAGCCGCGATGCGGCCGGCGCGCGGGGCCGATGAGGTGGCGGGTTGGCTGGAGAGTCGGGTCATCGGATACGGATTTCCTTGATCATCACCGGGAATGTGGATCGGTCGATGGTGGCGACCATCTCTACCTCAAGCCCTGTGCCAGAATCCTGGCCACGACTGGTCGCGATGTAGACGTTCGAGCGGACGTCGATGAAGTCATACAGGCCAGCGAGGATTTCGTTGGTGACAGCAGGAACGCTCAGCAGGTCCATGAGATTGCTGAAACCGCCGGATCGGGCGTTTCGTTCCAGAATGATGGAATCGGCGACGCCGGGGGTGATCTCGGCGATGTACTCGATCAGCTCATCATCGCAGGTGTTGATGTTGAGCTTCCCGGTTCGGGGGGTTCCCGCGGCGGGGTCGCCGATGGTGCACTCGTCGAGCACCAGAGCGATCTGCTCGTTGGTGAGGTTCTGAAGGGTGGTCAGGGCACGGCCCGAGAGCAGCGTTGCCCCCTGCGGGACGAGGTCTCTCAGGGGCCTGCGGATGAAGTCGGCCAGAGAGGTGACGGACTGGGACGCATCCGAGAGCGCCTGGGCCTGCTGGCTGTCGATCCCGGTGATGCGTGACTGGATGTCCTCGACGCTGGCGATGGTGAGGTCCAGCCGGGGGAGACCGGACGCGGCAAGGCCGCCGGGCTCGCTCACGCAGGTGAGCAGGGCGGACCAGCCGCCATCGAGCTTGCCGTCGGCGTTGTCGGGCGGCCAGGAGAGGGTGCCATCGTCCTCGTTCGGGTCGAGCAGGCCGTTGAGGTTCCAATCCTCGCCGCGGACATACTCGGGCCGAACGCCCGAGACGAGTTCGAGTTCCTCGATCGAGCGGAAGGGCGCGTTGCGCGGGACATAGGCGTACTTGAGAGAGAGATACTGGCCGATCTCCGCGCCGAGGTCGTTGGGGTCATCGTCGCCGTCGATCCAGTCGAGGATCGAGTCGGCGATCGACTCATCCATGTCGGGCAGGAGGAGCATGCTGTCGCGGGAGATGGTGTTGATGTTGAGCTTGGCGTGGGCATCGGCCGCGCCATCCTGCACACCCGTGCGGGTTTCGTGCTGCACGGCGTAGGTGGCATCGCCGAGTGTGCCGAAGCCGACCGCGGCGAGCTCTTCGCGGATGGCGAACGCTGAGGTGCCATCGGGCGTGAGCGTGGCGAAGGTGAGCGCGGCGATCTGCGCTTCGATGCCTGCGCGTGCGGCCCACTTGGCGCGGGTGCGGGCGACGGCCTCGCGGCCGGATGCCGCGCCTCGCCATGCGGCGGATTGCAGCGCGGCGAGCACGACCGCGGCGATCGCGATCGTCCAGAGCACGACGAACGTGGTGAAGGAAGGAGATGGACGGCGATGGCGCATCATCGTGGGGCCGCGCCTCCTCCGCCGGTCGGGGGACGGGCACCGCCACCGCCACCTCCACCACCGCCAGCGCCACCGGTGCCGCCCGTGCCGCCGGTTCCGCCTGTTGGGGCGGGCGTTGTGCCGCCGCCGGTCGCGCCGGTGTCGCTAGCGGGCGCGGTTTCCGCTTCTTCATACGGCGCGACGTACGGCGCGGGGACACGGTCGATCGCCACGGTGCGGCGTGCGCGGGCGGTGGAGCGGCCGGAATCATCGACCGCGGTCACCGTGACACGGACCGCGTGCGGGATGCCGTCAAAGTCCGAGTCCCACTCATCGAACCAGGACTCGGCATCCGCCGCGGCAAGCTCCAGCGTCAGCACGCCATCGACCAGCGGCATGGCCAGCCCGCCGCCATCGGGGGTCTCATCGGGCACGGGGTCGATGCGCCGCCAGAGGGAGAACGCCGGGCCGGTTTCGCCGGCGAGCGTGGAGGGGGCGATGCGGTAGTGGCTCTCGCGTTCCGCGCCCTCGGCCTGCTCGGTCCATGGGCGGAGGGGCGAGGGGTGGAACGTGAACAGGACCAGCTCATCGCGCGGCTCGGTGCTGCTGCCGCCCTTGATGACCGCGAACTTCGCCGCGATCAGATCCGCATCGCGGAGCGCGCACTCCAGGTCGCGGGCGATGAGCTCGGCGGCGAGCGAGGCGCGGGAGAAGGCCTGGTGCCGGGCGGATGCGGATTCGCGTCCACGGACGACCTGCGAGAGCGCGGCGTAGGTTGCGCTGACGACGAACGCGGCGATGATGGCGGCGACGAGCAGCTCGACGAGGGTGAAGGCGCGGCGGCGGCGGGTATGGCGGAGGATCATTCGAGGATCCTCTGCACGGGGGTTTCGGGGCGGCGCTCGGGGTCGGGCTCGAAGTCCTCGCCGGCGATGCGCGAGGCGGCGAGCGTGCGGATGGTGAGGGTCTGCGCGCCCCACGCACGCGACCACGAGATGGTGGCGCTGAGCTGGTAGGGCTCGGCCTGACCGGAGCCGCTGATGTTCAGCTCGTACGTGAAGTCGTCGAAGGGTTCATCGCAGCGGCCCGAGGAGCCGAACTGCTTGATGTACTCATCGGGGCCGCGGGCCAGCACAAGCTGGAGCTGCTCATCGGCGAGCATCGCGGCGGTGGCGAGGTCCTGCCCGCGGAGCTGCGCGGTGACGGCCTGCCCGGCGAGGCCGATGATGACGGCCAGCGCGGTGCCGAGGATGACGGCCCCGACGATGACATCGACGAGCGCAAAGCCGCGGCGATGAGACGCATGGCGCATCACCATGGCGAGTCCCCGCGTCCGGTAGCATCAAGGTCGATCGACCGCGTCGGCGGCCCGGACTGCACAGCGCGGCTGCCGGCAACACCGAGCTGGTCGGCGGCCATGGGTGTGCGCTGCGCGACGATGGCATCGGGGAAGAGGTCGATGCGGTAGGCGGTGGCGGACGGGTCATCCTTGGGGCTCAGCACCAGCGCGATGGTGGGCCGGGCCTGCGCGCTGCCAAGGGGGGCAAGCCAGCCCCGCGCATCGAGGCGACGGCCGTCGAGCGTGGCCTGCTTGAGTTCCAGCCGGGTGAGCGTGACGGGATCGACGAGCAGGTCCTGCTTCCACTCGGGCGTGTTGCGTGAGGCCGCGCCCGCGGAGCCCGGGCCTGGAGACGATGGCGGACGCGAGACCACGGCGAGCGTGGAGACACCATCGAGCGTGGCGAACTCGACGGCGAGCCGATGGCCGCCGACAAGCGCAGCGCGTTCGGCCGCGGCCGTGAGGAGCCGCTGCACCGCGATCGACTCGGCCTCGGCCGCGCGCCGGGCCTGCCCGGAGAGCCGGGGCAGGAAGGCCCCGGCGAGGATCGCGATCATCACGATGACCACTATCAGCTCGAGCAGCGTGAACGCGCCCGGTGAGCGACGGCTCAACGGGCGGGCGGGTGCGCACGAGGGTGTGGCGGAGGAACGGATCATGGAGTTCAGGCGGTCACGCGCGGTCAGGGCTTGGTGATGTCCGCGTTGTCGCCATCGCCGCCGGGCGCCTTGTCCGCGCCGTAGGAGACGATGTCGAAGTCGACGTTCTTGCGGCCGGGAACGACGAGCACGAACAGCGCGCCCCAGGGGTCCTTGAGCTGGTCGATCGAATCGACGTAGGGGCCCTTCCACTGGCCTTCATCCAGGCCGCCGGGCTTCTCCCACAGGGCCATGATCGTCGCGCCGTCGGGCATGCGTCCGCCGCAGTCGGCCAGGAAGAGCTTGGTGGCGTTGGCCAGCACGGCCGCATTGCTCTCGGCGACGGCGCGCTTCGATTGGCCGATGCGGCCGAGGATGCGCGGCGCGATGAGCGTGGCGAGGATGCCCAGGATGACGATGACGACGATGATCTCGACGAGCGTGAACGCCCGGCGGAGACGGTGTGTGGAACGGTTCATTGGATGAGGTCCTGCATTTGCACGAGCGGGAGAAGCACCGCGGCGACGACAAAGCCCACGACCACCGCCGCGACGATGACCATGATGAGCGGGAACAACTGGGTGAAGACGCGGATGCTGGACTGGGTGCGGTCCTCGAAGACGCCCGCGGCCTGCGAGAGCATCTGCGGGAGGCGGCCGGAGCGTTCGCCCACACCCATGATCTGCGTGAGCAGGGGGGGGAAGTAGCCCGAGTCCTCCATGGGCTCGGCGATCGTCTTGCCGGCGGCGACCTGATTGCAGACTTCCTCGATGGCGTCTTCCATCGCGCGGTTGCCCAGCGCGCCCTTGGTGATGCGGAGGGAGGTGAGGGCGGGCAGGCCCGCGCTGACGAGCGTGGCGAGCACACGGGTGAAGCGGGCGACGGCGACATCGCGCAGCACCTTGCCCAGCGCGGGGACCCTGAGCAGGAAGCGGTCGATGGCGAGGCGTCCGGCGGGCTGGCGGTAGGAGCTCGAGAGCAGCAGGAGCCCGCCGACCACGAGGCCCAGCAGCAGCCACCACCACGACTGCACGAAGTCGGTCATGCCCATGACCATGCGCGTGGGCAGGGGGAGCTGCGAGGCGGAGATCTGCCCGGTGAACTGCTTGAGGATGCGCGGCACGATGACGGTGGAGATGACGGCGATCGCCCCGCCGATGAGCACGGCCAGGAATGCGGGGTAGATGAGCCCCTCGGCGAGCGTGCGGCGGAGCTTGAGCTCGCGCTCCAGCAGCGAGGCGGACTGGTCCAGCACCTCGCCGAGCTTGCCGGAGAGCTCGCCCGCGCGGATGAGGCTGACGACCATCTCGCCGAAGGGCTTGCCGCAGCTCGCGGCGGCATCGGCCAGCGACTGCCCGTGCTCGACCTCGCTGATGAGGTGGTCGAGCATCGCCTTGCGCTTGACGTTGCGGCTCTGGCGGGCGATGGTCCGCAGGGCGAGCACCAGCGGGAGCCCGGCCTGCACGGCGGTGGCGAGTTCGCGCATGAACGCGGACATCTCGGCGGCGGACATCGAGCCGTGGCCGGCGAAGGTGCGCTGGGCGGTGTGCGTGTGGGCATCTTCGAGGTCGATGCTCGCGGCGGCATCGGCCCCGGCGGAGAGCGGCTCGATCCGGGCGGGGGTGATGCCCTGGGCGCGGAGCGTGCGGACGGCCGCAGCGCGGTCGGGCGCGGAGATGACCGCGGAGTTTCCGCCGCCGAGGGGTTGGTACGTGAAGGTGGGCATCTTGAGAGGGGAGCAGCGAATCGGTCAAGGCGTCAAGGCGTCAAGGTGGCGGGAGAGTGGGGTTGCGACGCCTTAGACGGCACCGGTTCCGGGGTCGTCGGCGTCCTGCGTAGCACGGAGAACCTCATCCATGGTGGATTCGCCGGCGGCGGCCTTGATGACCCCGTCCATGCGCATCGAGACATGGGAGGGCCCGGCGACGCTGAGCATTTCCTGGCGGCTGGTCCGGCCCTCGGTGATGGCCGAGCGCAGCCCGGGCGTGAGGTTGAGGATCTCGTAGTAGCCGACGCGGCCGCGATAGCCGGTGTTCTCGCAGCGTTCGCACCCCGCGCCTTCCCAGCCGCGGCCCTGGTCAAACAGGGCGAGCTCGCGCGGGCTCAGGCGGTGGCGGACGGGCTCGCTGAGGGCAACCCTGCGGCGGCAGTCGGTGCAGAGGCGGCGGCCGAGCCGCTGGGCGACGATGCCCTCCAGCACGCTGGCGACGAGGAAGGGCTCGACATCCATATCGAGCAACCGGCCGACCGCGCTGACCGCGTCGTTGGTGTGGAGCGTGGAGAAGACCAGGTGGCCGGTGAGGGCGGCGCGCACGGCGATGTCGGCGGTCGCGTTGTCGCGGATCTCGCCGACCATGATGACATCCGGGTCCTGGCGGAGGATCGAGCGGAGGCCGGTGACGAACGTCAGGCCGCGTTCGGGGTTCACGGGGATCTGGTTGACGCCGGAGAGTTCATACTCGACGGGGTCCTCGATGGTGATGATCTTGAGCGAGGGGTCGTAGAGCTTGGTGAGCGCGGCGTAGAGCGTGGTGGTCTTGCCCGAGCCGGTGGGCCCGGTGACCAGGATCATGCCGTGGGGGAGATCGATCCAGCGGTCGATCGTGGCGCGGTCGGTGTCGCGCATGCCCAGGGTAGTGAGGTCGAGGGTGATGGCCTCCTTGTCGAGGATGCGCATCACGACGCTCTCGCCGTAGATGGTGGGCACGGTGGAGACACGGATATCGACCTTGCGGCCCTCGAAGCGCAGCGTGATGTGCCCATCCTGCGGGACGTAGCGCTCGGCGATGTTCATGCTCGCCATGATCTTCACGCGGCTGGTGATCGCCGGCTGCAGGTGCTTGGGCGGAGAGTTCTGCGTGCGGAGCATGCCGTCGATGCGGTACTTGACGGTCAGGGCACGCTCGAAGGGCTCGATGTGGATGTCGCTGGCCCGCTCGCGGATCGCTTCGAGGATGATGAGGTTGACCAGGTTGATCAGCGTCGGCTGCTCGGCCATCCGCTGGACATCGTCGGCATCAACGGCCTGAAGGTTGCTGGAGAGGTCGTCGGCATCGCCCTGCGCGCCGCTGCCGCCGAGGCGCTGGGCCATCTGCGCGGCGGTTGCGCCGAAGGCCTCACGCAGCAGCTCGCCGAAGACCGCGGGCGTGACGGCGACGCGGCGGACCGGCGCGCCCGCGAGGATCGAGACCTGGTCGGCGGATTCGAGATCGCCGGTGTCGGACATCGCCACCAGCAGCACCGGGCCGTCGAAGGCATACGGCACCGCGCCCAGACGCACGGCCTGATCGGCGGCGATGGTCGCGGCAGCGCGGGGATCGACCTCGGGCACCTGCGACAGGGGCGCGGGCCCGGAGGCGGAGGGCGCGGCAGCGCCCGCGGAGGCGTGCGCGGTGGACGGCGAAATGGCATGCGTGGGGGCCGTGGTCATCCTTGCTCCAGCCGGGCCGTGCGTCGCGATGGCCCGGAACATCCTACCTATCGGCCCGCCGCGGGGTCATCCGCCCATACGGAACATGCCCATCCCGGGGGCATCATCTTCGCGCTCGGGCAGACGCTCGAGCTGCTCCTCGGTGAGCAGGGCGTTGAGCTTGTCCCGGGTGGTCTTGTCGAGCTCGCGCTTGGCCTTGCGGGCATCGGCGATCGCGGGGGATTCTCCCCCGCCCATGAACATGGACATCGGGTCGCCGCCGCCATCGGCCTCGGAGGCCAGCACGGCATCGGCCCAGCGGGTGTTGATCGACTTCACCTCGCGCTCATAGGTCTCGAGCATCTCGGCGATGGTGGACTTCTGCTCGGCGGAAAGGTCGTTGAAGGCGGCCGCGGCCTTGAGGCACTTGGCGGCGTGGGTCTCGCGGTAGACGCGGGGGAAGCTCTCGATGCGGACCTGCTGGGCGAACTCGGCCCGGCGGTCCTCGGGGAGCGTGGCCTCGACGCTGCGGGCAAAGCGCTGGTTGATCTCGCAGACACTGAGCCCGGCCTTGCGCATCTCGGTCATGCTCTTGCGGATCTGCTCCATGTCGAAGTTGAAGCCCCCGCCTTCGCCGCCGCGCATCATGCCGGCGGTCTGCTCCTCGCGAAGCTTGTCGCGGTCGATCAGGGCGCGGTCGAGCTCGGCCTCGTAGCGATCGAGCATCGCCGCGAGTTCCGGGCTGGGCTCGGTGAGCTTGAGCTGCTCGACCGTGGCGATCAGATCGACGGACTCGCCGGCGAGCATCCCGGCCGGGAGGCTGCGCAGGCGACGGTGGAGCTTCTCCACCTTGTGCCAGCGCTCCTCCTGCCCCGGGGTGAGGATCGAGCGGAAGTCGCTGAAGAACTGCTTCTCCTGCGCCTCCGCGGCGGTGCGGTAGGTCTCCATGACCTTGGGCATCTCTTCGCGGAAGAGGGAGAAGTCCTGCGAATCCTGGACCTCCTGGCTGATCCGCTCGCTGTCCTTGCGCATCTGCTTGGCGATGACATCGTGCTCGGCCTGGAACGCGGCGAGGAAGTCCTCGGCGGTGGTGAGCTGGACCTCATCGAGCTCAAGCAGGGCCGCGAACTTCTTGAGGTGCGCCTTGGTGACCGAGGGCGCCATCGAGCCCATGCCACTGCCGGCCCGGACAGCGAAGCCGCCGCCGCGCTGGGCAAGAGCGGTGTCCGCGGTGATCGCCAGGCTGAGTCCGGCGACACAACCAAGCAGTGCGAGCGAGCGACGGAGGGAAGAAAAGGGTGCAGGCATGCGGGACTCCCGACTATGGAAACAGGGCCGGAACCGCCCGGCCCTGCTCTGAACTCAAGACGCGGGCGTGTTGCTGATCCGTCGTGCTGCACAGCTCCGCAGGGCGGAGATGAGCGGGCGGATCAGGTGCGGGAGTTGGGCGGGGGAGCGGCATCGTCGCCGCCGCCGCCGGGCCGACGACGCGGCTGCTGGCGTCCGCCGCCGTCGCGTCCACCCTCGCGATCGCCGCCGCCCGGGCCGGCGCGGTCATCGCGGCGCGGGAGGTTCTCGATCTGCTCGGGCGTGAGCAGGGCACGGAGCTTGTCCATCGTGGTGTTGTCGAGTTCGCGGCGCTTCTCGCGCAGCTCGCCGACGGGGCCGTCCTCGCCGCGGAAGCCGCCCATGCCGCGGGACATCAGGTCCTGCGCGGTGATGCTCTCCTCGCGGTCGAGCGTGGCCTGCTCGAGCTGCTTGTTGAGGGAGGTGAGCTCGCGGTCGTAGGTCTCGGCGAGCGTGCCGAGGGCGGCGGTCTGGTTCTCATCGAGGTCGGTGAAGGCGCGGGCGGCTTCGAGCGCGCGGCTCGCCTGCGTCGGCCGATACACCATCGGGAAGCTCTCGCGACGAACCTGCTCGGCGAACTTCGCCTGGGCCTCGGAGGGGAGCATCGTCTCAAGCTGGCGGGCGTAGCGACGGTTCACATCGCGGACGCGCTTGGAGGCTTCGCGCCCCTTCTCAAGGACCTTCTGCATCTCGTCCATGTTGCCGGCCTCGAACATCTCGCGGATCTTGCTCTGGCTCTCTTCATAGACCGTGTTGCGTGTCGCCAGTTCGCGGTCGAGGTCCGCCTCGTAGAGGTCGAGCGTGGGCTGCACGGCTTCGAGCTGCTCGGCCGGGAGCTTGAGGTCCGCGATGGTGCGGATGAGGTCCACGCGCTCGCCGCTCATCAGGCCGCGGCCGATGGTCTGCTCGCGCCGGCGCTGGCGCTCGATCTTGGGGAACTTCTCGGTCTGGGCGGGGGTGAGCACGGCCTTGAAGTCGGAGAAGAAGCTGTCCTCCATCTTCTGGCGGGCCTTGCGGAAGGTCTCCATCTGCGCGCCCATCTCGCGCCAGACCTGCGGGTCGCGTGCCTCGCGGGCTTCCTCGCGGAGGCTCTCGAGCTTCTCGCGGGCGACCCGGGCCGACTCGTTGAACTCCTGCTGATGAGCTTCGAGCAGGGCGGTGAGCGCCTCGGTCTGGTCGGCATCGAGGCCGAGCATCTGGGCATATGTGTCGAGCTCGCGCGAGTTGATCGGCGGCTCGAACACCTGGCCCATCCCGCCCATGCCCATGCCGCCGAACATCCCGCCTCCGCCGCCTCCACGCTGACCGCCCGGCTGGCGGCCGCCCTCGCGCTGCCCTTCGCCTCGGCCGGGCTGCCCCTGCGCGAGTGTCGGGGAGGCGGTGAAGAGCGCGCCGGCGATGACCGCGGCGACGATACGGGTGGTGGGCGCGATGCGCAGCATGGACGTTTCTCCGTGGTGACCGGGCGCAGAGTCGCACCCTCTGGTCAGCATAACCATTTACGTTCGGGTTTATTGCCTCAAAGCCCGGCCGCTGCAACAAGGGAAGCGGTCTGGGCCGGGCGGAACTGCTCGGGCAGGGGCTTGCGGTCGGTCATCATCCGCACGAACGCATCAAACAGATAGGAGGAATCGTGCGGTCCCGGCGAGGCCTCGGGGTGGTGCTGCACGGCGAAGACGGGCCGATCCGTCATGCAAAAGCCCGCGAGGGTGTTGTCGTTCAGGTTGTAGTGCGTGGGGATGCCGCCCACCGCTTTGAGGGAGTCCGGATCGACCGCGAAGCCGTGGTTCTGGCTGGTGATCTCCACGCGGCTGGTCAGGACGTTCAGGACCGGCTGGTTCAGGCCTCGGTGGCCGAACTTGAGCTTGTAGGTCTTCGCGCCAAGGGCGAGGGACAGGAGCTGGTGACCCAGGCAAATGCCGAACGTTGGGATCGTGAACTTGGGATCGCCGACCACCTGTTGGAGGGTGCTAATAGTAGCTTCGACCGCCGCGGGGTCCCCCGGGCCGTTGGAGACGAACAGGCCGTCCACCTCGCCGGTGGCAAAGCGGGCCCGAAGGTCCGCCCCGGAGATGTCGTGGGGGACGACGGTGACCTCGCACCCCCGGTCGGCGAGGTTGCGGAGGATGTTGCGCTTGGCCCCGCAATCCAGGGCGACGACACGGAAACGCTTGCCAGTGCCGGACTTCCGGCCGGTCTGGGCCTCGGGCGACCACTCCCCGAGGGTCTCTTCCCACCGGCTGTTGTTGGTGCAGCCGACCAAGGGGACCAGGTTCTGGCCGCTCATATCGGGGGCGGTGCGGGCGGCGTTGACAAGGGCCTCATCCGAAAGCGTCTCCCGCGGCAGGTCGCTGATGGCGGCGTTCATCACGCCGCGGACGCGGAGGCGACGGGTGAGGGCACGGGTATCGACGCCGGTCAGGCCGAGGATCCCGGCGTTGGTGAGATAGGTGGAGAGATCGGTGGTGGCGCGGAAGCTGGAGTGCAGGCGGGCCAGCTCCCGCACGATGACGCCGGAGACCTGGACCTTGGCGGATTCGAGGTCCTCCTCGTTCACGCCGGTGTTGCCGATGAGCGGGGCGGTGAAGGCGAGGATCTGGCCGGAGTAGGAAGGATCGGTGATCGCCTCCTGATACCCGGTCATGGCGGTGTTGAACACCACCTCCGCCGCCCGGCAGATGGACCGGCCGGTCGCGCCGAAGGCCTGTCCGGCGAAGACCGAGCCGTCTTCGAGTGCGAGTCGGCCGAGCGGGAGTGCGTTTTCGTTGTGCATCAAAGCGGATGTTAGGACGATCGCGCCGCGCGGGGCGGGCAGCGCGGTTACCGTTGCAGCACGCGATGGCCCACCTGTTCGCACACGATGAGCCGGAACTGCACACGCCCGCCGCCGGCGGGGAGTGGACGTACCTGCGCGTCGCGGTGGAGCGCGGCATGGACCGGGGCGGGACGGAGGCCGCGCTCACCTATCGCAGCGCAGCGCCCGTCGAGCTTGGCCGGCGCGTCGAGGTGCCGCTGGGGCGTGGGAACACCGCCGCGGCGGGGATCGTGGTGGAAGTGGGGGGCATCGGGCTGTGCGAGGGCTTCGCGCCAGACAAGGTGAAGTCCATCCTGCGGGATGCGGGGGTCGGGCTGCCGGCGAGGCTGGTGGAGCTGGCCAGGTGGATCTCGGCGTACTACGTCTGCCCGGTGGGGATGGTGCTGGCGGCGATGATGCCCGCGGCGGTGAAGAAGCGGACCGGGCACGTGGTGCGGGAGCTGCTCGACCGCGTGGAGCCGGAGGTCGAGGCCTCGCTGGTCGAGGTCAAGATGACCAAGGCGACGCGCCTGGCTTGGGGCCATGTTGCCGCCTTGGGTCGGGAGGCCCTGCCGCTGGATGCGCACGTGCTGGCGGAACGCATCGGCGCGGCGAACATCGGCGCCCTCAACAAGCTGGTGAACGCGGGGCTGCTGCGGCGGGTGGAGCGGGAAGAGGTGCGCAGCATTGGCGGCGCGCCCGACCCGGTGCTGATCGAGCAGAAGGGCACAACGCAGGCGCGGGTGCGGCTGTCGGCGGATCAGGATGCGGCGGTCGAGGGGATCAGCGGCACGCTCGGCGGCTTTGGCGTGCATGTGCTGTACGGCGTGACGGGCTCGGGGAAGACGGAGGTGTATCTCCGCATCATCGAGCGCGTGCTGGCCAAGGGGCAGAGCGCGCTGGTGCTCGTGCCGGAGATCTCGCTGACGCCGCAGACCGCCGGACGCTTCCAGGCAAGGTTTGGCGCGGCGAGCGGCGCGGGTGTGGCGGTGCTGCACTCGGGGCTGAGCGCTTCGCAGCGGCATGCGCAGTGGGCCGCGGCGGCGAGCGGCAAGGCGCGGGTGGTGGTCGGCGCACGGTCGGCGGTGTTCGCCCCGCTGGAGAGGCTGGGCGTGATCGTCGTCGATGAAGAGCACGCGAGCGACTACAAGCAGGACCAGTTGCCGCGCTACCACGGGCGGGATGTGGCGATCAAGCGTGCGCAGCTGGAGGGGTGCCCGGTGGTGCTGGGCTCGGCGACACCGAGCCTGGAGACGTGGGCGAATGCGGCTGCGCCGCAAATGGCAAATGAGCAAATAACCAAATTGGCAAATGTGGAGGGAGCCAAGGAGCGGAGGGCTGCGGCCCGCGGCCGGTACGCGCTGTGGCGTCTGCGCGAGCGTGTCGGCGGCGGGGCGATGCCGCGGGTGGAGGTGGTCGATCTGCGCGAGGAGTGGAAGCTGCGTGCGCACGCCGCGATCCGCGGCGAGACCCGGGGCGGCGTCGGGGCGCGGGAGCACATGCTCGGGCCGACGCTCGAGCGTGCGCTGGGCGAGACGCTGCGCGATGGGGGGCAGGCGATCCTGCTGCTGAACCGGCGCGGGTATTCGTGCTACATCGCGTGCGCCGATGCGAGGTGCGGGTATGTGCTGAGCTGCGGCGAGTGCGATGCGCGGATGGTGGAGCACCGGCTCAAGCGCGGGGCCGATGGCGGCTTCAGCTTCGTGCGGTGCCACCACTGCCTGGCCCAGCAGCGTGTCCCGGCGAAGTGCCCGGTGTGCGAGGGACGCATCCACCTGCTGGGCATGGGCACGCAGCGGGTGGAGGAGGAGCTGCAGACCAAGTTCGGGCGCATCCTCGCGGCCTCGGGCGCGGATGAGGGCTGGCTGGTGCGCGTCGATGGCGACACGATGAAGACCGGGCGCGAGTTCCACGAGTTGCTGGAGCGTTTCGCATCCGGCGAGGTCCGCGTGCTGGTCGGCACGCAGATGATCGCCAAGGGGCTCGACTTCCCCAACGTGCGGCTGGTCGGGGTGATCAACGCCGACACCGCGCTCTCGCTCCCGGATTTCCGCGCTGCCGAGCGGACATTCCAGCTCGTGTCGCAGGTGGCCGGGCGCGCGGGCCGCGGCGAGCACGCCGGCAGGGTGTTCGTGCAGACGCTCGAGCCCGATGCCCCGGCGATCGTGCACGCCGCCGCGCACGACTTTGAGAGCTTCGCGCGGGAGGAGCTGGAGTTCCGTGCGGGCGCGAACCTGCCGCCGATCACACGGATGGCCCGCATCGTCTGCCGCGATGAGGACCTGGCGAAGGCGAACGCCGCGGCGGAGGGAATCGCGCGTGCGCTCAAGGAAGAGGGGCAGGCCATCGGCGGCGGGGGGCTGGGCGTCATCGGCCCGATGCCCTGCCCGGTCTCGCGGATCGCGGGGTTCCACCGCGTGAGCATCGAGGTCGTGGGGCCGCGAAGAGGACTGGTGCAGGAGGCGCTGATGCGCGTGCGGGCGCGGGGCTTGCTCAAGAGCGATGCGCGGACGGCGGTGGATGTCGACCCGATCGCGTTGATGTAGGAAGGGATCGAGGGAAGAAGGGATTGAGGGAGCCCGCGTGATCGTCTACCTGAATGGCGAGCTGCTGCACAAGGACCTGGCGCGCGTGAGCGTGTTCGACCGGGGCTTTGTGTTCGGCGATGGCGTGTACGAGGGTCTGCGGTCCGTGCCTCGGGCAGGAGAGGGCACGCGGATCGTCGGCCTGCGCGGGCACGAGGAACGCATGGCCGATGGCCTGCGCGAAGCGGGGATCGCGTGGGATGTCTCGCAGCTCGGCCCGGTGTCGGAGCAGTTGCTCGCGGCCAACGCGATGCGCGACGCGTTTGTCTATTGGCAGGTGACCCGCGGCACGCCGGGCGAGGGCATGCCGGTGCGGCAGCGCGTGCCCGCGCAGGAGATGAAGCCGACGGTGTTCGCGTACTGCTCGCCGCAGCCGCCGCTGGCGAGCATCGTGAAGCCGGTGGCCAAGTCCGCCGTGACGCTGCGGGACATCCGCTGGGAGAAGGGGCGGCTCAAGTCGATCTCGCTGATGGGCAACGTGTGGTGCGCGATGCGTGCGGATGCGATGGGCGCGGACGATGCGATCCTGCTCCGGATGGGGGTGGGGGGCGGAGAGGACGCTCTGGTGGGTGAGGGGCTGGCGACCAACGTGGTGATCGTGACGCGGGAGGGCGAGGTGTGCACACCCTCGCTGGAGAGTGTGCCGATCCTGGCGGGCGTGACGCGGGCGATCCTGCTGCGCGAGCGGCCGGAGATCCGCGAGCGGGTGGTGCGGGCGAGCGAGCTGCGCGATGCACGCGAGGTGATGCTCATCGGCACGACGACGATGGTGGCGAGCGTGACGAGGCTGGATGGCCAGGCGGTGGGCGATGGCGTGCCCGGGCCTGTTTCGTCGCGGCTGCTCCGCACACTCATCGATGCCATCCGTTCCGGTCGAGACTGAAGAGGAACTCAGAGAAGCAGAGTGAGCGGAGGACAGCGGAGGGGAGGAAGACATCGAGCAAGGACCGGAGCATTGATTCGGTGGGAGGAACGTGGGGAGACCAGTTCCGAGGAGATCGGGCGTACTCAACCGCACCATCCGGTGGGTCACTTTCAGTCCGTTTGTTCTTCGTTCCCGGCTTCCTCTGCGATTTCTCTGCTCCCTCCGCTTCTCTGAGTTCCTTCTTCGCCGATACAGTCTTCCATGCTCGATATCGCCGGCAAGCGTGTGACCGTCATGGGCCTTGGCCGCTTCGGCGGCGGTGTCGGCGTCACGCGGTGGCTCGCCGCGCACAGCGCCGATGTGCTCGTTACCGATCTCGACCCGCCCGACAAGCTCACCGATTCGATCGCGCGAATCCAGGACCTGATCGATTCCGGCAGCGTCACGCTCCGGCTGGGCGGGCACAACGTCGCGGACTTCACCACCTGCGAGGTCGTGATCGCCAACCCCGCCGTGCCCAAGCCGTGGGAGAACCGCTTCCTCCGCGCTGCCCAGGCCGCGCGCATCCCGATCACCACCGAGATCCGCCTGCTCGTCGAGCGCCTCCCCTCGCGCGAGCGCACGATCGGCATCACCGGCTCGGCCGGCAAGAGCACGACCACCTCGATGGCCGCGCACATCCTCCGCCGCGTCCTCGGGGCCGACCACGTGCACCTCGGCGGGAACATCGGCGGCTCGCTCCTGGCCGATCTGCACCGCATCCGGCCGATCGACTGGGTCGTGCTGGAGCTCTCCAGCGCGATGCTCTACTGGCTGGGCGAATCGGTCGGCTACACCAACGCGAAGGGATGGTCCCCCGCGATCAGCGTGCTCACGAACATCAAGCCCAACCACATCGACTGGCACGGCGAGTTCGATCACTACGCCAAGAGCAAGCAGGGCATCTTCGCGAATCAAACGCCGACAGACATCGCGATCGAGTCCGTCGAGTCCGCCGATGCGCAGCGGTTCTCCAGCGTGGCCAGGTGCCCCGTCACGATCGTCACCACCGATGCCGACTCCGTGCGCGCTGCGCTCCCCGAGTCGCTGCAACTGAGTGTCCCCGGCGCGCACAACCGCGTGAACGCGCTGATCGCCAGCACCGCCGCCGCGGCCGCGCTCATGCGAGAAGGTGGAGCTACCGCGGGCG
>JAEYUO010000044.1 GCA_023432465.1 Planctomycetota bacterium | reverse complement strand
GCGCTGGGGCGTGCAGAGTCTTCGAAGCGTTGCCCGTGCTCTTCAGCCGGATCGGGACACGGGCCTGCTGTCCATGCACGCGCTTCGCCCGGCGGGCGCCCGATGGTTGTCAGTGACTTGAGTCCCTGTTGAGCTGTCCTCGCTTCCATCCGGTCCGGAGGACCGACGAGCGGCCTGACTCACTTCGCGACCGTCACGTCACATCCAGACTCCGCGCAGCCGCCTTCCTTCCGCGTCTCCCCATCGATTCCGCTTTCGCGCCCCAGCCCCCATCCCCCCCCTACGCCCCGCCGTTCTCGGCCCTTTCTCCATTGCCCGGGCCCGCCCCGCGTGGTACATTGAAGTTCTCTCACTCCGACCTCTCGCGAAGGCCAATCCATGCTCACACCATCGCAGCGATGCCTGCTCGCGGCCTCTTTCATTGCCGCCGCGGCATCACCGGCCCTTGCGGGTGAACTGGTCTTCAACGGCGGCTTTGAGACTGGCAACTTTGCTGGGTGGTCGGTGCCGCCGAATGTCCCGAACCAGGCGCACTTTGTGGTTTCGAGCCTCCAAGGGGGAGGTCCCAGCAGCAGCCACTATGCGGTGTTGTCCTCTTCCAACCTCCAGTTCATCTCTCAGATCCTCCCTACCCAGGCCGGGCAAGACTACGAGCTGAGTTTTTGGGCACGTGTACCGGGGATGTTTCCGCCTGTGAACGGGCCTTTCCTCACTGTCCGATGGGAAGGCGAGTTCATCGGAGGTGTTCAACTCAGCGGGCCCGATGCGCTCATCTGGAATAGGTACACCTTTCCAATCCACGCCGACATCACCGGCTCGTTCCTCGAGTTCGGCCAGAACGCGTTTCCCGGCGAAATCCACATCGACGACATCTCCGTCGTCCCCATCCCCGCCCCCTCCGCCGCGCCCCTGCTGCTGCTCGGCTCGGCCATCGCCCTGCGCAGACGGCGAAGGTGAGTGGTGATGATGATCAGCGGTTCACATATGTCCCGAACACTTCAGGCTGGACTGGTGGCGATGCCGTTGCTCTTTGCAGCGTCCACTGCCGTTGCAGGCGAACTGGTCTTCAACGGCGGCTTTGAGACCGGCAACTTTGCTGGGTGGTCGGTACCCCCAAACATCCCGAATCAGTCTCATTTCAGAGTTGCGCCCTTTGGCGGTGCCCACGGCGGCGAGTTCTGGGCGGGGCTCGCCTCTTCCAACCTCCAGTTCATCTCACAGGTGCTTCCGACGCAGGCGGGAGAGAATTATGAGCTCAGTTTCTGGCTACGGTGGACGTCGCTCTCCCCCGTCGAGCAACTGACCGTTCGCTGGGAGGGCCAGCCCGTGTTGTTCGTGCCTGCGTCGTTTGAGCCTATGCCGTGGTCTCGATTTTCCGTCCCTGTCCACGCCAACATCACCGGCTCGTTCCTCGAGTTTGGCCAAAGCGCTTTTCCCGGCGAGTTCCAGATCGACGACATCTCCGTCGTCCCTGTGCCTGCGCCGAGTGCCGCGGCGGTTCTGCTGCTCGGCTCCGTCGTCGCGTTCCGCAGGCGGCGGCATCGCAGCAACTGAGACCGGGAAAGGTTACCACATGACCCGAACATGGCGACAAGGTTTGCTGGTGGCATCCATAGCCGCCATCAGCGCAGTGTCTCCTGCAGGTGCTCAGGAGCTCGTGTTCAATGGGGGCTTTGAGACTGGGAGCTTCTCCGGTTGGGTAGCACCCCCGAACGTGCCGATGCAATCGAACTTTCGAGTGAACGCCGGTGGCGGACACAGTGGGGAGCACTACGCTCAACTCTCGTCAACACCGTTGCAGTTCCTCTCTCAGGTTCTGCCGACGAACGAAGGCCAGGACTATGAGCTGTCGTTCTGGCTGCGACGAACTCCGAACATCGCCGGGCGGTTCTATGTCCGATGGGAGGGGGAGACGATTTTCAACCAGACACTCATGCTCCCCGATGGCACCAACTGGCACCGGCTGACGTTCCCGATACACGCCAACATCACCGGCTCGTTCCTCGAACTCGGGCAGAATGATTTTCCGGGCGAGTGGCACATCGACGACATCTCCGTCGTCCCCGTCCCCGCCCCCTCCGCCGCGCCGCTCCTCCTGCTCGGCTCCGTCGTCGCCCTGCGTCGTCGCCGCCGCCGCTGACTCCCCATCCGTGTCAATCCGTGTCCATCCGTGGCCTGCCTTGACGGTTCGCGTGCGCGCCCGCACTTCCCACGCCGCCTCTGCGCCTCGGCGTCTCTGCGCGAGGTCCATTCCCCCTTCCCTCCGTTGCCCTCCGCTCCCTCTGCTTGCTCTGTGTTCCCTCTTTCCCTCTTCCTTCCTTCCGCGTCACCGCGCGAGGCTCTTCCCTCTTCTCCTCTGTGACCTCTGCGTCCGCCTCTGCGACCTCTGTGTACGGCCTTTGAAGTGCCCCGTTCTCGCCCTTCGCTTTGTGGACGGCCTTTGGATCCTTCTGGTTTACGGGCACCCGACAAACCACGCCGACAGGAACGCGAAGATGTCCGCCACGCCGACCTCGCCATCGTTGTTGGCATCGGCCATGCACACCGGTGAAGCTTGTCCCTCATCCGGCGGTCCATCCGTATCCTGCGGGATGGCATCCTGCGCCCGCACCGCGATCGTGAACGCGAAGTCCCGCGCGGGGTTCACATCCGCCCACTCCGTCGCCGGCGGCCGCAGCGTGCGGTGCTGGCCCGGCGTGATGCGGAAGCTGTTCACGCCGTTGCACGGGTCGCAGCCATACTTGCTCCACGCAAAGAAGCTGTTGGCCGTGAAGTTGCCCGTGCTCACCGCGCCCGCGCTGACCCAGTAGTTCCGCCCGGCAAGCAGCGTGAGCCCCGGGTCCTTCACACGCAACCGCCACAGGTGGTACGTCCGTCCATTGACCACGAGCGTCTCATCGAAGCGCGTGGCATCCATCGAGTCGCCGTCGGACAAATCGCTCGTCCAGCTGGCAAGGGGCACATCGTACAGCAGCGGATCGCACCCGATCCCCTCGTAGATCTCGACGAAGCCGTGCACCGGATCGCAGTTGGTCCAGATCCACGCCTCGATCATGCACAAGTACTCATCGCGGCAGGTTTTCACGACAAAGTTGTCAGCCGTGCGATCGTGGTACTGCATGTGGGCGCCCGATGGCGAGCCGCCGCGGTTCACCAGATCGACCTTCCCGTTGTCCCACAGGATCGGGCAGGCGTACCCGTCGATGCAGAAGTCCATGTTCACGCAGCCGATGCAGCAATCCTCGATGCTCTCCCATGGTCCAAAGTCGCACGAACCCCAGGTGGAGCCCGGCGTGCCGGACCGCTTGACAGGGATGTTGCCAAGCATCGGGGCATACTCGCTCCCCGCGACCCAGTACGACAGATCGACCATGTCAACATTGTCGGTCAGGCCGATGATCGAGACCCAGTACGTCTTCCCGCCCTCCAGCCACAGGAACTCATCGCACAGATCAAATCGGTAGGTCACAAGCGCGCTCTCGCCATCGGGCCCCAGCTCGAACCGCAGGACTTCAGAAGGAATCGGATCATCCTGCTGATAGTCGGCGACGAAGAACGGCTCATCGGCGGGCGTACCGTTGCAGTCTTCGTACAGCTCAAGTCGCGCGCGCATCAGGTTGATGTTGGAGGTGGTCAGCATCCTGCCGCGGACCGCGGTGATGCGGTGGGCGCACCCGGGCTCGAGGTAGAAGTCGTCGGCAACCTTCTCCCCGCACTCCGTGCCGCCGCCGAGGTGACTCACCTGCGCATTGACCTCCGCCGCCGGAGCAACGACGAATGCCGACCCGACATTGCACCAGTAGCACTCGCACTCATCCGGCACCCAGTTGTCGTTGCAGTCGAGCGAGGACCCTGCCTCGATGTCGCACGTGTCGGGTAGTTCATTGTTGTTGCAGTCATTCCCCAGCACCGTCACCGTCGCCGTGCACGTGGAGGTCTCCCCGGCAAGGTCCGTCACCGTCAAGGTCACCGTCGATTGGCCGATCGGGAACGGACCTGAGTAACTGAGCGACAGCGTGATCGAATCGCCGTAGGTCGAATCAGGGTCCGATGACCCGTTGTCCACATCCGCGGCCTCAATGAACAGCGGAACGCACGACCCCGTCGCATCGATCGTCACATCGCGGCACACCGCCATCGGAGGTTGGTTGGCCACAAACGTCGCCGTGACCGAAGCGTGCGCGGTCTCAAGCGTGAACATGCATGGCCCGGTGCCCGAGCAGCCCTCCCCGTTCCATCCCACGAAGTAGCTCCCGGGGAAGGCCGTCGCCGTCAGCGTGAGCATCGTGCCCGGAGGAAAGTCCGGTGCACAAGAACTGCTGCACAAGCCCCCGCCCGGAAGAAACTCCACCTCCCCCCCGCCGGTCCCATCGATCGTCAGGTTCACCACGGGGTCCAGCGCGAACGTCGCCGTGACCATGACGTTCTCGGTCCCCAGTGTGAACATGCATGGCCCCGTGCCCGAGCACCCCGCCCCGCTCCATCCCACGAAGTAGCTCCCAGGGTCCGGAGTGGCCGTCAGCGTGATCATCGTGCCCGGAGGAAAGTCCGGTGAGCAGGAGCTGCTGCACAGGCCGCCGCCTGGAGAGAACTCCACTTCGCCCGTGCCGCTCCCGAAGAACGACACGGTCACGACCGGATCCAGCTCGAACGTCGCGGTGATGTCGGTCACGCCGCCCGTCACCGACACCAGGCACGGCCCCGTTCCCGAGCACCCGCCCCCGCTCCACCCTGCAAAGTAACTTCCCGGCTCCGGCAACGCTGTCAGCGTCACCAACTGCCCCTCTTCGGAGTAATCGCCGTCGCAATCCGTCGGACACGAGATCTCCCCCACATCATCGCCCACACTGCCCATGCCACTGCCCGCCAGCGTCACGCTGATCGTGTACCCGCCCCCCGCGTTCCCCAGCGAGATCATCGACGCCGCCAGCGCGCCCCGCCGCGCAGCCGCCGTGTCCGCCATCGCCGGCACCGCCGCGGCGACAATCCCCGCAACGATCGCCACAGCCATAACCACTTCAAAGCCGACGCAACACCGCCACACGCGCGCGAGTTTCATGGTGACCCATCCTTTTGTGGCCGCGGCTCAGGGACCTTCTTTCCCCGGGCCGGACCCGAATGGGTCTATTAGAACAACAACCTAAATATGGTGCAATAGCCATCCCCATAAATTGGGAACTTGGGCAGCCTTGCGCCTTGCGAACACATCACCGCAAGTCGGCTAATGGCCGGACTTTGCCGCCTTCATCGCCGCTACACCCGCCAGGTGCTTCTTGGCCTCCCCCACCAGATAGAACGACCCCGTCACCACCATCAGGTCCTCGCTGTTCACCGCGCGCTTCGCCAGCGCAAACGCCTCGGCGATCGTCTCGGCGGTCTGCGCCATCTTCCCGTGGTTCTCGCTGAACCGCCGCGCCAGCTCCTTTGGGTCCGCCGCGCGGGCGTTCCCGCTCGCACGTGTGAACACCACCTTGTCCGCCCCCAGCGAGATCTCCGCCAGCATCCCGTCGATGTCCTTGTCCGCCGCGCACCCGAAGATCATCACCATCGAGTCGTACGGCACGTTCGCGCCGATCGCCTTGATCAGGCACCGCACCGAGTCCGTGTTGTGCGCGCCATCCACGATCACCCGCGGCGAGGTCCACGCAAGTTCCATCCGCCCCGGCGCCTTCACCGCCGCCAGCCCCCGCGTCACCTTCTCCTCCGGCGTGTGGAAGCCCCGCTCCGTCAGCTTGTCGAGGATCGCCAGCGCCAGCCCGCAGTTCGTCGCCTGGTGCTCGCCGCGGAGCGGCACCACCAGGTGCTCAAACGTGCTCCGGCTCGTTGTCAGACACACCCGCGCCTGCGGCCCATGGTTCGGCGACGCCTCGAACCGCATCGAGAAGTCAATATCCTGCCCCACCACCTGCAGCGGACACCCCACCCGCGCCGCCACATCCCGGAACACCTCGACCACCCCCGGCTTCTGCGGAACCGTGATCGCCGGAACCCCCGGCTTGAAGATCCCCGCTTTCTCCGCGGCGATCAGCTCCACCGTGTCCCCGAGAATCTGCGTGTGATCCAGCGAGATGCTCGTGATCGCCGCAACCTCCGGCGTGATCACGTTCGTCGAATCCAGCCGCCCGCCCAGCCCCACCTCGATCACCGCGACATCCACCGCCTCTTCCGCAAAGTACACAAACGCCATCGCCGTCATCAACTCGAAAAACGTCGGCTCATCCTCCGGCCCGCCCGACTTCAGGTTCGCCGTCGCATCCGCCACCTTCTGCGCCACCCGCACAAAGTCGGCATTGGGGATCAGCCGCGAGTTGATCCGCACCCGCTCGCGGATGTCCACCAGGTGCGGGCTCGTATACACCCCCACCGCATACCCGCACGCCTCAAGGCACGAGGCCGTCATCTCGCACGTGCTGCCCTTGCCCTTGGTCCCGGCGATGTGCACATGCCGCACCGCCTTGTGCGGGTCCCCCAGCAGAGCCATCAGCTCGTGCATCCGGTCGAGCTTCATCATGTCCGCGACAGCGCGGCTCGGACGCATCCGCTCCACATCCGTCCGGTCGAGCAGCCACTTCACCGCGCCCGCAAACGTCGCGAGCTGCGGGCCCTTCTTCGACGCCGCGTTCATCGCGGCGATATGCACAGGCTTTCTGGCCCGGGCCGAGCTGGCTGGTGCTTTCCCCATTGGCGGACACAGCGTAGGCACCCACCGTTCAGGTTTGATGAAGCCCCGAAGATTACAGCAGTTCGTGACTCGTCAGGACCTGCTTCAGCCGCTCGATCGTCTTCTCCGTCGCCGGCGTCATCGGCAGCCGCAACGCGCCCGTGTCGCGCCCAAGCAGCATCATCGCCGCCTTCACCGGAATCGGGTTCGTCTCCAGGAACAGCGCACGCCCCAGCGCGGCCAGTTGCCGGTGGATCGTCAACGCATCGCCCCACCGGTTCGACAGAAACGCATCGCACATCGCGCTCACCCGCCCCGGCACCACGTTGCTCAAGACGCTCACCACGCCCACCGCGCCCACCGCGGCCATCGGCAGCGTCAGCGGGTCATCCCCCGACAGCATCGCCAGCCGCGGACAGTGCATCGCGATATCGGAGCACGAATCCAGCGAGCCCGTCGCCTCCTTCACCGCCTGGATGTTCGGGTGCGCTGCCAGCCGCACGACCGTCTCGGTCTGCAGCGCAACGCCCGTCCGCCCCGGAATGTTGTAGAGGATGATCGGCAGGTCCGTCGCTTCCGCCACGGCCATGAAGTGCTGATACAGCCCCTCCTGCGTGGGCTTGTTGTAGTACGGGTTCACCGACAGCGCGCCATCCGCCCCGAGCTTCTTGGCCAGCTTCTGCAAATGCACCGCGTGCGCCGTCGAGTTCGAGCCCGTCCCGGCGATCACCGTCAGCCCGTGCTTGTGCCCGAGGCTGATCGTCTCGCCGACGAGCTTTTCATATTCTGGCTCCGTGAGCGTGGGCGACTCGCCCGTGGTGCCGCAGACAACGATGCCGCGAACCCCGCCCTTGGCCTGGTCGGCGACCTGCTGCGACAGCCGGGTGTAGTCGATCGCCGAGCCGTCCTTGGTGAAGGGCGTGATGATGGCGGTGAACGTGCCGCGGAACCGCGGATTGGGAGAGCCTGTGGGTGCGTGGTGGTGGGCGCTTGTCATATGCGCAAAGGATAGGGACGGAAAGGGAAAGCGGCGCAGTACGCGTTGGCAACGCAGCGGGCGCTGGAAACGACAGACCGGCGGATCAGCAAGTTCGGAGGGGCGGGGACTGCGCGCGGAGATCAAGAGCCTCGCGCAGAGGCGCGACGTTGAAGACAGATCAGCAAAGCAGCAGATCAGCAAAGCAGCAAATTCGGAGTAAGCGGAACAAAGAGCCCCTCACCTGTCGCTTCGCGACATCGAGTTGGCTTTGTCCGAGGCCCGAGCGCAAGCGAGCGGAGCGCCGGGTGCGGACTGTGCTGCCAGAGCCAGTGTCCGCAATCTGGTCAGGATGAGTTGGGCGGACACGGCTCGGGGTCCGGCTCGGACTCGGGGTCGGGCTCGAAGTCCGATGTGGGAAGTGGTATGGGGGAAAGGCAGAAAGAAGAAGACGTAGGAAAGGCAGGAGCCCCCACCCCCGGCCCCCCCACCTTCGCCGGGACCTCCCCCTCAGAGGAGGTTGAAGGCAGGAGACGTGCGTGCTCCGTTTCGCTCGCAAAGTCCGGCGTGACCACTTGCGCGTGTGTGAGATTGCTGAAGGCACCCCTCACCTGCTCGTGCTGTGCACTCGCTTCCTCTCCCCGCTCCGCGTTGCTGCGCGGGGCGAGGGTGCTTGGAATCGCGCGGTCGGCGCGTTCGCGGCGGCGGTAGACGGGTTGGTTTGGGTCGAACTTGGCGAGGCGGAGGAGGAGGTGCGCGGCCTTGCGGACGTTGGCATCGCGGGTGGCGGCGACGCGGTCGGCATCGAGGCCGGGCTTGATGAGGTTGTGGGTGCGATCGAAGATGTAGCCGTCGATCTGGAAGCTCAGCGCGCTGACGGCTTTGGGGAGTTGGTTGACCGCGGCGATGCGTGTGAGTGTTGCGCCGGCGGTGGTGAGATCGTTGAGCTTCTTCTGGATGTCTTCGCGCTGGAGCCAGAGGCAGAGTGCGGTGACGGTGGTGGCGTGTTCCTCGGCGAGGTCGGGGAGGGTGCGGTCGCCGCGGGCGATGGAGGCGAGGATGTTCGCTTCGTCGTTGATGATCGGGTTGAAGGTTGTGGGGACCTGACGTCGCCTGGGGGATGGGGCGTCGGGGGTTTCGGATTTTGGATTGTGGATTTGGGATTTTGGATTGGAAGGCGAAGGCGAAGGCAGAGGAGGGGAAGGAAAGGCTGAAGGAAAGCCAGGAGCTCCCTCTCCGGCCTGCGGCCGGACCTCCCCCTTGCGGGGAGGTTGGGAAT
>JAEYUO010000133.1 GCA_023432465.1 Planctomycetota bacterium | reverse complement strand
GGGTTGAAGAGGACGAGTGTGCGACGCTTGGCCAAGGGGGGGGAGTGTAGGGAGGGGGTCCGAAAAGGGGTGTGGAATCGCCGGGCTGGTGTCATTCACCGCCCTCAGACGATAACATCTTCCTCACATGCTCATCAACGGCGTCAACTTCCCGATGGACCGGATCGCCGAGATTTGTCGCCGGTACGGCGCGGCGAAGTTGTCGCTGTTTGGAAGTATTCTGCGTGATGATTTTCACGCGGGGAGCGATGTGGACATGCTCGTGGAGTTCGCGCCCACAACCCGCATCGGCCTGATCGGGGTCGCGAAGATGGAGGGGGAGCTGTCCGAAGCGATCGGCCGCGAGGTGGACTTGCGTTCCGCGGGGGATCTATCCCGATACTTCCGCGACGACGTGGTGGCGGGCGCGAGACTGCTGCATGCCGCGTGATCCTGCTGATGTTCGCCGCGAGGATCGCATCCGGCTCATGCACATGGTCGAGTCGGCCAAGCGGGCCGTGCGAATCTCCTCTGGGTTGACCGCGGCGTTGCTGGCGGCGGACGAGATTCGGATGCTCGCGGTCGTCAAGTCCATCGAGGTCATCGGCGAAGCGTCGACCAAGGTCGGCGAGGAGACGCGACAGCGACTCCCGGCGATCGATTGGCAGGGCATCCGGCAGATGCGGAATCGGATGATCCACGGCTACGACACGATCGATCCGGCGCGGGTGTGGGATGCGCTGTCGATCGATGTGCCGCCGCTGATCGCGGAGATAGAACGGGCATTGGCCTCGTGGCCGACGGACGCGTCGACAACAGGTTGATCCGCGGGCGAGTGGGCTGTACCGCGAGCGAGCTCCCTGACGGTCGGGCTTGCTCAGTCCTCGGCCTCATCCTCCGCATCCTGCTGCTCGATCATCTCCACCACCGTGTTCACAAGGTGCTGCAGCGGCACAGGCTTGAGCAAGTACCGATCGACCCCAAGGCTCTCGGCATACGCCTGGTGCCGGTGGCCCTCGTTGGCCGTCACCATGATCACCAGCGGCGAATCCTCGAAGCCTTTGATCTTCTCCAGCACGAGGAAGCCGGAGCGTTTGGGGAGCATCATGTCGAGCACGACCAGATCGGGGGGCTCTTCCATGACCGCCTGCACCGCGGCGTTGCCGTCGCTCACCGCGAGCGTCTCGGCGCCCTCGGCCTGCAGCACGGCCTCGAAGGATTCCAGGACATCGCGGTCGTCATCGACGATGAGGATCCGCACGCCTTCGAGCTTGCCGGACATCTTCGCTGCTCCTGACTGGGGATGGGTGGTCATGGTCGATGCTCCAGATCGTTGGGGGCGCGGGGAGTCGGTGCAAGGCGGAGGAAAACCGGCGAGTCAGAGCGAGGTTCCGTGGCGCGGCATCGGCCTCACCCCGCTGTTTGGCCCGCGGCCATCGCCGCGGCATCGCGGGCGGACCATTCTTCGATACGTGCCAGGTCGCCATCCGTGATCCATGGAAGTGCGCGGATCTTTTCGCGCATCGCGGCGGGGAGCGGCTTGCCCTGGTGCTCGTGGCGTGGGCGGCTCTTCCAATAGCGGTGCAGCCAGAGGTTCTGCTCGGGGGCGGCGCGGACCATCTGCTCGAGGGCTCGCCGGTATCGCGCGGTGATGTAGAACAGCGGGTCGGGCTGGTCCTTCCAGTCGTGCGGGTGGATGACGTCGTTGACGTCGAGGCAATAGCGGAACGACTCGCCATCGAAGCGGGTGAGCCCCGCGCCGCGCGAGGTGAGGTCGCCCGCGGCGTGGTCGCGCCACGGGACGAGTCGGCGCGCGGTGCCGCAGATGACGGGGATATCGAACTTCATGGCCATGAGGCCAATGGACTTGTAGGTGGAGGCGAGGCGGTTGAAGAAGGGGACAAACAGGCCGCGATCGCCCGCATTCTGGTCGGCGATGAACCCGACCTGTCCGCCGGAGCGAAGAATCTCGGGCATTTGCCGGACGGCCTCGAACTTATCAATGAGCATGAGGCCGCGGCGTTCGCGCGTGCGCCGGACCCACGCGTCCATGAGGGGCATGTCGAGCGGCCGGTACACCGCGTGAATGGGGAAGCCCATGAGCGCAAGGACGAAGCCCAGCAGCTCCCAGTTTCCGCAGTGGCTGGTGACGAGGATGGAGGGCCTGCCGTCGAGCAGAGAGGGGAGGGCGGTGTCGAGGTTGCCGAGGCTGACGTGGTTGGCCCAGGAGTCGTGGGTGATGAGGCGCGGGGTATAGGCCATCTCGACGACGAGCGTGAAGAGGTGCTCATAGGCCTCGATGGCTCGGGCGCGGCGTTCTTCCTCGGGCATGTCGGGGAAGGCAACGCCGAGGGTGTCCTTCGTGCGCTGGAAGCGGCGCTTCTCGAGGGCGGCGTAGGTTCGCGAGAGCGCGCGGGCAGCGCGGACGTCGTTCTCAAGGTCGCCGGTGACGGCCGCGGCGATGAGCGAGCGGACGGCGTAGTAGGCGGGCGTCTGCAGCCAGCGCGGGAGCGAGAGTTTTCGTTTGCGCTTCATGGCGCGCCCGGGTTCAAAAAAAGAGCCCGGCTCAGTGGAGCCGGGCTCGATGTTGATGTGCGGACCACTCAGTTGGCGCCGGTGAGCGTGTAGAGGCGGTTCTGGTTGAGCACGGGGATGGAGGTCGCCTGGGCCTTCTCGAAGAGCTCGTCGTAGCGCTGGGCCTGGCGGCGGAGGGAGATGTAGAAGTTGATCGCCTCGATCGGCGCGTTGCCGGCGGGCTCGGGCGGGAGGACCGGCCGCTCGCCCAGGACGAGGAAGTCGGTATCGCCGGTGAGCTCGCTCTGCACCTTGCCGCCCCAGGCCTCGATGCGGGCGCGGATCTGGGTCTGCTCCTCGAAGGTGGCGCGGCCGTCGCCATCGGCATCGAAGTTGCCGTAGACCAGGAACTTGTACGTCTTGCGGGGGTCGTACACGGCGTTGGCGACGACATCGCCGCGGACCACGGGGTTGCCGCGGCGTTCGCGGAGGATGCGCGCGGTGGCGGTGTTCTCGTCGATGCGGATGACCTCGAGGGAGGCCTTGCCCTCGGGGTAGTTGCCCGTGTCGGCATCGGGACGGATATCGGTGGGTTCGGTGTAGACGGCGAAGGTCATTCCCAGGACGATCTTGTCCTTGCGGCCGCGGTTCAGGATGGCGGTGTTGTTGGCGGGGTCGAGGGCGATGATCTCGGCATCGACGAGGGAGTACTCGCTCGCGCCGTCGATCCGCTTGCCCTTGAGCTCATCCTGGAGGCGGGTGATGAGCGACTGATTGAGAACGCGTTCGCGCTGGAGCTTGTCGATCTCGGTGCGGAGAGAGGCATCGGTGTCGGTCGCGGCGGCCTGAATGCGGGCGACGCGCTCGTCCATGTCCTGCTTGGCCTGGTTCAGCTCCTCGCGGTACTGATCGACCTCGTCCTTGTACTTGTCGAGCTCGGCGTTGAGCGCGCCGAGGGTGGCCTGCTGGGAGTCCTCCATCGCGCGGACGCGGCGGACCTCGTTCTCGCGGTCGGCCAGCGCGCGGTCCTTGGCGGCGTTGGCATCGGCGAGCTGCTGGCCGAGCGCGGCGATCTCCGAATCGCGCTGCCGGATGAGGGTCAGCATGTTCTGGCCCGCGGCGCCCTTGACGGCGTCGAGCTTCTTGTTGAGGTCATCCAGCGTGTCGGTCCGGGAGCCGGTGACGCGCTGCATGGTCTTCTGCTGGGAGTCGATCAGGAACCCGATGGCGCTGAGGCGCTCGCGCTTCCCGGCATCGCGCGCGCGGTTGACCGCGTCGCTGGCGCGATCCTGGTCGGACACGTAGTCCTGCGTCGTCCGGCGCGCCTCATCGAGGCTGCGTTCCGCGGCCCGCTTGTTGGCAAAGAAGATGACGGTGGTGATGAACAGCGCGAGCGTTGCGACACCAAGGATGGTGACGGCGACGCCAACGCCGATGCTGGTGGAGGTCCGGCCGGCCATAAAGAAGCACTCCGCGAAGGCAAGGGGGGGCGATGG
>JAEYUO010000065.1 GCA_023432465.1 Planctomycetota bacterium | reverse complement strand
CCCCCCCCCGCGCCCCCCCCCCGGCCAGGGTCACCTTCGAGCCAAAGCACCAGATCAACTCACGCGGCGACGGCGGCCGCCAGCGTCGGTTCGGGTCCACACTCGCCCGAGGGCGCACGCACGCCTTGGCCCGTTCCGCGGTCCCCGCGGATCCAGTCCGCTGCGCGCTGGGCCGCCCCCGCGGCGGAGACCGCCAACCGCTTGTCACCCTTGAGCGTCTTGATCCATCCCGCGAGGTACGCCGCCGCGTTCTCGATGACGGCCGGGACGATCCCCGCGTGCCCGCACAGGAACGCCGCGGCCATCTCGGCGACCAGTTCCTCCTTGGCATAATCGGGCGAACCGAACGGGGCGAGGGCGGTGTCGAGCCCGCGATCGATCCGTGTGCTGTGTCCTGTGGAGTGGGCGAGCTCGTGGAACAGGGTGGCGTAGTACGCCTCCGGCGACACGAACCGGGACGGGGAGGGGAGGTGCACCTCATCTCCCTTGGGGAGGTAGTACGCACGCCCTGAGCCGAGCCCGTCGTGCACGATCTCGGGGCGGCCGGCAAAGCCGTTCACAATCGTCTCCGCGGCCTCGACGGGGGAGAATGCGATCGGCTCGAACACCGGCGCATCCGGGACCTCGATCCCCTCGCACTGCTCGACGTTGAAGACGTTGTAGTGCCGCAGCACGGGCACGGTGACCGGCTCGCCGGTCTTCTTGTCGGTGGTGCCGTAGGTCTTCCAGAAGACCACGAGCGAGGATTTCTCGCCCTTCCTGACACTCCCGCCGCGGGCCCGGGCCTGGTTGAACGTCACCCAGTACGCCGAGCCGTAGCCCTTGCACCAGGCGGTCAGGCCGAGCAGGAAGACGTTGACACCCCGGTAGGCCTTCCCGCTCGCCAGGTTCACCGGCCAGCCCGCGGCAGACTGCCCGAGGATCGGTGACCGCCACGGCACCACGCCCGCCTCCAGCATCGACACGATCCGGTCCGTCACTTCCGCGTAGACATCGATCGCCATACCGCACACTCCGTCCCTCGTCGCCGAGGGTCTGCGAGCATCGGGGTCGGCCTCGAACACCGAGGCTGTCCCCTTGCTCTTGACGGAGGGGGATGCCTTGGCTCTGCGCCGGTCCTGAACAGGCCGGCGCGTACAATCCCCCCGGCAAGAGCGAGGGGACTTCGAATCCTCTTTGCCACCGCTTTCGCTACTGGGTCTTGGGTTGATCGGGCTGCCTGCCGGAGGGTTTTTCGCTGTCACGCTGAGCATTCGGCAGTAACGCCGACGCCTATCCGGAGCTTCACAGCGACCGGATGCTGTGCTATGCAAGGGTCGGAGGATCGTTCCGCTTCAGATGACCGAACAGACCGACGCACGACGCCCCGGCGGGCTCATCACACAGCAGCACCTCGACATCCTGTTCGAGGAGTACCGGGCGCTCTACGGGTTGGTCGAACTGAGACTGACCTCACTCGACCGCCGGGCGCTGCTCGCCTGGGCCGCGCTCGGGGCCTTCCTCACCGGCTTCAACACCATGGGCGAGGGGGCACAGCAGAGTTTCCTGCTCGGGGTTCCTCTGGCGGTGTTCTGGCTCCTGCGCACCACCGTCAACCACGCCCGCTCGTTCGAGGACGCGATCCGCCGGATCGACCAGATCGAGTGCGAGGTCAACTCAATCGCCGGGGCGAAGCTCCTGGCCTTCCAGTCACGGCATCCAGCCGCGGCAGCGCCATCGGCGGGAGGACAGGACGCGAGACACTGCTCACCGTCCTGATGACCGGCCTCGCGATGCTCCTGGCCTGCGGGTACCTCGCGTCACAGAGCTTCGTCGCCCACGACCAGTGGTTACTGCGCTTCTATTGCGGCTACCTGGTGGTGGTCGCACTCGGGATGTTGGCGCACCTGTGGACGCTGCGCAGCTACCGATACCGTGCTACCCGCCACGACCCTGGAAGAGCGAAGCGTTCGCGGCTACTCCGGAGGAAAAGACACCAAACTCGTTGAACGCCACCATCCACCCCGGATCGCACGCGATCGTGACAGGGTAGGTGTCTGGACATGCGCCCGCGGTCCATCGCACCCTGGGGAGTCTGTACTGATCCGGGTGATCGAAGCGAAGGAAGGGGCACTGGCAGGAGATCAGCTCCATCCCCTCCCGGTCGGTCGAGAAGGTGTGCACGACGCCACGACTGAACATGAAGACATCGCGCTCGCGCGCCGGGATCGTCCGCACGCGTTTGCCGGAGAACGCGTCGACCGGTTCATCTGACACATGGAAGTAACCACGGCCTTTCCGCACGATGATGAAGCGGTCCGAGTGCTCGTGCACGTGCATAGGAAGATCCTTCGCACCCGGCGACCAAAGCAGCTTCGCGATCGACATGGAGGAGGGCGAGCCGGTCACTTTCTCCGGCTCCCAGACCGCGCCGCTCACCAACATGCTCCCCTCGAAGGGAGACTCGAGCGTGAGGGGATGATCCTCATCGACCCGGTCGAGAAGGGCCGACAGGGACACCCCCCGGCCGGTGCCGCGCAAGCGGCTCACGACGGCAAGAGGACGCCCGCGGCGTTGCGCATCGAGCGCGGCAATGGCGTTCTCTGCGAGCGCCGTAAGTGCCGTGAACACCCGACTCCCAAGCAACTCGTCCGCATCTGTGAGGTGCAGGTCGAGTCCGGGCATGGTAACTACTTCGATCCTGTGCATACGCATCCATCCCCTCTGGCGGCGTGGGAACAACCTGCCGTCGATCAAGTATAGTCCATGTTGGACTATTCCGCTTCGGCATGGATTCTGCCCGCCAGAAAGGGGCGGTCATGCCGAGGCGATCGATCCACACCGGTGACTACAAGCTGTTCCTGCAAATGCTCCGGGCGGCCCGCGAAGCCGCGGGCGTCAACCAGACCTCGCTCGCCAAACGACTCGGCGTGACACAGTCGGCGCTGAGCAAGTACGAACGCGGCGAACTGCGGCTGGACGTCGTACAGACCAGACGATGGTGCTCTGCGCTCAGGCTCTCCTTCGCCGCGTTCATGGCGGAGTTTGACCGCCAAGCCAACCGGTAAGTCGGACGGAATCCATGAGAAAAGCCATGCTCTCGCCGTGGTGATTCTAACTCCGGGCCGCGAGGGCCCGTCGCATCCAAAGCCACTCTCCCGTCGAGAGCATGGCGTCAACGCCGCGGTGTCCGCGGGAAGACGTCGGCTCGCAACCGGATGGGAGCGGGGCCGATGGGGTTCAACGAGTTCAGCAAGCATGTGACGTTGCCCGCGGGCACGCCGGAGTGGATCACGCCGGAACTGGTGATCTCCACGCAAAGAATCTGGCAGCGGCACTACGAATCACCGGTCTCTGTCGAAATCGCGATTACAATTCTCGAGAGCACCGGTCGCCTGTGCGACCTCTTGTCAGGGGGCCTTCCGCATGAAACGCTTCGTCGCACTGGCTCGGGTGAGCAGCCGTGAACAGGAACGCGAGGGGTTCTCGCTTGCCGTGCAGGAGGACGCTCTCCGCCGGTACGCACGCACTGCCGGCGGAGAGATCGTCCGGTTCTTCCGCGTCGCCGAGACCGCGAGCAAGACGGATGAGCGCAAGACGTTCCGCGAACTGATCGCCTTCGGCAAGAAGCACTCCGAGGAGCTCGACGGCCTCCTGTTCTACAAGGTCGATCGCGCTGCCCGCAACCTGTTCGACTACGTGGAACTCGAGAGGCTCGAGAGCGAGTATGGCTTGGCTTTCATCTCGGTCTCCCAGCCGACGGAGAACACGCCCGCGGGCCGCATGATGAGGCGGACGCTCGCCAACATGAGCGCGTTCTACACCGAGCAGCAGGCGCTCGACGTGAAGGAGGGGCTTGCTCGACGGGTGCAGGAGGGCTGGTTCGTCGGCAAGGCGCCATTCGGCTACCGCAACGTCCGACGCGACGGCCGCTGCATCACCGAAGTGCACCCGGCCGCCGCAGCCAAGGTGAAGCGTGTGTTCCAGCTCTACGCCTACGAACCGCTCACGCTGGACGCCTTGCGGGATCGTCTGGACGCAGATGGCGTGATGTACCGGGACGACACGCCGCGGTTCTCGCGCAGCAAACTCCATGCGATGCTGACGGACCGGTCGTACATCGGCGAGATCCCCTTTAAGGGGCAGTGGTATCCCGGCCAGCACGAACCCCTCATCGACCGTCCGACTTGGGATCGCGTTCAGGCTCTGCTCGGAGAGAAAGTCTATCACGCCCATCAGATGACCTACGCCGGCGATGCCATCACCTGCGCCCACTGCGGCCGCACCGTCACCGGCGAACACAAGGTCAAGCGGAGCGGGGCAGGGGAGCGCCACTACATCTATTACCGATGCAGCGGCTACACCGCTCCGGGCCATCCACGCGTCCGGGTGACCGAGGCCGAGCTTGATCGTCAGATGCTCGCCATCTTCGCTCGGATGAAAGTGGAAGACCCCGAAGTGCGGGAATGGTTCAGAGCGGTTCTGGCGGCGAAGACCCGGGACGTTCAGTTGGACACCCGGGCCCAGCGCGAGGAACTCTCCCGGCAGGCATCCCTCCTGGTCGCCCAGAAAGACAGGCTTCTCAATCTGCGTCTCTCGGAGGATGTGGACCAGGACACGTTCGGCCGGAAGCACACCGAGCTCCGCGACCGGTTGGCATCCATCAAGCTGCAACTGGACATTCTGGACCGCTCGCACGACGAGACCGCCGAGCTGGCGGCCAAGGTGTTTGAACTCTCGCAAACGCTGCAAAACACGTGGGAAAGTGCTGATTACCCCACAAAGCGGCGAATCCTCGAAATCGTCTGTTTGAACTGCACGCTCGACGGCGTAAGTCTTGTTCCCACAATGAGAAAGCCCTTCGACGTGCTCGTCGAAGGGCTTCTCTTGCAGAAAAGTCGGGGTGGCGGGATTTGAACCCACGACCTTTTGACCCCCAGTCAAACGCGCTACCAAGCTGCGCTACACCCCGGAAGGAAGGCCATAGTAGGCGGCCGCCCCCTGCCCGCCAATCCCGCCCCGACCCCTCCCCGCTCAGTTCAAATCCGTGCAATACCACCCGCTCTTGCCCGCAACCTCCACCCGCGCAAGCAAGTGCACGTTCACGCTCGTCTCAAGCAGCCGCCGCGACGCCTTCGGCCTGTCCGTGAACAGGTGCAGTTCCGCCCGCTCCGCCATCCCGCTCGCCGCCATCCCCGCCGACTGCCCCAGCGAAGCCGCGAGCATCGACGCGTGCGCATCCGCCCACGCCCCCGCCACCAGCAGCTCCGACAGCGCACGCTCCTCCGCCGCGCCATCCTCGATCCGCGACAGCAGGTGCACCGTCCCCGCGCGGTCAACCGCAAACTCGATCCCCTCCGCATACGGGCACCGCACGCTCACCGGCCGCAGCCCGGGCAGCAGCAGCGCCAGCGCACTCGGCGCATCCGCCAGCACCTCCGCCCGCTCGCCATCGATATCCGCCCCGACCACCGGCTCAGCCGCCCTCGCCGCTTGCGCTGCTGGCGCCGCAGGCACCGAAGACATCGTCACAACCTCTGCCCGCGCCACAGGCTTCTCCGCTTCCACCGGAACCGCGCGCTCCCCACGCACCGGCGCACTCACACGCGCAGGCACAACCACCGCCGGCTCCTCCACCACATCCGCCACCGCCGCGGCCAGTTCCCGCTCATCCACCGCGACCTCAAGCTCATCAAGGTCAACCGGCTCCGGCTCCGCCGCGCTCTCAACCTCTTCCGCCCGCACCAGCGCCGGACCGCTCCGCGCCATCGACACCTCGCGCCGCTCCGGCCTCGCCACGATCTCCGTCTCCGCGGCGACCTTGGCCAGCAACTCCATCGCCGCGCCCGGCAGCATGTCCGTCCGCCCCGTAAACACCACCTCCGATGGCCGCGAAGACGATATCCGCTCGCCGCACGCGTCTGTCACCACCTCCCGCCCGATGAACCGCCCGATCGACCCCCCCAGCCGCTTGGCGACCGCAAGGCCCTTCTCCTTCGCCGCGCCCATCGCCGCCACATGAATGATCGCCGGCTCCGACCCCAACTCCGCGCTCTGCGCATCCAGGCTCGCCGCCAGCGACTTGATCGATGCATACGCCGCGACAATCGCCATCTCATCCACACCCGTCAGCAGCGTCACCACCCGCACCAGCGGGCTCGCCGCCAGCGTCGCCTCATCCCCCGCGTCCGCGCGCACAACCCATCGCCCCGTCCGCGCGGCCACCCGCCGCATCCCCTCCTCAAGGCTCTTCGCGCTCGGCAGGTCCGCCGTGCTCCCATCATCCCCGATCAGCTCAATCGACGCATACCCACGCTGAATCCGCAGATACGCCACCGGCCCGCCCACCGACTGCGACACCTCACGGACATACTGCGCGCCCCACACCGACGCCATCACCGGCAAATGCCCCAGCACGATGCACTCAACCGTCACGCCCGCCGCGACCGCTCGACGCTCCGCCCGCCGCGCTGCGGGCTCCTCAGCCGCCACCACCCGCGTCTTCGTCGGCACATGCTCGCGCTGCTCCGTCGCGGCATCCTCCGTCTCCAGATCATCCTCCACCCCTGCAAGCCGCAGCACAGGCTGCGCCCGGCCGTTCCGCGCCGGCGCAGGCGAATCCGCATCAACATGCGTCGCCGCCGCGCCCGGTGCCGCGCCAACCTCCCCCAGGAACAGATCCGTCAACGCATCAAACTCTTCCCCCGTCGGCGGAGGATTCGCCGGAGGAAGGTTGTCCCACGACCCCGACCCGTCATCCCGACGAATCCGCGGCGTGCCGCGTGCACCTTTGTCTGTTCGCCCGGTCATCGCTGCCCTCCGGTCACGCTCGCCGCTCCCGGCGCAGCTCCCTCCACCTCAAACTCCGGCACGAACAGAATACTGTTCGCCCCGCCAAACGGGTTCGGCGCAACCAGCGGGTTGTAAGGATCCGCGATCCACTGCGTATCCACCACCACCCGATACTGATACGACCCCGGCGCAATCCGCCCCACACCCTCCAGCACACCCAGCGTCGCGTGCGGACGCAGCGGCGTCGCCACATCCGACCAGTTGTTGAACTCTCCCGCGATCCGCACATTCCGCCCCAGCGTCAGCGGCTGACGGAACACCACGCCCCGCGCGGTCACACGCACACCAAACCAGATCGCTTCCTCCCCACCGCTCTCCGCCGCGCTCCCCTCGCCCTGCTTCGCCGGCACAGCCCGCGCGGCCTCCGGCTCGCGTGCCTCTCCCCCCCCGCTCTCACGCTCCGGCCGCTCGCTCTTCTCCTCGCCACCCCTGCTGTGCAGCTTCCTCGCCCGCGCAACCAGGTCCGCCGCACGCGTCGGTGTGAAGATCCGCGGCGGATCCACCACCGCTGCCGGCTGCATCGCCACACTCCCCGTCGCAACAGAAGTCGCCGCCGCCGGGGTCTCCACCCGCGCAGCCTGCGACACCCCCACAACCTCAACCCCTCGCGCCACAACCCGATCCGCGATCCCCGGCACCACATGCACCTCGGGCATCACCGCCGCAACCGGCTCCTCCGCCGGAATCTCCGGCATCGCCTGCCGCGGCGAGATCGACTCGATCCCCGTCGCGCTCGCAACCGTCCCCGCAAGGCTCACCCGCCCATCCCTCCGCCCCAGCGAATGGTCAACCAGGAACGTCGCGAGCTCGCCGTAATCAACCGCGCCCGGCGACTCGGGCGAATACTCAACCACCGGCTGACCAAAGCTCGCCGCCTCCCGCAGCGATGAATCCAGACGAATCACCACCGGCGTCACCCGCCCCGGGAACCGCCTCCGCAGCTCCTCCAGCAGGTCCCGCGCCAACACACTCGCCGGGTCGTGCATCGTCGGCAGCAGCCGATACGTCGGCTGGACATTCAGCCGCTTCGCCACCGACTTGATCGTGTTCACCTGCTTCGCCGCGCCGTGCAGCGAGAAGAACGCCGTCTCCACAGGGATCAGGATCTCATCCGCCGCCACCAGCGCGTTGAACGTCAACAGGCCGATCGCCGGCGAGCAGTCGATCACACACACGTCATACTGCCCCGCAAACCGCGACAGCGCACGCTTCAGCCGGCTCTCCGCATCCGCCTTCTGCGCCAGCTCCCCCCGCGCCGCCTCCAGCGCGGCCAGCCGCACCGTGCTCGGCGCAAGATCAAGGTTCCGGCTCACCCGCCACAGCAGCCGGTCCGCATCAATCGGCGCGTTCTCCGGCGCAAGCATCGCATCACCGATGTGCTTGTCGATCCGCTGCTCCGGGATCGCCAGCCCCGCCGCGCAGTGCGCCTGCGGGTCCAGATCCACCAGCAGCGTGCGATACCCGCGCGAGGCGAACACCCCGGACAGGTTGATCGCCGTGGTCGTCTTCCCGCAGCCGCCCTTCTGATTGACCACCGCGATGGTGTGCACGCGTAACTCCCGCTCCGCCGGGAGTTTGCGACTCCCCTCCCCCTCGCAAGCGCGGCCCCGGCAAGCCTTGCCGGTGTTATCGGCCACTTTCCCCGCGAGGCTCCAGAACCCGAAAGTTCAAGTTTTGACAAGGGATGAGCGGCCGAGGGAACACGGGACCGAGCAAAGCGATCGCCCCCTCGCCCCCTCGCCCCCTCGCCCCCTCGCCCCCTCGC
>JAEYUO010000064.1 GCA_023432465.1 Planctomycetota bacterium | reverse complement strand
GACGATCACCGCCCCCGACGGGATGGCCAACAGCAAGCTCGCCTGGGTCCGCATCGTCGCCGACGACGACCACGGCGGCGGCGGAGGTGGCGGTGGTGGCGGAGAAGGAGGAGGCGGTGGGGGCGGCGGTGGGGGCGGAGGCCGCGGCGGCTATGGCGGCGGCGGAGGCGGGGGTGGCTACGGTGGTGGAGGCGGCCGCGGCGGGAGCTGGTAAGCCAGCTTCACCATCAGCCGCTGAGCATCAGCTTTGACCCAGGGCCCCGGCCACGCGCCGGGGCCTTGTCTTTGGGGCCGTGCGGGCAGACGGAAGTCGGGGATAGGGGGCTGCGGGAGCATCCCCCGGGGGGATCCGCTCGTATTGAATCTGTGGGGAGTTGCCCGATAGGCGATATCCTCTTCGGCGGGGCACCGATGACGAACGGCAGGCATCAAGGAGAACGCCGCATGCAGGGTCAGGAATCCAATCGTGTTGGGCGCGGGTTCACGCTCGTCGAGATTCTCGTGGTGCTCGCCATCATTGCGATCCTGATCACGATCTCGGTCGTGGTGGCGGGGCGGGTGACCCAGGGCGGGCGCGTGCGTGCGACGGAGGACCTGCTCAAGGTGCTCGATACGGCCCTGACGAGCTACATGGCGGACCGGGAGGCCAAGGTCCCGGCGGTTTACCGAGACGATGCGGGCGAGTTGTTCCCGCTGTGGGATGGGCGTGAAGATGTCACCGGCGCGGTTGACCGCGATGCCTACCCCGCGGAGCCGAGCCTTGCCCTCTTTCTGCATATCGCTCGGGATGTGCCCGCCGTCGATCAGACGCTCAAGGGCATCGACAGCCGGTTCATTCAGCAACTCGATCAGATCCGTGTGTACCGGCTCCCTGTCGGGCAAGCGCTCCGCAAGAACATCGGCGGCACACTGACGGTCGTCAAGGGATACACCATCAAGGATGCGTGGGGCAGGCCGATCCGGTTCGTGCACCCCGCGTGGGATGGCGGCGGCGGGGACTTCTGGGACGGCGGCACGCTGACCGCACGCGACCCGCTGAACTTTGATGTGAACTCCAACGGCAACCCCAACGAATCCAACGAGCGACTCCGCAGGTCCTACCGCCCGTTCAATCCCACCACGATCGCGGCATCGAACCCCGTCGGCGATGCGGATGAGGGAATCTGCGTGAATGGTCGGCCGTACTTCTACTCTGCCGGCCCGGATGGCGACCCCGGCACGCGGCAAGACAACGTGTACACCATCCGGCCGACCTTCCCCCCAGAGACCGAGAAGTTCGAGTAAGCGGACAGGCTGGGGGACAGTTCCTGGTCCGCTGCACCCCGCGGCAATGCGCCACGCCTCCCGCGCGCCACACTGGGGGGACTCTGCGGCTACGAACGCAAACGAGAGGACCGTGTTTGGCGAGAGGCTCGACTGCGGGAATGGGTGGGGTATAGTTCCGGGCTTCGATGGACGGAGCGTTTCCGGGGTGTAGCGCAGCTTGGTAGCGCGTTTGGTTCGGGACCAAAAGGTCGTAGGTTCAAATCCTATCACCCCGACTTCGGAATGAGGCCCTGCAAGTCACGGACTTGCGGGGCCCTTTTCATTTCTGAAGTTCGAGAGATCGCTGGTCGCCACACCAACTTCCACGACCGGCCAAGCTCTGGCTGCCTCGGGATTGCGCGGAAGTCAGTCGGATGAGTTTCGACTCAGTTGTCAGGCTCCAACTTGGTCCGGAGTTCATCAAGGAAGTTCACCACGAGGTCAACCTTGGTGACCTGCTCGCTGTCGCCCTGCTGGACCACCATCACGCGGCCGTCGGGCGCGAAGGAGAAGTCCCTGATCTTCAGGTCCTTGAAGCTTGTCAGCATCTTTGGCACGGATGCCGAAAAGTTCGGCTCGGTCTGGATCTGCACGCTCATGATCTGCGAGTCGTAATCGACATAGCGGATCTCCTCTCCGTCCGGGTTCCACCACCCGCTGCCGTTCGCGCCACCGATTGATACCTGACGGCGTCCGCTTCGGGCGTCGTTTGCTCCCGCTTCTGCCCCGGTGAATGGCTGAACGTACAACTCGCCCCTTCCGGACTCGTTGGATGTGAACCGCACCCATTTGCCATCGGGCGAAAAACGAAGCGAGTCCTCGGCTGCGGGCGAGGTGAGGTAGGGCGTGGCCTTCCAAACTCCCGATCCACTCTCCTGCTCGAGCATGAGCACATCCGCGTTGTTGTTCGCGAAGTCCACTTGGACGATTGCCAGCACCTTGCCATCGGGCGACCAATCCGCGGGGAAGACAAGCACCTGAGGGCCGGGACCCGAGTACATCTTCACCGGTTCACCCGATCCATCGGCCCGTCGCTCCCAGATGGAGAAGCCCTCCTTGCTGACGGAGGAGTGCGCGATCCGTTGCCCATCCCTGCTCCAGACAAACTCCCACGCCGGTCCGTCCGTCGGAAGCCGGCTGGATACGCGACGGGCGATATCGTGAATCCACAGATCGCTGCCGAGTTCGGTCTCATCAGACGGATCGAGGCTGATGCCGATGCGACCGCCATCGGGGGAGATCGAGATCTCGCCATACGCCCGCACCGCGGCACCCACGGGTTGGGGTTGCCCTTGCTCATCGAGCCACATCAACTTGCGACCCGAGATGTCGCCCGAACGAGACGTCATGGCGAGCGTGCCGTTGGAGGAGACGAACAGGCTGCCGCCGCCCATGCCCAAGTTGCGGCCGCTCCAGACCGTGACGGGATCGCCCTTGATCGAAAGCGTGTTCAAGTCCAGTTTCGCGGCGATCAAGCTGCTCTGGTTCCGTCGTGCAACCACATACTGTCCATCCACCAGTTGCGCGCCGCCCGCATTGGACAGCAATGGCGTGCGTGAGCCGGTCGCCAGATCCACCACTTCGGTTCGTTCCTTGATGGTCTGTCCGACCAGCGCCCATCGGCTTGCGAGGATCGACTTGCCTGGCACGAGCGGGCGGAGGTCGCCCCAGTTGTCGACCTCCTTCGACAGCTCCTCCTTCACCACCACGCGCGGCTCGCCGCCCGCCGCCGAGACCGCGAGAATGCTCTGGTTCCACGCAAGTGCGATGGCGATCTCACGATCGGAGGACCAGCAGAGGCTCATGCCGCCGCCGGTGGGCAGATCGCACAGCGTCTCGGGCGCTCCGACGGGGCGTCCGTTGTCCAATGCGAGCTTCTTCAGCGAGACCCTGGTGTACGCGGAGTCCCTCGCCGCGGCGAATGCGATCCAACGCCCATCGGCGGAGAGCGCCGCTTCCATAATCCCCTCGGTGCCGTCGAGGATCTTTGTTTCATCGCGATCCAGCCGGCGCACGACCAGCACGCCGCCGGGCTTGGTGCTGTCGGCCACCATCTTGGGCCAGGCCTTGTACACCACGAACCGCGCGTCCGTCGCAATTCCCACGATGTAAGAGAGTGGGGGCTCGGTAGGGACTGCGGTAGAGACGTGAAAGGCTTGCGCCCGAGCTTTCGGCGTGGGGGGCGCGAACTTGGCTGCGAGCAGCCATCCGCCGCCGCCCGCGAGCACTGCCGCGGCGCAGACCAATCCCGCCGGCACGAGCCGGTTCCGCCGTCCTGCGGCGACTGCCTGAGGGGCCGATGCCCACTCGTGCCCGGCGATCGCCCGCTCAAGCTCAAGACGAGCGTCGCCCATGTCGTGGAGACGCTGCCGACGGTCCTTGGCAAGGCAGTTCCTGACAAGCTCGCGAACCCGCGGCGGAGTGGTGGGGGGAATGAGCGACCACTCCGGCTCGCGGTGGAGGATCGCGCCCAGGGAATCCGTCACCGTCTCGCCGCGGAACGGCTCCGCTCCCGAGAGCATCTCGTAGAGCACGCAACCAAAGGAGAAGATGTCGGAACGCTTGTCGACCGGCTTGCCACGGGCCTGCTCGGGGGACATGTAGCCCGCGGTGCCCATGATCGCCCCGGGGATCGACGGGCTGTGCGCAGGCATGGGGTTTGTCACGGTCGGGGAGTTGGCCGCATCCGCGCCATAGTTCGTCGATGAAGGCAATCCCTCCGCCGTCCGGGCAAGGCCAAAGTCCAGAACCTTGACCGCGCCCCCGGGCGTCACCATCACGTTGCCGGGCTTCAGGTCTCGGTGGACGATGCCCTTCTCGTGCGCGGCTTCAAGGGCCTCGGCGATCTGGCGGGCAATGGGGAGGGCCTCTTCAATCGGGATCGGGCCGCGCTTGAGACAGTCGGCGAGGGTCTGGCCCTCGATGTACTCAAGAACCAGATATTGCCGGCCGTCTGCCTGTTCCAGCCCGTGAATGCCGCCGACATTGGGGTGATTCAGGGAGGCCAGCACCTTGGCCTCGCGCTGGAAGCGGGCGAGGCGGTCAGGGTCGGCGGCGAGGGATTCGGGAAGGGCCTTGATCGCGACATCGCGGTCGAGGCGGGTGTCCCGCGCCAGGTAGACCACCCCCATTCCGCCGCGGCCGATTTCGCGGGTAATCGTGTATCCGCCGATCTGGGTTCCGCCGCTCTGCATTCAGTCTCTCCGCCGGAAGTCGTAGGTTCTGGTAGAGTACCAGAAGGAGGCCTTCGGCATGGCATCATTGGTGGTCATTCAGGGACCGGGGGAGGGCGCCCATTACCCGCTGCGCGATCCGCTGGTTTCGGTCGGTCGCGATGATACCTGTACCTTTCAGGTTCTCGATCCACTGGTTTCGCGGAAGCACCTGCAGGTGCGGCTTGATGCCGCGACGGGGAAGCACATCGCGGGCGATTATCGAAGCGCTCACGGGGTGTTCGTGAACGACAAGCAGATCCTCCTCGACACGCCGCTGAACGACGGCGATCGGATCCGAATCGGCCACACCCTGCTGATGTATCTGGCGGCGGATCACGCCGATGCGCCGGCAGCGGTCGCCGCGGCCAAGAAGAAGGACGAGTGGAAGCGGACCACGTTGATCTGACTTCTGCTGGCGGCTGGGCGATAGCGGGCGGACCCTTCAATGGGCAACCGATGAGCCGATCGCCCGCGCAACCTGCAGCGTGTCGGCGTACTGCTGGAACCGCACAACCTTGCCATCCGCGATGCGCCAGACGTGCGCCATCTGCGTGTTCTGGGCGCGGCCGGTCGCCTTGAACGTTCCGAGGTAGCGGCCCATGGCGATGATGGTGTCGCCCGCATCGAGGATCTCATCGACCTTGACGGCAAAGCCGTCCCACTCGCCTCCGCACCTGGCAAACACACCGTTCAGCACGGCCTCGGGACCGATGTACGGATTGCCATCAGCGTACGGAAAGTTCTCCGCTTCGTTCCAGATGATGTCCGGGCTCATGGCGGCAAGCACCGCGGGAATGTTCCCGGACGCGAAGTCGTTGTAGAGGCCGCGTATGAGTTCGACGTTGGTGTTGGACATGGGGCTTGTCTCGTCTTGGTGTTCGGTGTGGAATCTGGTCACCTCGCGGCTGAGTTGGGGAGAGTACCACTGACCGTCCCCGCCGCCGATGGCCCTTGGGGCTCGTGACAGTGCGGGTGTCGGGTCTATGGGGTATTGGAGCACTATTGAGGATGAATGAGTCCGGTATATGCCTAGACTCTTTCCATGCAAACCACGAATCGGCCCATCATCATTCAGGGCGGCATGGGTGCTGGGGTATCCGACTGGCGGCTGGCCAGGGCTGTCGCGCTCACCGGGCAACTCGGAGTGGTCTCCGGGACCGCGCTCGACGCGATCATGGCGCGGCGGCTGCAACTGGGCGATCCGGGCGGCGAAACACGCCGCGCACTGGATCACTTTCCGATTCCGGGGGTCGCGCAGCGCATCCTCGAGCGGTACTTTGAGCCGGGCGGGAAGCCCGAGCGTCGTCCGTTCAAGTCCAAGCCGTTGCCCTCCGAGGCGCCATCACGCGCGGCTGAGGAGTTGATCGTCGCAAGCAACTTTGTCGAAGTGTGGCTCGCCAAGGAGGGGCACGATGCCCCGATCGGGATCAACTACCTCGAGAAGATCCAGGCGCCGACGCTTTCGTCGCTGTATGGCGCGATGCTCGCCGGGGTTTCCTGCGTGCTGATGGGCGCGGGCATTCCGCGGGCCATTCCCGGCGTGCTCGACCAACTGGCACGCGGCGAAGCGGTCGAGTTGGCTCTGGATGTGCAGGGCGCGGGGCCGGCGGACAGCTACAAGATCCGGTTCGACCCTGCCGAGTTCTGGCCCGAGGGACCGCGAACACTGCCGCGGCCGGAGTTCTACGCGATCGTGTCTTCGGCAACGCTGGCCGAGGTCCTCGCCCGCAAATCCAGCGGCCGCGTGGACGGTTTCATCGTCGAAGGCCCGACCGCGGGAGGGCACAATGCCCCGCCGCGGGGCGCGATGCGGCTTACTTCGGAGGGTGAGCCGATTTATGGCGACCGCGACCGGGCGGACCTCAACGCAATTCGAGCGATCGGGCTGCCGTTCTGGCTGGCCGGGTCGTATGCGCGGCCCGAGCGCGTTGCGGAGGCGATCGCTCTCGGCGCGGCAGGGGTGCAGGTCGGAACGGCGTTTGCTTACTGCGAGGAATCGGGGCTCACGGCATCGATCAAGCGGCAGGTGCTTGCGCTCAGCCGCGCCGGCGAGGCGCACGTGCACACCGACCCGGTCGCTTCGCCGACGGGCTTTCCGTTCAAGGTTCTGCGGATGGCGGGGACCCGGGCGGACCCCGCGGCCCCGGAGCGGAGCGGCAGAATCTGCGACCTTGGATACCTGCGGCACGCCTATAAGAAGCCGGATGGCACCATCGGTTGGCGTTGCCCGGCCGAGCCCGTGGAGGATTTCGTGGCCAAGGGTGGCAAGCAGGAGCAGACCCAGGGCCGGATGTGCGTCTGCAACGGCTTGGTGGCGAACATCGGTCTGGCGCAGGTGCGAGATGGTGGGAACGAAGTGGAACTTCCGCTGATCACCTCGGGGGATGATGTTGCGGATGTGGCACGGTTCCTGAAGCCGGGCGCGCAGACGTATCACGCGGCCGATGTCGTCGAGAACCTGCTGAGCGGGCTGGCCGGGATGAGCGTTGAAGCCACCGCGGGATGCAACGCGCAGTGAGACGGGGTGCGACTGCTCATTGAGCGTCCTTGGCTACTCGCGCACGGACGCGGTCAGGCGCGCAACTGGCCCCGACGGATCGGGATGAGGCCTCGGATGCGGGGGTCTCGCAGGAAGAGCGCGAGCCACACCGCCATTCCGACGATCACCGGGGCGATAAACGGATCCCCGACGCGGAGGTGCGTCGCGGTCGCGCCGCCGAGATAGCCTGTCAGCAGGATGGCGCCGAGCACGGCGGTGCGAGGGATGAGGAAGGCCGACAGGCACACGACCTCAACAACACCGATCGGTATCGCCAGGTTCGCCGGATAGCCGAGGTGCTCGACGAACTGCTTGGACATGTCCGGAGGACTGACGAACTTCATCGTCGCGCTGAACAGAAGCATGAGCGCGAGGAGTGAGGTCAGGACCCAGCCCGCGATCGTCAGGGTCCTGGGTTGGTGGTTCATGTGCTCTCCGGTGGCGCGTAGAGGCTTCAACCCGCGACGATCGTCTTGAACCCGCCGTAAGAGAACCGCTTCATGTCGAAGGGCATGTCCTTCGGATTGCACATGGCGGCGATGCGCGGGTCCTTCATAACCTTCGCATTGATCCTGTTGCGGTCGGCCTTGGACTTGTACACGATCCACGAGAAGATCACGGTGTCTCCGGCCTTCGCGCCGGCGAGCTTGGGAAACGGCACTCCCATCTTGACCTTCATGTCATCGCCGGCGCACTCGCGGTACTCGAGAGCGCCGAGCTCGCACCACACTTTGGCGCCCACCTTGGCCATCTTCTTGTACTTGGGGAGGCTCTTGGTGGGGATGACGATGACGAACCCGTCGACGTAGGCCATGGTGATTCTCCGAAAAGGTGCGGGGAGCAGAAACTTGGAGCGGCATCTGCGAACAGGAGCAGTGTACCTCGGACCACGTGCGGTGTGCAAAGGTCGTGGGACGCGGCAGAGCGGGGCAGCGGGGGCAGTGGGGGGCAGTCAGTTCCAGTTGTCGATCTTGACATCGCGCGGATACGGAGCACCCCTCCCCGTCTCAAGGAGCGACTTGAGGCTCATCAGAAAGATCGCCCACTTGGTGCTGCAATGGTGCATGAACTCGACGGGCTCCTTCCAATCCTCGTGCTTGAAGAGCACGATCGTGTGCCCGTCTGCCTGGTGCAGATCGAACCGCACCCGCGTCCCGAGCCATTCCTCTGGCCCTCCGATGACTTCCCACAGCACTCGCGCGGATGGGACAAGCTCGATCACCCGCATGTCGAAGCCGCCGAGATCGCCGAATCGGAAGTGCAGTGAGCCCCCGACCGTGCCTTCGCCCTTCACGCTATCGGTCCACCAGGAGCGAAGGCCGGGGAGCGACGTGAGCGCTTCGTACACAGGCTGCGGCGACTCTGACAGGATCCCGATGCGGTGGAGGATGTCTGGCATGATGGGGTTCCTTGGGGCGGAGCGACAGCGCAGCGCAATGCGCTCAGAAATGGGTGGGCTGACAGGGTGGTGGCAGTGAGGGGGGTCAGCGCGAGGCGTGCTTCTTCGCGGCTCGCCGCTCGGCGATCAAACGGATGCGGTCCAACCCGTGCTGCCAGCCGCTGTGCACGCCCTCGGCGTGATCAGGCGGGATCAACCCGAGCGCGCGGTGCGTGATGCGGAGCAACGTTCCGCCCGGCTGAGGGATCAACCTATACTGCACGTGGGACATCGCGGGGTAAGACATGAACATCGGGCCGCAGACCTCGAGCACCGGGTGCGGATGAGGCGGGGGCTTGATGACCTGCACATGGCCCCAGAAGTGCCCGGTGTTGTTGCCGGTGTCGCGATACCAGCGGCCACCCGGCCAAGGCTCGATCTTCATCGGGAAGGGCGTGCCATCGGGCATCTCGCTCCCCGGTCCCATCTCTTCGAGCACAGAATCGAACACCATCTCGACCGGCGCGGCGATCGAGATTTCCTTTGTGATACTGAGCGTCTGCACGGAGTCGGAAACGGCTGGGGGGAGGTGAGCAAGCGTGGTCGTACTCATGAGCGTGACTCCTTCTTCGCGGCGGCCGCCGCGACGGCAAACGGGTGATCGTGCGTGCGAGCCTTCGCTTCCGCGCGCTGTTTGATGCGGTCGAGGTGGTGCGTCCAGAAGCGTTCGAAGTTGCTGGTCCAGTCGTGCACGGCCTTGATCTCCTGCGCATTGAGCTGGTACACGCGGCTCTGGCCCTGCCTCTCAACGGAGACCAGGCCCACCTCCCTCAGCACGCCCAGGTGCTTGGACACGGTCGGTTGCGGCAGGCCGAGTGTCGCGACAATGACGCCGACCGCGACCGGCCCGGAGGAACCGAGCAGGTCCAGAATCTGCCGCCGACGCGGCTCGGCGATCGCGTTGAAGACGTCGGAGGTGGTTGGGGCGCGGGCCATGGCCACAGTATGTGCCCATATCAGAATATGTCAAGGCGGGCGCGTCAGTATCGCACCGTCGCGGCGGGGATGGTCACGGCATCGTGAACTCGAAGCGGTACTCGCCGGATCCGAGCTCGATGTTGGCGACGGGCCCGAACGCAAGAATCGAGCGGATGCCGTCGATTGCCACCACACCATCGGCGCCGACGACCGGTCGCCCCGACTCGAAGATGTCCTCGACACGCTCGGCCGGGATCATGATGTGCGAAACCGTGTTCGGAGGAACGGTGACATCGAAGGTCATTCGCCCGCCATCGTTCTTCCACGACGATCGCCATGTGCCATGGATCGATCGGTAAGTCGCGTTGGCCGCCGTGATCGGTCCATCCCACTGCGGCCAGAGGTCCGCCTGCGCGAAGCCCACGAAGTTCGTGGGCGATATCCCCGCGACATCGCTGAACAGCCACTGCCCGCACGAGCCGAGCGCGTAGTGGTTGAACGAGTTCATGCTGATGTCCGGGTGCGGGCCGGTCTCCGGGGTGTACCCGTTCCAGCGCTCCCAGATCGTCGTTGCGCCGTGCTTCACGGAGTACAGCCACGATGGGAACTCATCCTGGAGCAGGAGCTTCATGGCCACATCCGGCCGCCCGTTCTCGCTGAGGACCGGGAGCAGGTGGCTCACGCCCACAAACCCCGTGGAGAGCCTGTTGCCCTTGGATTCGATGTCCGCCACGAGGTACTCAAGTGCACGCTCGCGGTGCTCATGCGACAACAGGTTGAAGCGAAGTCCGAGGATGTAGGCCGTTTGCGTGTCGCCCTTGATGCGCCCGTCCGCTCCGACGTACGCCTTGTTGAACGCGGCCTTGATGTCCTCGAAGAGCTGCTCGTACTGCATCGCTTCTTCGACCCGCCCCAGCACACGTAGCGAACGAGCGACCAGGTCCGTCGAGTGCGCGAAGTATGCCGTGCCCAGCACATCCTTCGGGGTGTCCGCGTTGATGCTCAGCCAGTCGCCGTAATCGTTGCCGCGGTCCCTGTCGCGCAGCAGGCCCGTGCTGTGCTCGCGGCACCATTCCACCCACCGGATCATCGACTCGATGCTGCGCTCGAGCAGTCGCTTATCGCCATAGATCTCGTAGATGAGCCACGGGACGACTGTGCCGGCATCGGCCCAGGCGGGAGTGCCGTACGTCAGGCCCCGGGTAGCCGGGGCGACATCCGAATGCGCGCCATCCTCTCGCTGCGCATCGATGACATCCGTCATCCACTTGGTTATGAACGCCGCGATGTCGGCGTTGTATGCCGCTGTTGGAACGAAGACCTGTGTATCCGCCATCCAGCCCATGCGTTCATCGCGCTGCGGGCAGTCGGTCGGCACGCTGAGGTAGTTCCCGCGCTGCCCCCAGACGATGTTGGAGTACAGTTGATTGAGCCGCGGATCGGAGCACTCGAACGTCCCCGCCGGCGGAGTTGCCGACGAAAGGACAAGCCCCGTAACCGTGCCGGCGGAGGGGCTGGGACCAAGATTCGACACCTCGACGTAGCGGAAGCCGTGGAACGTGAATCGCGGCTGCCAGACCTCGACGCCGGTGCCGGCGCAGGTGTAGGTGTCGATGCTTGGCGCACCACGAAGATTCGCGGTATAGAGCGAGCCATCGGGGTTCAGCATCTCGCCGTGGCGGATGGTGAGCACCGTGCCGCGCGGGAGTGCAACGCGGAGTCGAACTACGCCGACCATGTTCTGGCCGAGGTCGAAGATCGCCTTGTTCGCTTCCGGCTCGGTGACAGACTTCGCCGGAAGCTCGGCAACGATCTTGACGGGCTCGGCGACCTCGCCCTGCAGATTCCGAACCTCATCGCGAACAGTCGCCGATCCCCAGTGACGATCATCAAGCCCCGGCCTGCTCCAGCCTGCGATCGCGAGCGTCGCGTCGTACGTCTCGCCTCTCATCATGTCGGCCATGAGCAGCGGTCCCGGATGCATCTTCCACGAGTTGTCGGTCACGATCCGCTCGGTCGATCCGTCCGCGTAGGTGATCTCCAGCTGAGCGATCAGTGCGGGCGCATCGCCGTAGAACTTCGTGATCCCGAACAGACCCACGCGGCCGCAGAACCACCCCGGCCCGACCATCGCTCCGATCGCGTTCTCTCCTGCTGCGAGCTGCGATGCGACGTCATACGCCTGATAGTGCACGCGTTTGCGGTAGTCCGTCCAGCCGGGCGCGAGGTGCTGATCGCCGACACGCTTCCCGTTCAGCGAGATCTCGTACACACCCAGCGCGGTGACATAGAGTCGGGCCCTCGCCACAGGCTTGCCAAGTGTGAATCCTCGGCGGAGGTAGGGGAGTTGGCCGGATGGAAGCGAGAGCGTGGTGCCCTCATCCGCTTCGCTGGCCTTCGCAGCGCCATCAAGCGTGTACTCGATGCGAAGCCGCTTGCGCTGGCCATACGCCGGGTCTCCGCCCAGAGTCTCATTCGTGACGGCGAGATCCCCGCCCGTGTTGTTCACCAGCAGCCCGACCGTATCGGTCACATCCTTGGTCACTGAGCCGTCAACGGTCGCATAGACCGCACGCGTGACGGTGAGCTGCACCGGCGAGGGCGCGGCATCGATCCACTTCGCCGTCCAATCGTCCGGGTTGAGCAGGCCCATCTCCCACACGGCTGGGTCACTCCAGGCACCCTCGCGGCCATCACGGTCCCACACGCGGACCCTCCAGTGACAGCCCTGGCGTGCAGGCAGCGGCCTTCCGGAATACTCAATATGCGCAGTTTGGCCCGACTCGACCCTGCCACTGTCCCAGAGATCGGCGTGGCCGCCTGCCAGCAGCACGGCGGAGGAGGAAACCTGTACCTGATACGCCGTCTGATGCTCAGCGCGGCGTGCGGCGCGGAGCGTCCAGTACAGCCGCGGCCGGGATTCGTGCACCGAGAGAGGGTTCGTCAGGTACTCGCAGCGAAGCTCCTGCGGCATCAATGCGCCGGCTTGTGCGATCGCATGGGTGGCGGACAACATGAGCACGAGCGTCAGGGCCGCGAAGGCGAGGTGGCGCAGCATGAAGTTTCCCTTAGCCAGTTGATCAATACCCCGCCGCGTGTCCGTCCTTGCGGGACTCTGAAGCCCCGACATACACGCCGGTCTTCGGGTCGCGCATGATGGCTTGATATCCCCCGAAGTACGGAGTTGCCAGCGGCTTGATGGTGTGGCCGCGGCGTTCGAGTTCGCGGATTGTCGCCTCGGAGAACCCGGGTTCGAGGCTCAGGACGCCACCATCGCTCATGACCCTGAGCTCAACGCCAACAGGTTCGGTCGAGCCGTCGTGGTGAATGCGCGGCGCATCCCCCGCCTGCTGCAACGTCATACCGAAGTCAATCAGGTTCATGACGATCTGAGCGTGCCCCTGCGGTTGCATCGCGCCGCCCATCACGCCGAAGCTCATCCACGGCGTGCCATCCCTGGTGACGAATGCCGGGATGATGGTGTGGAAGGGGCGCTTGCCGGGGGCGAGCGCGTTCGGGTGCGCGGGATCGAGAGCGAACTGCTCGCCCCGATTCTGCAGCATGAACCCCAGCCCCGGCGGTGTCATGCCGCTGCCCATGCCGCGATAGTTTGACTGGATCAGAGACACCATCATTCCCTTGGAATCCGCGACGGTGAGGTAGATCGTGTCCGCGCCACCAGCGATCATGCCCGGCTCAACCGCTTGCGCGGCCTTGTTCATGTCGATCTTCGCTCGCCGCTCCGCCGCATACTCAGCGCTGATCAGCCGATCGACCGGCGACCTGTAGAAGGCGGGGTCGGCGTACGAGCGGGCGCGGTCCTCGAATGCGAGCTTCTTTGCCTCGACGAACGCGTGGATGTGGTCCGCGCTGCCAAAGCCCATCGACCGGACATCGAACCCCTCCATGATCTGCAGGATCTGCAGCGCGGCGATCCCCTGGCCGTTGGGCGGAAGTTCCCAGACGTCGTAGCCGCGGTAGTTCGCAGAGACCGGCTGCACCCATTCCCCTCGGTGCGATTCGAAGTCGCTGGCCGCGAGCACTCCGCCCTGCTCGGCGATGTATTTCTCAACTGTTGCGGGCACTTCCCCCGCGTAGAACCCATCGCGCCCGCGCTCGGCGATCCGCTCAAGCGTGACCGCAAGATTCGAGTTCCGCCAGATCTCTCCGGCCTCGGGCGCACGCCCGCTCACCGTAAACTGTTCCTTGAACCCAGGCATCTCCGCGAACGCACGGACATTGCCCTTCCAGCCACGTGCGATGACCGGCGTGATCGGGAAGCCGCTCCGTGCATAGGCGATCGCGGGCGCGAGGATCTCCCGCATGGTCAGCGCGCCGAACTCACCGTGCAGTGCGAACCACCCGTCCACGCACCCCGGCACGGTCACTGTCAGCGGGCCCTTCGGGGGTATCTCGTCCAGCCCACGACCTCTTACGAGTTCGATCGTCAGCGCTGCGGGCGCACGACCAGAGCCGTTGTAGCCATGCAGACTCTTGGAATCCGGCGACCACACGATCGCGAACAAGTCTCCGCCGATGCCGCACCCGGTCGGCTCCATGAGTCCCAGCGCGGCATTGGCGGCAATGGCCGCATCCACAGCGGTCCCGCCCCTCTTCAGGATGTCGAGCGCGATCTGCGTCGCCAGCGGGTGGCTTGTGGCCGCCATCCCGTGCGTCGCGAACACCTCCGAGCGTGTCGCCACGGGCAGGTCCGATTCGACTTTCGCACTCGCTTCCATGGAAACCACCGCGGCAAGAGTGAACAGGAGCATGAGTCTCCTCTCGGTACACCTGGTTGTCTGTGGAGCCAGAGAATCCTGCTCAGTCTACACGGATCTCTCCCGACCCGCGTCTGCGGACGGGAGCGGGGGTGAGCGGCCACATCCGCAGCAATGGCGGCAAGAGAAACGGCGGAGAAGTCAGGATTTGCCGCCGCCCCGTGGCGACTCGACCACCTGCCGAGTCGCACGCATCCAGCGTTCGCACATCGCCAGGAGTCGGGCACGATTGATCGGCTTGGTCGTGTAATCGTTGCAGCCCGCCGCGAGGCACTTGGCCCTGTCCGTGTCCATCGCGTGCGCTGTGAGCGCGATGATGGGCGTGGTAATGCCGCTTTCCCGGAGCTTCCGGGCCGCATCATACCCGTCAAGCTCAGGCATCTGCATGTCCATCACAATGAGGCTGTACGGCACCCCGGATGCCGCCGCATCCAGCGCCATCTCGCAGGCGATTCGGCCGTTCTCGGCCACTTCAACGGTTGCCCCGGCGCGGCTCAGGTGCATGATCAACAGCCGACGATTGTCCGGCCCATCTTCGGCCAGCAAGATGCGCCCGGAAAGCTCCGCATTCTCCGAGTCCGCCCGATCGGGGGCGTCCGGCCGTGGCAGGAGCCCGTCGCCGATCTCTCCGCGGGGCAGACGAACACTGAACGTGCTTCCCGCGCCCGGGGTGCTCCGCATTGTCAGTTCCCCCCCCAGCAACTCCGCAAGCCGTCGAGAGATCGTCAATCCCAGTCCGGTCCCACCGAAGCGTCTCGTTGTTGATTCATCCGCCTGGGTGAACGGCCGGAACAGTCCGGCCATCTCGTTCTCCGACATCCCGATCCCCGAGTCGGTGACCTCGATCACCGCATGATCGCCTCCAGTCGCGTCCGTTTCGCTGCGCACCAGAATGTCAACCGAGCCGGACTGAGTGAACTTGATCGCATTGCCGACCAGGTTCATCAGGATCTGCCGGATTCGGAACGCGTCGGAGTTGAGCTCCAGCTTCGCACTGTCCGCGTACCGGACATTGAGCTCCAGTCCCTTGCCCATCGCCCGGACCCGCATCGTGGATTCGACCTCCGCGACGATCGAGTCCAACCTGAACACCGCCGCTTGAACAGTGAGCTTTCCCGCCTCGATCTTGGAGACATCCAGGATCTCGTTGATCAACTCCAGCAGGGTCTCGCCATTCCTGCGGATAATCTTCACATAGTCCTGCCGTTCCCCCTCGCCCAACGAGGTATCCCGCAGCAGGTCGCTGTATCCCAGGATCGCGGTCATGGGCGTGCGGATCTCATGGCTCATGTTCGCGAGGAACATGCTCTTGGTGCGGCTTGCGCTCTCCGCCGCGCTGCGAGCCTCATTCAGCTCCGCGGTGCGCTCGCGCACCTCGTTCTCGATGAGGTCGTGGCTGGCCTCGATCTTTGCGCGATCCTCTGCGATCTGCCTCATCTCACGCGTGCTGTAGATGCACGCGGGGATCAGGAACAGGTCGCCGTACACCACCCACGCCGCGTGCTCGGCCCATCGCCACGGGCTTGAGAACGCAGTCCCGAACACCGACTGGGGCCAGAAGACCCCTCGCGCCCAGTGATCCAGCGTCACGATCGCCGTCGCCGTCACCAGCACCCGCCAGTCCCTGTAGAGCGCCAGAAACGCGAGCGAGCCAAAGACGTGAAAGTGGGTCTCGATCCTTCCGCCCGTGAGGTGAATGAAGAGCCCGGAGAATGTCATCTGCGCCACCGCCACCGCGTGCCGGGTCGAAGCCGCACCCGAGTGGACCCGGATCATCCAGATCGGAAACAGCGCGGCAACCCCACCCAGCACTATGGCTGCCCAGACATGCTGGTGTACGTACGAGGTTGAACCGATCCACGTACGCGGCGTGATCCAGAGTGCCGCGGCGATCCCCGCCACCCACTCCAGCATCAAGAGCGCCGAGAACAGCCGGTCGGTTCGGCGGTGTACCGCCGACAGATGATCGTTGAGCAGTTGGTCCGCGCGTTCAGCGCAGAACCGCAGACTCTGAGTGGAGTGCGTCATCGCGGCGGCTCCACCGATCCGACCGTGCACTCCGGATCATGCAGCGGACAACCGAACACGGGGGCCGATGGGGCTTCCGAAGGTTGGTTATCCGTGAGCGCGGAGAGTGCGGAGAGTCCCGCGCTCGGCCCACGGTGCCCGCGTGAGGCCGTCACCCCGCCCCGAAATCGCAGCACACCCGCGGCGTCGTAGTACGCCAGGTGTCCCGACGTCTTCGCGCCATGCCGAAGCGACTCCACGCCCGCGGGATCGACGATGAGCCGTGCGCCGGCGATGGTCCCGGTCTGCTCCGCCAATCGCCGCAGGTCCCACCGCGTGGCCTCCCCATCTGGCAGCGCCGCCAGCACGACGACCTCGGGAGGGTTCTGCCGCGATTGGACCCACTCTGAGAGCTCGGCCATCGTCGCGCTGGTGCAGGGGCAGGCCGGGTGAACGGACACCACAATCATCGCGTTCGTCTCTGGCCGCGGAATGATCGACGCCACCGGCCAACGCTCGGGCGACGCCCCGACTGCTCCTGCGGTGAGGGAGGAGTGCGTCATCATCGCCATCCCCGAAGAGAGCGCGATAAGCCAGATGGCAAGAGCGCATCTCGCGTGAACTGTCGTTGTGCGACCGGCATTGGGGGGACCGACGGGCATGGTCGTTCCTGGAGACGGGGAGAGTTCAACGCCGCATCGCGGCCTTCTGCATGTAAATCGACTCGAAACATGCAGGAAATCAATCAATGCGACGTTTTCGGACGGCCCCTGCGTCCGCCACGATCCCACGAACCACCCGGCCTGAAACCAGCCTCAGACGCGGGCTTTCAGCCATCCCCCGTGCAGGTACCGCCCGCCGAAGAGGCATGCACGGATCACAATTTCTCCGCACAGCCCCGCCCAGAGCGCCCACAGGCTTGGCGAATCGTGGAACGGGTTGTGCAGCATGCCGCCCCACGGCAGTGGTATGTCCACGCCTGAGCAGGCATACGCCAGCGGAAGCCGCACGGCATACGTCGAGATCCACGTCAGCCACATGACAAACTTCGCATCCCCCGCCCCGCGCAATGCGGATCGCAGCACGATGCTGATCCCAAAGGGGATCTGCACCAATCCGGTGATGAAGATCAGCCGGGGCACCTCCGCAAGGTGCGTCGGCTGCCCGGTGATCAGGGACACGATCCACGTCGGCACAAGCAGAAACGCGACCCCCGCCGCGCCCATGAACACGACCGTCACGAGCGTGCATCGCTTCACCGCGCGTCGCGCCGACTCCGGGCTCCCCGCACCAAGATATTGCCCAGCGAGCGTTGCCGCCGCGGCGCCCATCGCAAAGCCGGGCAGGAAGCTGAATGCCTCGATCCGGATCGCGACGATGTGCGCGCCCATCAATCCGCCCGCTGCTGCGGTGCCATCCGCGGCCAGCCCCGCCCCCGTCGTCACGGTCAGCCAGCCCACCATCAAGATGATCAGGAAGTTGCCCGCCCACATGCCGAGCGTTTCGAAGAAGTTTGGCAATCCGACCGCGATCAGCCGCCGCATGGTGTGCCAGTGGGGCCGCAATCGGTGGCGCTTCAGCCGCACCACCGAAGAGCCCCGGACAAGGAGCCACAGGACGATCGCCGCGCCCACATACTCCCCGATCACCGTCCCCCAGGCGATCCCAGCGATCCCCATATTGAGGTCCAGCGGGTTCTCGAACAGCACATCCCGCACCGGTTGTCCATCCACAAGCCTCGTGCGGACGACATCCACGCCCGAAAGCCCCCACGACGCGATGATGTTCACCACGTTCACAACCATCATCGCCATCAGCGGCCGCACGGAGTCTCCCGCGCCGCGGGCGCAGGCGATCCCCGCCGCCAGCACCGAGAGCGCCGGGACCCCGACCGCGCACACGCGGATATACGTCCGGAACCCTTCCTCCGCCGCGCCTGTCAGGTTCATGATGTGCGACATCGGCCCGGCCATGGCCGCGACAAACGCGCCGGTGGCGATGCCGGTCACCACGGCGAGAATCATCGTCTGCCCAGTCGCCGCGTGCGCAACCGCCAACCGCGATCCGCCGATCGCCCGGCTCACCAGCGCGGTCGCCCCGACGCTGATCGCCATCGCCACCAGCCCCACGAACCAGAGGATGTACGAGGCCCCGCCGATGGCATCCGTCGCCGCCTCCGAGAGCTGTGCCGACAGAAACGTGTCCGTCAAGCCCACCAGCGACTGCAGCGAGCTTTCCGCCATGATCGGCCACGACAGCGTCAGAATCGCCATCGTCATCGACAGCCCTGCGAGCTTCCCGCTCCGCAAAGAGCCATCGGCATTCAGCCCGGGACCCGCACGCACCCCGCGCCGCTTTGCGGGCTCCAGCACCTCCGGCGCGGCCATGCCCGATCCGCCCACCGCAGGGCCAGCCATCGGGTCGGTCGCATCGGGGTTTGGCCTCTGCCGTTCAGAATGAGTGGGGGGGTGCGACAACGCTCTGGCATCCTTGCCGGGAAATCACTGCGCCAGGTCAAGTGCAGCGGCCGCCGGGAGGCATGATTGTTGGCAGCCCGGGGCGTCGCATCCCGCCGAGCGTTCTCTCCTTTCCTCCCTACACTCCCGCCCTATGTCGAATCTCCAGAACGAACGTGCAGAACATCCCGGCCGCGGCATCATTCACCGCTGGCGCTCCACCCTCATCCCGACCACACGCGAGGCACCGGCCGATGCCGAAAGCCCGTCGCACATCCTGCTTTCACGCGCCGGCTTCATCCGGAAGCTCGGCTCGGGCATTTACGACTATCTCCCCCTGGCTTGGCGCACCCTCCGCAAGGTGAGCCAGATCGTGCGCGAGGAGATGGATGCCGCCGGCGCAAGCGAGCTGCTCCTGCCAGCGATGCTCCCAATCGAGTTGTACAAGGACACCAAACGCGATGTCGACTATGGCGACCTGCTCTTCAAGGTCACCGATCGCAAGGGCGCGGTCTCCGCGCTCGGACCCACGCATGAGGAGCCGATCACCGAGCTGGTGAAGGGCTCGATCACCAGCTACAAGCAGTTGCCGCTCAGCCTCTACCAGATCCAGACCAAGTATCGCGATGAAGCCCGCCCGCGCTCCGGCCTGCTCCGCTGCCGCGAGTTCATTATGAAGGATGCCTATTCCTTCCACACCGCCGTCGAAGGAGCGGGGGGGCTCAACGAGGTCTACGACGCGATGTACCGCGCGTACTCAAACGTCTTCAAACGCTGCGGTCTCGATTTCACGGCCGTCGAAGCCGAGAGCGGCCCCATCGGCGGCTCCGCGAGCCACGAGTTCATGGTGAATGCGCCAAGCGGCGAGGACACGATCCTCAAGTGCCCCGTCTCCGGCTACGCGGCCAACGTCGAGAAGTGCGAGATCGGTGAGCGTGCAGTCGAGGGCGGCGCGTTCAATGGCGCCCCCAGCGGCGAGCTCACCGAGGTCCACACGCCCGGGATGCCGGGCATCACCGAGGTCGGCAAGTTCATCAAGGTCAAGCCCGACCGCATGCTCAAGACCATCGTGTTCCGACCGATTGAACGAATCGGCGGCGGCGTGAGTGGGGGGGGCGGGGAGGATGCGAAGACCGCGCCCAAGTGGATCCTCGCCGTTGTCCGCGGCGACCACGACGTCAACGAGGGGAAGGTCAAGACCGCCAGTGGCTGGAAGGTCGAACTCGCCCCTGAGAAGGAAGCCCGCGAGGCCGGCTTCGCGATCGGCTATGTCAGCCCCAAGGTCATCGCCGGCCGAACGGACATCCTGATGCTCGTCGACCCCGATGTTGCTGGGGGCGGTTTCTGGGCTTCCGGCTCCGACAAGATCGATCACCACGTCAAGCATTTCAACTGGCGGCGGGAAGTTGGGGCGATCCTGGACGATTCGCGTTATGTTAAACTCGCTGACATCCGAAACGCCGCTGAAGGCGACCCCTCGCCCCGCGCGCCCGGAGCCAAACTTGTCACCGGCCGCGGCATTGAAGTCGGCCACATCTTCAAGCTCGGCACCAAGTACTCCGACGCCATGGGCTTCTCCATCCTCGATGACAAGCAGCAGAAGGCCAGCGTCATCATGGGGTGCTACGGCATCGGCGTCTCCCGCACCATGGCCGCGAGCGTCGAGCAGAATCACGACGAGAACGGCATCATCTGGCCCGCCGCCATCGCGCCGTACCACGTCCTTATCACCATCATGAAGCCCGAGGACGCCTCGCATATGAGCGCGGCCGATCGACTCGCGGCCGATCTCGCCGCGGCGGGGCTTGATGTCCTCATCGATGACCGCGATGAGCGTGCTGGCGTGAAGTTCAAGGATGCCGACCTCATCGGGATCCCCGTGCGACTGACCATCGGCGACAAGGCCCTGGCCGAGGGCGGTGTCGAGTTCAAGGCCCGTCGCGACACCGGCAAGGGCGAGGTCGTGAAACTCACCGATGTGGCGGCAAAGTGCCGGGCCGCCGTGGGTGACTGATCGATCGGCGGCTCGCCGGGAGCAGAGCTATGCCATACTCGATCCGCTCGGTTGCTGGCGCGATGGACATTGCTGCCTTCCGCGAACTCTGCACCGAGTACGCCCGGTCGCTTGAGTACACCGCCGAATGCGCCAGTCTTGAGCACCAGGGCATCGATGCCGAACTCGCTGCGCTTCCCGGCGCGTACGGCCCGCCCCATGGCGTCATGCTTCTCGCGTTTGATGACGCCGTTCAGTCAGTGGGCTGTGTCGCGCTCCGGCCGATCGCGACGGACATCTGTGAGATGAAGCGCATGTACGTTCGCCCGTCCGCTCGCGGGCTGGGCATCGGCCGCGCACTCGCCCGGGCCATCATCGACGCTGCCCGCAAAGCCCGCTACCACGCCATGCGCCTCGACACCGGGGCCTCCATGACGACGGCGACAAGCCTGTACCAGTCGCTCGGCTTCCGCGATATCCCGCCATACAACCGCGACCCCACACCCGGCACACGATGGATGGAGCTCCGGCTTGGGTCCGTCGCTGCCGATTCCGCCCCCTGAACGCCCGCCGGCCACTGAGTTTTACATAACTGTCCTTATAGGACCTCGAATCCGTGAAGCGGGGGGGTGCCAGGGGCAGGCAGCCGGGCCCTGATCCGCGGGTTCGCCAGGCATGGCGCCCGAGCGCTCGCCCCTACGGAAGCCCCAAGCCTGCTCCGCCCGCCCCCGTCGACGCGTGCTCGGCCTCTCCCGGCCGCAGGCTCAGCCGGCGAGTCACCGCCTGCTCAAGCCAGTCGGCGATCCGCGTCGCGTGCTTGGGAAACGTCCAGAACAACAGCCGATGGCCGACAAAGCTCGTCAGCCGGTCTGGCCTGCCCAGTCGCTCATAGAGCTCAAAGCCGCATTCCGCGGGCACGGTCGAATCGAACTCCGCGCTGTGGAAAAGAACGGGCTTGTCCCGGAGGAACCGGGCCGTGTGATACGGATCGAGCTTCGACAGCTCGAGATACCTTGAGAACAACCGATCCCGATACGCCATGTTCCGGATCCCGTCTTTCCATTCAAGCTTGACACCGCCATCGGTCAGGTCGCTGAGCTGGCTGACCTTCAGCAGGTTCGCCCCCGCGCCGACCAGCACGCAGGCATCAAACCGATCCGGCATCCTCGCCACCACGGCCGGAGCGATCAGCCCGCCCGCGCTGCAACCGACAATCGCCAGCGGCGACAGCGGAAGGTCCGGCCGCTCCTCGGCCAGCCAGGCCAATCCCGCCTCCGCCGCGTACGCCGACTCGGCAAGCAGGTCGTCAAAAGATGCGGCGAGTTTCACAGCGTTCGCTTCGACATCTTCCCACGATTCCATCTTGTAGGTCTGTGACTCATACCACCAGATCCGCGGCGTCGCGACCCGCAGCACACACCACCCGCGTGAGAGCAACTCTTTCAGCAGCGGTTCTTCGAACTGGATCGAGCCCAGACCGGCGATGTGCACCACCAGCCCCCGCGGCCGCACTCCGGCGGGCGGCTCAAGGAGTCGCAACCGCGTCCCCTCCGCCAGCACCATCAGTTTCTCGCGATCGTTGACACGGATCCCCGCATCGCGCTGCTTGAAGAACCGGTTCTGCGATGTCGACGATGCTTCCAGGAAGTTCTCGTAGCGGGTGTCCGCCGGTCGGTCCGCCAGCGGCGAGAACGATACGAACCGCACCGAGCTGTAGAAGTCCCGCAAGAGGAAGTCCGTCGATCCCGGGGTTGCCGGCTCGTCCGGCTGCGTTGTGTTGGGCATCGCCCCCCTATTTGGGCCCGCTTCAGACGCGGAGGCATTCTGCGGCCGCTCGATCGGGACTGTGCGGGTCCGTTCCCGCGAGCCGCCGCCACGCACCACCCGGATGATCCCCTGCCCGAACGCCTTCGAGTACGGAATCCTCGCATCCGCTCGCTTCAGTGACTCCCGGAACTGCGGCTCGAGTTCTTCTTCCGTCTTTGTGCCGTCCAGCACATACCGATACACCAGCCGCGGCGTCTCGCGGGCGATCCTCTCCAGATCCGCCGTTTCGCGCGCGGGCCAGTCTTCGTCTGTGAGCGGGGCAACGTACTCCGCATACGAGTAGTCGGACTCGGCCGCCTGGAACGTCGTGCACCCTGCGGTGACCGCGACGAGCAGGCCGGCAAGGGCGATCGTGGCATGGATCTTCATGGCGGGCATGCTGAGGTTCACTGATGAAAGGATCGGCCACCGCGGCCCCCGGATGCAGGACCAACCGCTCACTTCCTCCCCGGTTGCACCCTTCCACTGGCAACAAGTGTTGGCCGGCAGTTGCTCCGGGGCCTCCACCCCGCGACGATGTTGCGATGCATCCCCTCTCCCAAGCGTCCCCAATCGTTCATCGTGGACCAGTCCGCCTTGATGGCGCGCCCCTCACCATCGCCATGGTCGAGGCCGTCGCCCGCGACGACGCCAGGGTCGAACTCGCCCCCGAGGGCTCGCGCAGGCTGATCGCCGCGCGCGACGCACTGACACAAGCCATGAGCGATGGTGAACCACACTACGGCATCAACACCGGCTTCGGTTCGTTCTCGCGCCAGCGGATTTCCGATGCCGATCTCCGCGACCTGCAGCGCAACCTCATCCGCAGCCACGCCGCCGGCGTTGGCGCTCCCCTGCCGCGCGATGTCGTCCGCGGCATGATGCTCCTGCTCGCCGCCTCGCTCACACGAGGGCTCTCCGCCGTCCGCCCCGAAGTCGTCGAACGCATCATCGCGCTGCTCAATGCGGGGATCACCCCCGTCGTCCCCGGTGTCGGATCCTGTGGTGCCTCCGGCGACCTCGCGCCCCTTGCGCATGTCGCCCTCGTCCTGCTCGGCGAAGGCGAGGCGGAAGTCGCGGGGAGAGCGATGCCCGGCGGTGATGCCCTGAAAACCGCCGCCATCCCCCCGCTCACGCTCGAAGCAAAGGAAGGCCTCGCCCTCATCAACGGCACGCACCTCATGGCCGCGCAAGGGGTGCTCCTCGCGACCGACTACACCCGGCTGTTCCACGCGGCCATCGCCGCCAGCGCGATGTCCATCGACGCCTGCCGCGGCACCGATGCCTTCCTCGATCCCCGCGTGCACGAAGCCCGCTGCCAACCCGGGCAGAAGCGTGTCGCCGCCGCGATTCTCGCGATGCTCAAGGGCAGCCAGATCATCCCCTCCCACGCGATCAACGATCCGCGCGTGCAGGATCCCTACTCCCTCCGTTGCGTGCCGCAGGTCCTTGGCGCGGCCTGGGACGCCTTCGAGCATGTCCGCAGCGCGGTTGAGCGCGAACTGGGCGCCGTCACCGACAACCCCCTCGTCTTCTCCGCCGCCGCTGGGCGCGAGCCGGAAATCGTCTCGGCTGGAAACTTTCACGGCATGCCCCTGGCCATCGTCCTGGACTTCCTCGCGATCTCCATCGCGCACATCGCGGGAATATCCGAACGCCGCATCTATCACATGCTCTCCGCGTTTGATTCCGAAGCCAAGCTCCCCCCCTACCTCTCCCCCGGACCCGGTCTGCACTCCGGCCTCATGATCGCCCAGTACACCGCCGCGGCGTGCTGCAATGAACTCATCGGTCTCGCCACGCCCGCAAGCGTTGCCAACCTCAGCACCAGCGCAGGCATGGAGGACTACAACTCCTTCGGCCCGCGCAGCGCGGCCAAGGCCCGCCGGGGCCTCGAACTCGCTGGATCGGTCATCGCGATCGAACTCATCTGCGCCGCCGAGGCCATCGACCACCACCGCCCGCTCCGCAGCGGGCCCGCCGTCGAGAGGGCGCACGCCTCGGTCCGCGCTGTTGTCCCACGCCTCATTGCCGATCGCCCACCAGCCCCCGACATCGCCGCAGTCGAAAAACTGATCCAAACAGGGGGGGTCTCAGCCGCGTTCTGATCATCCGCGACTCGTTGAAGTGATCAAACACTTGTGCTTGACCGACACACGCTGTAGCTTGAACATACTGCACGTGCGCTCCGTCGTTCAGGCACTTTCCTGATTCGGCCCGAAGGACCCCCGCCATGCCCGCGCCCACCACCATGCGATCCACAGGCAACAAGGTCAAACCCTCACTCGCCCGTGCACGCGAAGTCCGCGCGCCCCGCGGCTTGCAGATGTCCTGCAAGACCTGGCAGGCCGAAGCCGCGATGCGCATGCTCATGAACAACCTCGACCCGGAAGTGGCCGAGCGCCCGGCGGACCTTGTCGTCTACGGTGGCCGCGGCCAGGCGGCACGTTCTTGGGAAGCCTTCGACGCCATTATCGCCACGCTCAAGCGGTTGGAGCCCGATGAGACGCTGCTGGTGCAAAGCGGCAAGCCCGTGGGGGTGGTCCGCACCACGACCGACTCGCCGCGCGTGCTGATTGCCAACTCGAACCTCGTGCCGCACTGGGCCACCCAGGACACCTTCGATGATCTCGCCCGCAAGGGCCTGATCATGTACGGCCAGATGACCGCCGGATCATGGATCTACATCGGCACGCAGGGGATCCTCCAGGGCACCTATGAGACATTCGCAGAGTGTGCGCGCCAGAACTTCGGCGGGGCGGATGCCACGCTCAAGGGCCGGCTCTGCGTTACCGCCGGCTGCGGCGGCATGGGCGGGGCCCAGCCCCTCGCGGTCACCATGAACGACGGTGCATGCCTCATCGCCGATGTTGACAACATCCGCCTCAATCGCCGCATCCGCGAGCGATACCTCGATGAGATCGTGGACGGACTCGACCAGGCGATCGACGCCGCCGTGGGGTACGCCGAGGCCGGCATCGCACGCTCCGTCGGCGTCAACTGCAACGCCGTCGAGCTGCTCGAGCGCCTTCTCGCCCGCGGCATAACGCCCGATGTCCTGACCGACCAGACCAGCGCGCACGATCCCCTCATCGGCTACGTCCCCGTCGAGATGACCCAGCACGAGGCGGAGGTCATGCGGGTCGCCCTGCCGCGCCAATACGTCAAGCTCAGCCTTGCGAGCATGGAGCGGCACGTCCGCGCGATGGTCGAGCTGCAACGCCGCGGCGCGATCACATTCGACTACGGCAACAACATCCGCCAGCGCGCCCTCGAGCATGGCTACAAGGACGCCTTCGCATTCCCCGGCTTTGTCCCCGCATACATCCGCCCGCAGTTCTGCTTTGGCCGCGGCCCCTTCCGCTGGTGCGTGCTCTCCGGCGAGCCGCGCGATATCTACACCACCGATGATGCGCTCATGCAGGCCTTCCCTGCCGACAAGGGCCTGCACCGCTGGCTCAAGCTCGCCAAGGAACGCGTCGCGTTCCAGGGTCTCCCCGCACGCATCTGCTGGTTCGGCATGGGCGATCGCGCCAAGGCCGGGCTCATCCTCAACGATCTTGTCGCGTCCGGCAAAGTCGGCGCTCCGATCGTCATCGGGCGCGACCACCTCGACTGCGGCTCTGTCGCCAGCCCCAACCGCGAGACCGAAGCGATGAAGGACGGCTCCGATGCCATCAGCGACTGGGCCATCCTCAACGCGATGGTGAACATCGCCAGCGGCGCATCGTGGGTGAGCTTCCATCACGGCGGAGGCGTCGGTATCGGCTACAGCCAGCACGCGGGCCAGGTCATCGTCGCCGATGGCTCACGCGAAGCCGCGAAACGCATCGAGCGTGTGCTCACAAACGACCCCGCGATGGGCGTCTTCCGCCACGCCGATGCGGGCTACGAGGATGCGCAGAAGTGCGCTGACGACAAGCACGTTGATATCCCGATGCGGGACTGGTAACCCGACAGGATTGAACTTCACTCGGTGTGAGGTTTCTCGCTCTCTACCACCCCAGCGCAGCCGCCCCCACCAGCAGCGCAACGCCCACGCCGAGCATAATCCCGAAGATCGGCACCAGCCGCACAAAGACCGCCCGCCCCCCCACCACCGCGACAATCCCCGCCTTGAATACCAGGTTCGCCATCGATGCGATCACGATCGCCCGCCACGCTGCGCCCGTCTCCACGGCGCCTCGCGCTGCCATCCGAGATGTCGAAAGTGTGATGGCATCCATATCCGTCAGGCCCGAGATCGCCGCGACGATGTAGAGCCCTCGCTCGCCAAACCAGTGCCTTCCCGCGGCCACCGCCAACAGCACAATCGCGTAGAGCGCACCGAAGATCAGCGCGGCCTTCAGTTCCGACGGGTTCTCCGGGTCGGCCATCTCCCCGCCAGGCTGCTTCCGCGCCAGCGCGTACGCCATCCCCGCAGCCACGATCGATGCCCCCAGCATCACGCCCATCGCCGGGGCGATCTGCGCGGCCTTCCCCGGGGCGGCCACGAAGATCTCCACCAGCACCCGCACGAAGCTCACCACCGATGCCAACGTCGCCACCAGCACGCCCGCCCATGCCGCATCGATGTTCCCCGCCGCCCGCCGCGCGGCCGTCACCGTCGTCGCCGTGCTGGAGATCAGCCCGCCGATCAACCCCGCCGCCGCCGCGCCGTGCTGCCGCGGCAGCATCTTCGCCGCCGCGTACGCCGCGAGGCTGATCCCCGTTACCAACACCACCATCAGCCACACTTCGCGCGGGTTGATCGCGTCAAACGGTCCAAACTGCTCGTTGGGCAGCACCGGCAGCACGATGAACGTGATCAGTGCAAACTGGATCATCGCCCGCATGTCGCGCTCGCCCAGCCGGCGAGACATCGTGTGCAGCAGATCCTTGGCGTGCAGGAGCGCAGCGCACGTGACGCCGACACCTACGGCAACCGGCCGCGGACCGATCCACACAAACGCGCCGACGGCGAACATCAGCAGGATCGCGATCTCCGTGGTGATTCCCGGGCTCTTCTCCGGCGCGGGCCGAAGATAGTTTCCCATCGCCGTGGCCATCGCAACCCCGAGCAGCCCAGCCGGAAACACCCACCCGCCGAGCGGCTCGCTCAGCATCGCGCAGACCGTACCGAAGATGGTGATCAGCGGCACCGTCCGCACCCCCGCCAGCGCGGAGTCCGCGCGTTCGCGCTGCACGCCCACCAGCATCCCCAGCGCACCCGAAATGGCCAGGGCTATGAACGCATCCATCACGTCCATGGCCTGAGGGTATCCGGTGTTTGCCCGAGCCGTTCCTCACGCGATTCGTCGATGGATCTCACCGCCAGATCATCGCGGAGTCGGCTGAAAGCCGTCGCAAGTCGCCCGTTCGTGCTTACGTTCTCTCCCCAATCCGCATTCCAAAATCCGCAATCCAAAATCGCTCCCTCCCCCCTACCCTTCCTTCCCATGGCCAAAGCCCTCACCACCGCCACCACCGAGTTCGAGAAGCTCGACCGCTGCGCAGACCTCGACCATCGCCCCCGCGTCATGCTCGGCAAGATGGGCCTCGACGGCCACGACCGCGGCGTCAAGGTCATCGCCCGCGCCCTGCGGGATTCCGGCGTCCACGTCATCTATTCCGGTCTCTGGCAGACCCCCCGCTCTCTCGCAATCTCCGCGCGCGATGAGGATGTTGATGTCATCGCCGCATCGATGATGTCCAACTCCCACCTTGTCCTTGGCCCCAAGCTGATCGAAGCCCTGAAGGAGCTCGGCCGCCCCGACATCCCCGTCTACATGGGCGGCATCCTCCCGCAGGAAGACCTCCCCAAGCTCATCGAGCAGGGCGTGGCCAAGTGCTTCACCACCGGCACCGGCCTGCTCGACATCGTCGAGGCCGTTCGCGGCGCAGTGAAGCCGTACGCGCAGACTGTTTCCAGCGGTCCCGCTGCGCAGCTCGCCCGGGATATCTCGCTCATCCATGCCGGCCGCACCGGCGCAAACGGCCTCCGCTCAAGCGCAGCCCGCCGCCGCCCCAAGCGCGTCATCGGCATCACCGGCTCTCCCGGCGCGGGCAAGTCCACCCTCGTCGCACAACTCGTCGGCGAGTACACCCGACGCGCCAAAGAGGACACGTCGATGGGTCGCTGCGCGGTGCTCGCATTCGATCCCATGAGCCCCATCACCAGCGGCGCGCTCCTGGGCGATCGCCTCCGCGTCGATTTCAACAACCTCGATGAGTCCGTCTACTACCGATCACTGGCGATCCGCGGCGAGGATTACCACGCCGTCACTGAGATCGTCGAACTCATCGGCGGGGCACACGCGGCTTCACCCTACGAAACGCTCTTTATCGAAACTGTCGGTGCGGGCCAGAACGAGACCCGCATCAGCGAGCACGTCGATCGCACCGTCGTCGTGCTCACGCCCGGCATGGGCGATGCCGTGCAGATGGACAAGGCCGGCATCCTCGAGATCGCCGACATCTTCGTCTGCAACAAGGCCGACCATCCCGGTGAGAACGAACTCGTCCGCGATCTGCGCGATGTCGCAGGCCGTCGGCCCGTGTTCGAAACCGTTGCCACCCGCGGCCAGGGTGTCCCCGCACTTCTCGACGCCCTCCTCGCCTGACCCCCAACCTCCCGCCGTCAAGCCACCGTCCGATCACGCAGTCCCCGCCTCCCTCGGCGCGGTTATCGGTGCGCGCATCGCCGTCCCTCGCTGCGCCACCGTCGCAGACCCACCGTTACCCACCGCTCCAGACCGCAGCCGCTGGTGACCCCATCCGGAATGGGGCATAGTCGAGTTCAATCGCGATGCATCCTCCGTGCTCGCACCGACCGACAACCCCAGAAAGGGCTTGCATGCTGAATACCCGCACGACCATCGCCGCTCTCGCCTTCGCTTGCTTGGTCTCCGTCGCCAATGCCGACATCATGTTGCCGGTCACGCTCAACGGCGGCGCGGGCATCCGCTCGGTCACGAGCATTGACGCGATCGAGGTCGCGCCCTCCTATGCATGGACGCTCGATTTGTCTGCAATGGCCGGTGCCGGCCTCACCGGTTCGCTCTTTGGCATGCCGTTCTCTATGCCACTCTACGGTGCGAACCCCGCCGACCTGATCATGGCCGGTTCCTATGCCGGAAGCCTCCCGGCCAACCTCATCACCCGCAGCTTCTCGTTCACCGACCTCGGGGCGGTCACACCGGCGTACGACTTCTCGGTCGCGCTGAACCTTCTCGCCGATCGCACGCTTCAAACAACAGTGACCGTGACGGGAATGGGCTCGTTCATGCCCGGCGGCATCATTCCTCAGAACCCGGTGATGATCCCCGTGTCCAGCGTCAATGTCGGCGGGATCGCCACCGTCACCGCGGTGCCCGCGCCCGGGGCCATCGCCCTGGCGGCCATCGGCGGAGTCGTTGCGTTGAGCCGCCGCCGCGTCACGGCCTGATCGATTCTTCTTCCGCTCCATCCGCCGCCGATCGAGGGCAACGTGGCCT
>JAEYUO010000094.1 GCA_023432465.1 Planctomycetota bacterium | reverse complement strand
GGTCGGGCGATGCCCGACCTGCACGGTCACTTCCAGCCCGTGCCGCATCTTGAACCGCTCGCTGAAAACCAGCGGCATGAACGGATCATCGTCCCGCTGAATCAGCGAAGAGCCATTGAGTTGCCGGACGCGCCCTTCAGCGCGTGCGGGCCAATCCAGTATTCCTGTCACGGTCATCATGCAGAAGACCAACCCCGCCGGTGCGGCCCGCCTGCTCCTTTGCAATCGCCAGGCGATCCCCAATCGAGGAACACGCCGCCGCGGCCGCATCGTCAGAGCTTCAAGCCCAATCCGGGTGCTATCCGAACCCCGCCCCGAGCCCGCCGAGCGCAACAGCCATCAACGCTGCCGCCCAAGCCGGACTCACCGAACTCCCTATTTTGGGGGCCCGCGGCGATCGCCACGGCCACACGCATGAGAGCACAACTCCCCACGCAAGTCAAGCCTCGCCCACGCGTTCTCGTCCCCACCGTTCCGGCTATCATCCTCGCTCGCGCGGGATGGGGTCGAATCAGTACTCTGTTTGGGTCTTGGTGAAGGGCTGGGGAGCACCGGCGGTCGAAACACCCGCAGGTCGAGGGTCTGCTCGCGGCATGGAAACGCTCAAGGGAATCCCGGTCTCGCCCGGCATCGTCATTGGGCGCCTGTTCGTCCTTGATGATCAGCGGCGTCGCATCCCGCGGCGGCAGGTCCGGCTGGAGCAGATCCCCGTCGAGCACGACCGCCTCTGGAAGGCCCTTGGCGCATCCATCCACGAACTCAACGACCTCCGCGAGAAGACCCGCGTCAGCCTCGGCGAGGAAGCCGCCAAGATCTTCGCCTTCCACGTCGGCATGCTCTGCGATCAATCCCTCACGCGCCCCATGCACGAGCGCATCGACCGCGAGAAGGTCACCGCCGAGTACGCCGTCTGGAAAGCCTTCGACGAGTTGCTCGTCCGGTTCTCCGCCCTCCCCGATCCCAGCTTCCAGACCAAGGTCGATGATGTCCGCGACCTCTCCTCCCGCGTCCTCCGCCACCTGATCGGCGAGCACGCCAGCCGCCTGGCGATCCTCGACCGCCGCGCCGTCATCGCCGCGCGCGACCTCACCCCCTCCCAGACCGCCGCGTTCGACCGCGCCCACGTCGCCGCCTTCGCCACCGACCTGGGCGGCAAGACCAGCCACACCGCCATCTTCGCCCGCGCCCTGGGCATCCCCGCCGTCGTCGGCGTCGGCCGACTCACCGAGCTTGCCACCGATGAGGCCCCCGTCATCATCGACGGCGATCAGGGCGTGGTGATCATCGACCCCGATGAGGCCGCCCTGGCCGAGTACGGCCGGCGCATCGAGCACAACGCCACCGCAAAGCTGTCCCTGTCGGAGTTCATCAAGCTCCCCAGTGTCACCACCGACGGCACCACCATCTCCCTGCTCGCCAACATCGAGTTCCCCGAGGAGATCCCCGTCGCCGTCGAGTGCGGCGCGGACGGTGTCGGCCTCTACCGCACCGAGTACCTCTACCTCACCAGCGTCAAGGAACCCACCGAGGACGATCACTACGAGGCCTATCGCAAGGCCGTCGAGCTCTCCGCCGGTCGCCCGCTGGTCATCCGCACCGTTGACCTCGGCGCCGACAAGTACACACAGGCCCAGTTCGAGGAACCCGAGCGCAACCCCTTTCTGGGCCTCCGCTCGATCCGCTACTGCCTGCAGTCCCTCCCCATGTTCAAAACGCAGCTCCGCGCCCTCCTCCGCGCCAGCGCGCTCGGCCCCATCCGCATCATGTTCCCCCTCATCACCAACATCAACGAGCTCAGGCAGGCCAAGTACCTGCTGCACGATGTGATGGAGGACCTGGCCGATGAGGGCGTCCCGTTCGACCGCGACATCCCCGTCGGCATGATGGTCGAGGTCCCCGCCGCCGCCATCATGGCTCCCATGTTCGCCCGCGAATCCGCCTTTTTCTCCATTGGCACCAACGACCTCGTCCAGTACACCCTCGCCGTCGATCGCACCAACGAACGCGTCGCCAACCTCTTCAACCCCGGCCACCCCGCCGTCCTCAAGCTCATCCGCGACATCGTCCGCGCGGGCCGGCGCAACGCCATCCCCGTCTCCTGCTGCGGAGAGTCCGCCGGCGACCCCGAATACGCCCTGTTGCTGATCGGTCTCGGACTCCGTACACTCTCTGCGACCGCCTCCAGCCTCCCCGTCGTCAAACGGGTTGTCCGGAGCGTGTCAATTCAACAATGCGAGCGCATGGCCAAACGGGCCCTGTCACTCGATTCCGATGCCGCCGTCGCGGCGTTTCTCCGCGACCAGGCTCGAAAGATCATCCCTGACGCATTCGACGGGCGTTCCGGCGACTGACGGCAGGGGCTCAGCATTCGGTGCGGCCTCGCCCTGCCGGGCGTTCCCGCACGAGGAATCAACGACGCGCTCCCCCCGTCTGCCGTGCCGAACCCTCCGGGTCCGGCGCAGGCCACCGGGGCGAGGGGCGAGGGCTCGGCGGGTGGGGGCGCACCGTGGCATGGGCCGCGGGCGGGCGGCGTTCAGGATCGCGCAGCCGGCGGCTTCCCGCCCGGCCGCCGCGCTCCAGACTCCGCGCACCGCCGCTTTCCCGCGTCGATTCCTTGTGCATCCCCGGCTCACGAGTCCCCATCCGAACAGGCCGGTGGGTCGCTGTATGAACTCGTTCGCCGCACGCCAGATCGCCTCCCCGCGCCGGGCTTCCGCC
>JAEYUO010000060.1 GCA_023432465.1 Planctomycetota bacterium | reverse complement strand
GCCTTCACCCGCGACACCCAGATGCCCCCACCCCCTCCCGGGACACCCTCCAAGCACGTCGCCATTCAGCCGTTCGCGGGGGCGTTGGCCATCCTGCTACCCGGTCTAGGGCATTGGTACCTCGGGTATTCCCGCCGCGGCCGGCTGATTGCGGCCGGTGTCTTGGGCATGTTCGCATCGGGCATCTTCATCGGCGGCATCGATGTCGTTGACCGCCGCGAGGATTTCCCGTGGTTCCTTGGGCAGGCGCTCGTCGGTCCGGTCGCGTTTGGGGTTGACTGGGTGCATCAGAATCATTTCAAGGTCAATGTCCCCGCTACCGGGCCGCGCTCGGCCTTCCCCAACGAGTATCGCGACCCCGCCACGGGGGCTCCGATCATTACGGTGCTGGACCCCGCGACGAACCTGCCGACGGTCCGTGTGAGCACCGGGCCGGGACCGGCGGATGTGCGTGTCATTCAGCCCGCCTGGCCGCCAAACATCAAGAGCCTGAGCCGGATGAACGAACTGGGCACGCTTTTTTGCACGATCGCGGGGATGATGAACCTCATCTGCATCCTCGATGCCGCGTTCAGTCGCCGGCGTGAAACAGGAGAACCGGCATGATGCACGCCGCCTCACTCCTGCTCGCCGCCGCGCCCGAAGCCGACCGCTGGCCCATGCCGCCGTTCCGGCCGTTCATCGACCCGATCGAGCTGCACCAGTGGTGGTTCCTTCTGCTCATCCCCATGGCGTTCCTGGTCTCCATGAGCTACAAAGCCGTTCGTCTCCAGAGCATCGAGCACTACTGGCGACACGTCCTGCTGATGTCGGCGCAGATCGTCGTCGGCATGATCGCCCTGGGCGCGGCCACCTATCTGCTGGTCTTCTGGTTCGCCCGCTTTGTCGCCGAACGCGCGGCGTGAGTGTGACGTCGCGGCGGGCCTTTGCCACACCCACACCTCACCACCCGATGGACACGCCCACCCCATCGCCGGACCGGATCGACCTCACCGCGTTTCTCGCCACACGTGATGCCCCATGCCCGGTGTGCGGGTACAACCTCCGCGCGCTTCTGACCGACCGCTGCCCGGAGTGCGGGCGGCACCTGGTGTTGGCGGTCGGGACGACCGAGCCGAAGCTGGGGGCGTTCATCGCAGGACTGGTCGGGTTGGCTTCTGGCTTCGGGTTCTGCGGACTGCTCATTGCCTATGCGGCAGTCCATTTCGTCTTCATGCCTGGTGGCGGTCCACCGCCGGACTTTCTCCCGCCGATTCTGGTCGGAACCGCGGCCTGCGCCGCGGGGCTCTGGGCTTGGCTCCACAATCGACGGAGACTGGGCCGAATGTCGACAACAGGCCGTTGGATGTGGGTCATCGGCTGCTGGTTGCTGGGTCTGTGCTGCCCGATCTGGTTCATCCTGACCGTGCGATGACTCCGGCCGTCTGAGGGGAGACTTGCGAAGTCACTGGGCATTCTCGGACGGCGTGGTAGACTGAAGTCCAACCCGGCGGTTCTCGCCGGTGCAATGCCTCCCCTCTCCACGACGTTCTGCACTGTGAAGCGTGGAGGATGGTCTGATGTCCAAGTCTCTGATCCGGTCCCTGTGGCGCGGACTGTTCACGGCTGTGGCGATGGTGGGGTTGACAGACACCTGTCTGCCCGCGAGGGCGGCTGACCAGCCGCCCTCGTCGCCGCGGCCGGAAACCCAGCCCCAAACCGACCCGGCCAAAGCGACCAGCCTGGACGATGCCGCGACATGGACGATCCGAGGCGATTCCGCCGCCGACTACTCCGCACAGTTCTCCGGCCGCGCTGTGCTCATCATGCACCAAGGCCGCATCGTCTACGAGCGCTACGACAACGGCTGGACCGCATCGCGCCCGCACATGCTCGCCAGCGGCACAAAGTCCTTCACCGGCGTGATGGCCATGTTCGCCGTGCAGGACGGACTGCTTGCGCTCGATGAACTCGCGAGCGACACGATCCACGAATGGCGCGATGACCCGCGCAAGAGCAGGATCACCATCCGCATGCTGCTGGACCTTTCGAGCGGGCTGGACCCGGCGGAGGACACGATCGGCAGCGCGGGCGGAGCGCGGCTTCGCGGCGGGCGGCTCTCGCGCGGCGAGGGGCCGAGGGTCGATGACAAGTTCGCCGCGGCGATCGCTGTCGAAGCAATCAACGAACCGGGAAAGAAGTTCGTCTACGGACCCAGCCACTTCTACGCCTTCGGCGAGCTGCTCCAGCGCAAGCTCGAAGCGCGGCGCGAAGACGACCCGAAGTTCCCGGCGACAGTGCGGGCGTACTTGCAGGCGAGGATCTTCGGCCCGCTCAACATCGAAGTCGGATACCTCGGGCAGGATGCAAAGGGCAACCCCAACCTGCCCGGCGGGTGCTTCCTCACCGCACGCGAGTGGGTGAAGTTCGGCGAGTTCGTGCGGCTGAACGGTGCCGTTGCCGCGGCGACCGCGAGCGATCCGGATGCGAAGAAACAACTGCTCAAGCCCGAGCTGCTTGCGCAGTGCTTTGAACCCAGCAAGGCGAACCCCGGCTATGGCCTGACGTGGTGGCTGCCCGGCGAGGCCGCGGGCGGGGGGGCCGGAGGAACACACTCCAACGATGCGGACCTGCCGCTCCGCGAGCGGCTCCGTGCGCGTGCTCTCCGCGCTGAGGCCGAGGCGCACATCAAGGACGCTTCCGGCAAGAACATCCGCGTCTTCATGGCCGCGGGGCTGGGCAAGCAGCGGCTGTACATCCTGCCGGATCACGACCTGGTGGTCGTTCGCTTCGCGGAGAACTCAACCCAGGGACGCGGATTTGACAATGCGGAGTTCTTGAAGCGAGTGCTTCACGCCCGATGACAAGTGCATCCCTGTCGAACTTCAGAAGTCGACTTGCCACCCACGGTCGTGACTGTAGTAACAGACCGGAAATCGACCCGAGCCAACCCCGAAGGCGAGATTGAACTGAGTTGCATCATGACTCAGCGCATAGTCCCATGATGCAAGCCCATCAAGTGGAGGCACCACTGCAGGCAGCAGATCAGGTACGAGTTCCTGGAGTGAACTCGGCCATTTCCCATGCCGTTCGCGGTACTTGTCGAGCGCCTTGACGATCTCGTCACCAGCCGCAATGGAGCGGTCACGAACCGGTTCGCTGAAAAACGCCTCGTGCTGCCGTCTCGCGAGTGTGCCGTCGGCGCGGCAACTCCTGAAAATCGATGTGAACAGCACCGCGCTGCTGCAGAGAAGCACGACCCCCGCTACCGTCATGCACCATGTGCGGATTGACATAATCGCATCCTACTACGCAGCGTTGCCACGGTGGTTCGAGGCTGCGCGATCGAGACCCCACAAGCACATCTATCGGCAAACAGAATCGGCCGCAGCACTCGCCGCGGCCGATCGCTGAACTGCTTCCAACCTGTTTGAACGAACAGGTGCTTACTTCGTCGCCTGCGCCCAACGGATCAGGATATCGGCGACCTCCGGACGAGTGAACTCCATCGGCGGACGCTGGCCCGCGTTGAGCATCTCGCGGACCTTCGTCCCGCTCAGCGCGATCTGGTCGCCCTCGATCTTCGGGAAGCTCTTGGCCGTCACCATGCCCTGCGCCAGCTTGCTGTACGCCGAGTGCTCGAACTTCAGCGGCTCGATGGCGAGGTTCACCGGATCAAGCTCATCAAAGATCGTTTGCGCATCGTACGTGCCGTAGTAGTTGCCCACGCCCGCGTGGTCGCGGCCCACGATGAAGTGCGTGCACCCGTAGTTCTTGCGGACCAGTGCGTGAAGAACGGCCTCCCGCGGCCCGGCGTAGCGCATCGCCGCGGGCATCACGCTGAGCATCGTGCGCGAGTGCACGAAGTACTTGTCGATGAGGGCGCGGTAGCAGTCCATGCGGACCGCAGCGGGGATGTCGCCTTCCTTCGTCTCGCCGACGAGCGGGTGGATGAGCAGGCCGTCGCAGATTTCCTGCGCGACCTTGCACAGATACTCGTGGGCGCGGTGGATCGGGTTGCGCGTCTGGAACGCGCACACCGTCTTCCAGTTCCGCTTGCTGAACTCAGCGCGGGTCTGTGCGGGGGTGAGCCGCTGCTCGAGGAAGGCCTCGGGGCCATCGGGGTCGATGCAGGTTTGGATGACATCGACAGGGCCTGCCAGGCAGATATCGCCCTCATCCATGACCTGCTTCACGCCGGGGTGGGCCGGGTCGGACGTGCGGAAGACCGCGGGGATCTCCGTTGCCTTGTCGTGGACGAACTCTTCCTTGACGGTCATGATCGCCTGCAGCACGCCGTTGGGGGCGTACAGCGCGACGCGTTCGTTGATCGCGGGGACTTCGGCCCGGGACTTCACGCTCAGCAGCACGGGGATCGGCCAGATGTCGCCGCTGGCGAGCTTCATGTTCGCGCAGACGCTCTTGAAGTCGTCCGAGCCCATGAAGCCGGTGAGCGGGCTGAACGCGCCGATGCCGATCATCTCGAGGTCGCAGGACTGCTTGGCCGAGAGCGTAATCCGCTTCAGGCCCTGCGCTTCCTTTTTGAGTTCGGCGAGCTTCGAGCCCGTCGCGACGCGATCGACCAGGGAACCGCCGTGGGGAGCAATCAACCCGTGCACTACAGGACTCCTTTCGCTGACATTGTGTGGGCCGGCTCGCGGGGGGCGCGCCGGGGAAGGAGCGTAGGACAGAGAGAGCGCCGATAGAAGCAAACGAATCCCCGCGCACCGCCAGAAGTCGATAAATCGTGCTGATTCAGGGGGATCGGCGCGTTCGCCCAACGACCCGAGGCGGCGTGCCAGACGCACCGGACTCAAACCGGCGCAAACTCCGCCCAGCTCGAGCTTGTCTCCGTCACCCGCACCCGCTCGATCCGCACGCCCGACGGAAAGCGGTATTCCAGCCCCTGCTCATCGCGGTATGTCTTCCCCGCGCCAAGCTCCCCCTCCAGGAACCGGTAGATCTTCTCCGCCAGCACCTCGGTGGTCGGATCAACCCCCTCCAGCGCGATCACCCGCTCCTTCATCGGCGCAAGGGCCGCGGCCATCGAATCCGTGCTGTTGATCAGCATGGCGTGGTCGAAGCGCGCCAGGAACGGCCCGAGGGCGAGCTTCAGCGTTTTGAAGTCGCACACCATGTCCTGCGCATCGAGCTTGTCGGAGGCCAGTACGACATCCACCCGGCGCGAGTGCCCGTGAGGATACCGGCACAGCCCGGGGTGCTTGGAGAGCATGTGCCCGCTCTCGATCTCAAACGACTTGCAGACGCGGTAGGGCATAGGGACATTGCCAGATGGCCAAATGAGCAAATCACCAAATCCGGACGAACTTCCGGATCATTGGTTGGCTGATCCGCCTTTGCCTGATTTGGCCCTGTGGCAATTTGCCCCTTTGGCCATTTCCCTCACGTCCCCCGCACGTTCCCGAACAGATCCAGATGCAGCCGGTGGCAGTATCGCCACCCCCGCTCCATACACAGCTTCACGGCCGCGTCGCGGCGTTCGGCTGAGGGTGGGGTGCCCTCGGGCATCAGCAGGATGTCGGCGGGCTTCCAGCCGCGAAGCCGCGAGAGCAGCTCATCAATCTCCGCCAGGTCCCCCTCCGAAGCGATGACGAACTTGAGCTGGCGGTCGGCGGTCGCCGTCCCCGGGAACTCATCGAGCAGCCTTTGCAACACCGGCACGTTCAGCCGCCGCTCCTCGTGCCGCTTTGCCCACACCCCGCCCGGATCGCGCGGATCATCGATCGGCGTCGAGTTTGCCAGCTTCGGGCTGATCGACATCAGGTGACAGGTGACCCCCCCACCCTCGCCATCGGGGACGACCGTGCCCGCTGTCTCAATGGTGATGTGCATCCCCGCGCCCCCTTGCTCACGAGGCATCGCGAGCCGCCGCGTCAGCTCGGTCGTCTGCGCGAACATCATCGGCTCGCCACCCGTGACCACCACGTGCCGCACGCCCTTTGCCGCCGCGGCCCTCGCCTCCTCTATCAGCGAATCAACCGTCCGCTGCTCGCCATCGGGTTTCCACGATGCGTACGGCGTATCGCACCACGTGCACCGCAGATTGCACCCGGATGTGCGGATGAACAAGCTCGGCACGCCCGTGAGCTTGCCCTCCCCCTGGATCGAGATGAACGTCTCGGAGATTGGGATCCTCGTGGCAGGCTCGCCGCTCATGCGCGGCCCCTTCTCGCTGCGGCGCGTGCCCCACCTTCTACATACACCGTCGGGTCATTCACGCCGGCCTCCGCGAATGCCCGCGAACGGATCAGGCACGAATCGCAGTGGCCGCACGCGAGCACGCGGCCCCCTTCCTCCCGCGGGTCATAGCACGACGTCGTCAGCCCGAAGTCCACGCCCAGCTTCGCGCCCAGCCGGATGATCTCCACCTTGCTCAGGTGCACCAGGGGCGCAACCACGCGCAGCGTTCGCCCCTCCTCCGCGCCGGCCTTCGTCCCCGCGTTCGCCGCGGCCTCAAACGCCCGCAGAAACGGTTCGCGGCAGTCGGGATATCCCGAGTAGTCCACCGCGTTCGCGCCGATGTAGATCCTGTTCGCCCCCCCACCCCCCACCGTCTCGGCATATCCCGCCGCGCACGACAGGAAGATCAGGTTCCGCGCGGGCACATAGGTGATCGGCACATCGTGCTCGGCCCGGGGTCCGGAGTCCTTGGGCACATCGATGTCCGCCGTCAGCGCCGACCCGCCGATCGCCCGCAGATCGACCCGCAGGACCAGCCGCCGCTTTGGCTCGATCCCCATCGATTCCGCCACGCGCTGGGCCGCGGCCAGTTCCACCCGGTGCCGCTGGCCATAGTCGAAGCTGATGGTCCAGCAGTTCGCCGCGCCAAGCTCCGCCGCGGCGACAGCCAGCGTCACCGCGCTATCCAGCCCGCCCGAGAGAAGCACCACCGCCTTGGAATCGCTTTCCTTCACCCGCGATCATAAGCCGACGTAAAGTCGCCCATGTCTTTCGGACTTGCCCGCGGCCGCGAACTCGATGACCAACCCGTCGGAATCCGCATCGGGCCGGGAGAAGAACTCCCCCCGTTGCCCGACGACTTCGCCGCACACCCCGAATCGGCCCGCATCGACATCCGCGCGTGGTTCCCCAAGCCGGACCAGCGCCTGGAGATCGAGATCGGCTCCGGCAAGGGCGCGTTCCTCATCCAGCAGGGCGCGATGCGCCCCGAGACCAACTACCTCGGCATCGAGTACGCGCGCGAGTTCTATCTGTACGCCGCGGACCGCATCCGCCGGCGTGTGCAGAGCGCGGGCGAGCTGACCAATGTCCGCATGCTGAACACCGATGCGTCGGAGTTTTTGCGCTGGCGCGTTCCCAGCGGGTGCGCGGCCGTGATCCACCTCTACTTCGCCGACCCCTGGCCCAAGACCCGCCACCACAAGCGCCGCATGGTGCAGGATGAGTTCCTCCGCCAGTGCAGGCGCATCCTCCCGCCCGGCGGCGAGCTGCGCATCGTCACCGATCACGCGGACTACTGGGCGTGGATGGAGGAGCACTTCGCGCGATGGGCGGTGCCGTTCACGTCCCCCGACGCGCCCGGCGGCTTTGTCCGCCTCCCCTTCGACCGCGCAGAATCCGCCGGGCAGGATGAGGTGGTCGGCACCAACTTCGAGCGCAAGTACAAGCGCGAAGGCCGCCCGTTCTATGGGGCGATCCTGCGTCGCCACTAAGCTCGCCCCCTGGCCCTCCCCGGTACAACCCGCACAACCGTCACAACCCGATTCGTCGCGGGCCAACTGCCACACCCTGGCCACATCGCGGCATGGGATTCCCTTGCAAAGTCGATCAATGCGGCGCATGGCCACGACTCGCCATCACGACCGCACCGCCCCTGCGCCTCGGCGCTTCCGAGGCCTCATCGCCACTGCGGCGGCCCTCTGTGTGCTCGTCCTCGCGGCATCGCTGTGGCCAACATCCACGGCCGGCACCGAACACAGCTCCCCGCTCGCCCCTCGTGCAGATGTGTGCGGCCCTCCGATCGTCGCGACCTCTGTGGCCGCCGCGGCCCCGGCCGGAAGCTTCGGCTTGGACTTCTTCACGAACTTCGGGGCCTATAAGCCCCGCACCCACTGCATGGTCGGCGCCGACGGCCGACCGGACTGGCCCTGGGTCAGCGCGCTGGCCCTGCTGACCACGGGCGTCATCGCCGCCTATCTCCGGATCTTCCTGTTCTGGCGACGGAGCTATCTCGCCGAGCAGGAGCGCGACCGCAACACCAAGCTCATGGACCTGGCGTATGTCTTCCTGTGGTGCGCGGTCTGCGGCTACCTGATGTCCATTCTGGTCTTCGTCTGGCCGGCGTACCGCTTGCTCGCGTTCGCGCTGGTCGTGCTCAACATCTTCTGCTGGCGATTTGCCACCAACCTTGGTGACTTCCGCGTCTCGCTCTCCGCCAAGCGATTGCAGCGCCAGTTGAACGAAGCACTGGAGGAGCGCAACGCCGAACTTGAGCGGCTCGTCGCCGAGCGAACCGGCGAACTGGAGCTCGCCCGCGCCGCCGCCGAGGAGGCCGCGCAGGCCAAGAGCGTGTTCCTGGCCAACATGAGCCATGAAATCCGCACGCCGATGACCGCCATCCTCGGCTATGCAGACCTGCTTGATGATGAATCGCACCCGCCCGAGCAGCGCACCGGGTTTGTCCGCACCATCCGCCGCAACGGCAACCATCTTCTGGGTGTCATCAACGACATCCTCGACTTGTCCAAGATCGAGGCGAATCGATTGACCCCGGAGCTCGCGCCATGCTCTCCGGCAGAGATCGCCGACCAGACCGCGGCCGACCTCAGGATCCGCGCGACCGAGGCAGGTCTCGGCCTTCACGTCGAGCACCGGAACCCCCTTCCTTCCACGGTGAATACCGACGCTTTCCGCCTTCGGCAGATCCTCACCAACCTCATCTCCAACGCCGTCAAGTTCACCGCCAGCGGCTCGGTCACGCTGCGCGTGCACGCAGACACTGACAAGTCCTGCGTTCGCTTCGATGTCATCGACACCGGGATCGGTCTCACCGCCGAGCAGATCGCCACGCTGTTTCAGCCCTTCACCCAGGCGGATTGCTCGACCACTCGCCGGTATGGCGGCACCGGCCTTGGCCTGACCATCTCCCAGAACCTGGCCCGCATGCTCGGCGGCGAGATCACGGTCTCGAGCCAACCAGGCCTGGGTTCAACGTTCTCTCTCCGACTGCCGGTTGAGCCACAGACCACATGGGGCGATCGGCCCGCTGCGGGCCGCTCTCCATCATCGGCATCGCCGCGGCCGGAGCACGCTGCGACATCTCACCCGTCTGACCCGCGACCGCTTCACGGCTGCCGCATCCTGATCGCCGAGGATGGGCCGGACAATCAGCGACTGTTCATCATGCTGCTGCAGCGTGCCGGAGCGACCGTGCACCTTGTCGACAACGGCGGCGATGCTGTCCGGGCACTTGCCGAGCGCGCCGACGGCTTCGACCTTGTCCTCATGGACATGCAGATGCCCGGCATGGATGGTTACGCCGCCGCGAGACTGCTCCGCGACCGCGGCTTTACCCGCCCGATCATCGCGCTGACCGCGCACGCCATGGCTGATGACCGCCGCAAGTGCCTTGATGCCGGCTGCTCGAACTACCTCACCAAGCCGATCGACCGTGCCACGCTTATACGGACCTGCGCGGAGTCTGTCGCCCGGGACAGTTCCCCGAGCACGATCTGCCCGCCACGACCGGTCTGATCGCTTCCGGTCGTGCCGATTACCACCCGGCGAACGGACGGCAAACCCGCCTCCGAGGCTCACGCCAACCCGATGCTGTTCCGATTTCCTCTTGTGCGCCACGGTCGCGGCAAGGAGGTTGCCCCGTCTACATGCCCGCTTCAGACTCAACACCCCCTTTCACGCCATCGCCGCGCCTCGCGGACCTCATGTCCCAGTGGCCCGGCGCGCTGCAGGTTGACTCGACCTGCACCCTCATCGAGGCTGTCGGCCGGCTCGATGCCGCGCCCGATGCACCGGGCCTCATGATCTACTCCGGTGGCCACGATGCGCTCCCGGTCTCCCGGCGCATCGTCATCTCCGGCCTCGCCCAGACACTCTCCACCAGCGGCGCTTCCCACCTGCTCCTGGCGGATCTCCTGGCGCAGTGGTCTGCCCCCATGCTGGAGCTTTCGGCATCCCTCACCCTCGACGAGGCCATCCGCTTCGCCATCGATCGAACACCCGCCGCGCGATACGAGCCCATCCTCATCCGCGACGACCACACTGCCCCGCTCATGGTCGATCTCCGCGTGCTGCTCCTTGCCCAGTGCGAGGCGCTCGAGCGCGCCGTGACCGAGGTCGGCAACGCCAGGATTGCCGCCGAGGCCGCCGCAGCCGCACGCACGCGATTCCTCATCAGCATGAGCCACGAGATCCGCACGCCGATGACCGCCATCGTCGGCTTTGCCGAGCTGATCGCCGCGGGCTCACTCTCCGTCGCCGACCGCAACGAGCATTGCGAAGCCGTGCGCCGCAACGCCTCACACCTCATGGCTGTCATCAACGATCTCCTCGACGCCTCCAAGATCGAATCCGGCAAGATGACCGTCGAGCACATTCCGTGCGACCCCCTCGCCTGCGTCGAAGAGGCCATGGACATCCTCCGCCCCGCCGCGTCCTCAAAGGGCTTGGGCTTCTCCCGCGACATCCGCGGCGAAATCCCAGGCACCATCATCGCCGACCCCCTCCGTCTGCGTCAGATCCTGCTCAACCTCCTCTCCAACGCCATCAAGTTCACAAGCAGCGGCTCCATCACGGTTCTGATCTCCGCGAGCGGCAACGCGCTGCAGATCAGCGTTGCCGACACCGGCCACGGCATGACTCCCCAGCAGTGCATCAGCGCGTTCGAGAGTTTCAGTCAGGCGGACCAGACCATCTCCCGGCGATTCGGCGGTTCCGGCCTTGGCCTGTCCATCAGTCGCCAGCTCGCCGCGCTCATGGGCGGAGCGCTGACCTGCGAAAGCACACCGGGCCGCGGCTCAACGTTCACGCTCACGCTTCCCTGCTCCACCGCCGGCATCAGCATCGCCGATGCTCCGTCGAGGCGCCACGCCGAACCCCCGGACAACCAAGCCTCGCAACCCCTCCGCGGCCTGCGCATCCTTCTGGCGGACGATGCCGCCGACATCCGGCGACTCCTCCAGACACTCCTCGCGCAGGCGGGAGCCGAGGTCATCACCGCCTGCGACGGCCTGGCCGCCGTCCAGACCGCGCTCGCCGCCACCGAGCCCGAGGCGCCCCGCATTGACCTGGTCCTGATGGACAGCGAGATGCCCCTGCTCGATGGCATCCAGGCCACGCGCATCCTGCGCGCCAAGCAGTTCACCGCCCCGATCATCGCGCTCACCGCGCACAACACGCACGCCCACCGCACCCTCTGCCTCGATGCCGGATGCAACGACCTTCTCGTCAAGCCCGCCGACCGCGCAGCACTCATCCACGCCGTCGCCCAATGGGCCCTCCACACTCGTGCCGCGGCCGCCTGATCCGTTCCCGCAACCCTCACCTGCCGCCGCCCATACCGTTTGGTATGACCACAGCAACTCCCCGGGCACACTCCCGCGCAGCAGCCCTCGCCACGATCCCATTCCTGGCTCTCGCGCTTGCCGCCGCGGCAGCCGCTTCGCCACGCGTCGATGAGCCACCCCCAGCCGCCACGCCGAAGCCCGCCCACGACATCGCCGCACAGCCCCTGCCGGAGACCCTCGTCGAGCGTGATCGCCTCCTGGCAACCGTCCGTGCGCTCCCCACCAAGCGTGCCGCCTGGGGCGATGCCGAGCACAAGGCCGGGCTCCGCGCGACCGAAACACTCCTCACCGCCAGACTCAAGGAACTCGGCCTCGCGCCCAGGCTCGACCCGATCGACCACCTCGGCGGCGACCGCGAAGAGGCCCCGTGGAACAACATCATCATCGACTTCCCCGGCACAACCTTGCCCGCCGAGGTCCTCATCATCTCCGCGCACTTCGATGCCGTCCCCGGCTCCCCCGGCGCGGACGATGATGCGAGCGGTGTCGCCGCGATCCTCGAGATGGCCCGCATCCTCAAGGACCGCCCGATGCACCGCACCGTCCGCCTCATCCTCTTCAACCTCGAGGAGGTCGGGCTCGTCGGCTCGCGTGCCTACGTCGGTCGCAATCACGATGACTGGAACGACGGCAAGGAGAAGATCGTCGGCATGGTCACGCTCGACATGATCGGGTACTACACCGACGAACCCAACAGCCAGAAGAGCCCCCTGCCCCCCAACAGCAAGCTCTTCCAGCCGCCGAGCGTCGGCGACTTTCTCGGCATGGGCGGCATCCTCCCCCACCGCTGGTTCAGCCAGGCCTTCAACACCGCCATGAACGAGGCCGAGCCACGTCTCAAGACCGTTGTGCTCGACTTCCTCCCCATCGCGCCGCCCGATCTTCTTCGCTCCGACCACGCGCCATTCCTCGCGGCGGGAATCCCCGGCATCATCCTCTCCACCACCGCCGAGATGCGCAACCCCCACTACCACAAGCCCACCGACACGATCGACACCCTCGACCCCGAGCGATTCGAGTTTGCCGCGCGCGCGGTCCTCGGCGCGACCTACAGGCTCGCCGGCCCGGCCGACAAGCCCGCGCCGACGCTGGCCCCGCCCGCGCCCTCGTCTCCCTGACGCACGCTGGCGGCCAATCTCGCTCGCACACTTCGTGCGAACCGGGCCGGGTCAACCGCTCGCGGTCTTGCCGAACAGCAGGCCGATCATCGGCTCGTCCCCGGGTCGGCAGAACACATACACGTGATCGTCGGCTTCCAGAACCGTGTACCCGCGGGCGGCCATGATCTCATCGCCGCGCACCACCATAATTGCCGCGGCCCCGTCCGGAAACCGGATCTGCGAGAGCGGAACGCCGCAGGCCGCCACGCTCGGATCGATGTGGTAGACGTGAATCTCGCCATTCATCTGCCTGCGAGAATGAAGCTCGAGCGCCGCCGCGGGCGCTGGCGGCTCGGGGTCATCGAGCTTCAATCGACGCGTCAGCGGCACGATGCTCGCGCCGGGGATGAGCGCGCTCACCACCACGATGAAGAACACGATGTGGAACAGCCGCTCCGCCCCGGGGATCTGCGCCATCACCGGGAACGTGGCGAGAATGATGGGCACCGCGCCCCGAATGCCCACCCATGACACATACGCGATCTCCTTGGGCGGCAGGCGGAACGGCAGAAGGCACGCCGTCACCACGACTGGTCGAGCGATCACCGCCAGCCCGAGGCCCAGCATCAACCCCACGCCCGCCACCGGGAGCAGTTGACTGGGATACACCAGAAGTCCGAGCATGAGGAACATGGAGACCTGGCTCATCCACGCGACCGCATCGTGCACACGGATCAACCCGGCACGGAACGGCATCGGCCCGTTCCCCAGAACCACGCCCGCGACAAACACCGCCAGGATCCCGCTCCCATAGGCGAGAGTCGCCGCACCGAACGCAACAAACGCCGAGGCGAGGGTCACGACCGGATACAGCCCGCTCGTCGAGAGCCGCGTGCGTCCGAGCAGCCACCTGGTCATCAACCCCACAAGCACACCGATGATCACGCCGACAACCAGCTGCACCGGAACCTGGATCAGCAGGCCCAGGCCCATCCGGCCCGTCATCCCGATCCGGATCACCTCAACGATCGACATCGTCAGGATCACCGCCATCGGGTCGTTGACGCAGGATTCCACCTCCAGCACGGACCGCACACGTTCCTTCACCCGAAGGCTGCCGCCCCTCAGCACCGCGAACACCGCCGCCGCATCCGTCGACGACATGATCGCGCCGATGAGTACCGCTTCGGTCCACGAAAGCCCCAGGAGCTTCCCGATCAGCGCCAGCACGCCCGCCGTGCCGGCAACGCCGACTGTCGCAAGCACGCCGGCCGGCCCCGCGCTCTGGCGGATCGACCTCGTCGAGGTGTTCAGACCGCCGTCGAAGAGAATCAGGATGAGCGCCACCATCCCGACACGGAACGCCAGTTCGTGGTTGTCAAACACGACCCCGCCGATCCCCTCGGATCCGCCGATCATTCCCAGCGTCAAGAACACCAGCACGACAGGGATGCCGAAGCGATCCAGCGTCCGGGTGAAGAGCGCGCTGAACGCCATCAGCAGGCCGAAGATGGCCAGGATCACCGCGGTCGCATTCGGCTCGGCAATCGCCAGCGTCATAGAGAGCGGACCCTCCGCGCAGAATCGTGTTCGCTACCTTAGACCGTCGCCGCCGAGCGTCGCGTGTCGCCGGCGCCATCCTCTGCGCGCGACAAGGAACGCACGCTCGCGCGTCCGTTCCTCGCCGCACCGTCGCGGAACCTGTTCGTGTTGAGGGGCGCACGCGCCCCGGGAAGCTCGTTCACCCACCCCGCCCCGCCGTCGACCGATCCGACCGCGCTTACGCGAGCAGGTCAAGGTCGCGAGACACCCGATCCGCCGCCACCGACAGTTTCTCCGGCGTCTCATACTGACCCGCCGCGATCTGCTGGCGCACCTGGCGCACCAGCTCCGACCGGAACGGCGCGCTCTCGGCCCGCGCGGCTTCGCGCGCTCCCGCCGAAATCTCCGCGACATCCTCCCCGCGATGCGACGATCGATCCGCCCGTACCGCTTCGTCGCCCTGCCGCCGAACGGCCGGCTCGATCCGAACGGGCGAGACCCCACTCACCAACGAAAGATGCGCCATGGATAGTCTCCTGTGCCGGGCCCGCCCTCTCGGGTCGGGATGCCGTGCCGCGCGTCGTGATCCCGCACTCCGTCGCGCATCTCGGCCCGGTCGTCCTGACCAGGCCACCGTTTTTCCGCGGGCTCGCACCCTGGCGACCCCGCGGACGAATAGTCTTATCGACGGAGCCCGCAAACCCCCTGCACTATTTGAAACTTCGTCGCTCGATCCGCAACTCCAGATAGGACAAGCCCTTATGAAACCGCTGACGATTCAATCGCCCCGTTCAGGGCACGTCCTGTTTCAGCTATTGATTGCTTTTGTACTTCTTTGCGCGGCACCCGCCGCCGCTTCCGCTCAGCGCTCCACCGACGAGCAGAAGCAAAAGGAAAAGATCCTCGAAGAGGGCCGCAAGCTCTTCAACAAGGATGGCGACAAGCCCACCGCCGAGCAAGGAGGCTGGTCCGTCCTCGTCGCGATCTTCCGCGGCGAGAAACACGAGGAAGCCGCCGCGCAAGCGCTCGCGGAGTTCCGCACGCGCGGCATGCTCCCCGAGGCCTTCGCGCAGAAGCGCGGCGAAGCGACCTGCATCCTTCTGGGCGAGTTCTCCGGACCCGATGACCCCGCGGCGCAGGCCGAACTCAAGCGCATCCAGTCGATCGAGATCAACAACGAAGCCCCCTACACCACGTCATACCTCGCGCCGCCATACAAAGCCAACCTCAAGGGCTCGCTCCCTCAGTACAACCTCAGCCAGGCCAAGCTGCTCTACGGCAAGCGCGCGATCCAGACGCTCCAGGTCGGTGTCTATGGACGCGAGGACATCGACCGTCCGACCGAGGCCGACCTCAAGGAATGCCGCAAGGCCGCGGAAGATGCCGTCGTCAAGCTCCGGCAGGAGGGCGAAATGGCCTTCTACTACCACGGCCCCCGCCGCAGCATGGTCTGCATCGGCGTCTTCGATCTCACCGACTTCGATCCCCAGGTCCCCAACTACAAGAGCGCACGGCTCCGCGATGCCCAGAAGCGCTTCCCCTACAACCTGTACAACGGCCAGGCCATCCGCATCAAGCGCCCCGGGCAGGCCGCGACGCTCCAGCCGAGCAACCTTGTCGCGATCCCCGACAAGTAGCGCAGTATCGCGGATTCAGGCGCGGTACCGCCGCACCGCGATCGTGTCGTTCTGCCCGCCAAACCCGAACGAGTTGCTCAGGCACACCTCAACGCCCCCCTGCTCCCGCAGGTCGCGTGCGGCGTTGGGCACATAATCCAGATCGCACACCGGATCCGGCGTGTTCAGGTTCATCGTCGGCGGGATGATCCCCGTCCGGATCGCCTGCACGCACGTGATCAGCTCCACCGCGCCCGCGGCCTGGATCAGGTGCCCAAGCATCGACTTCACGCTCGAGAACGGCACCCGCGGCGCGAGCGGGCCAAACAGCCCCTTCACCGCCGTCGTCTCGATCTTGTCGTTCTCCTGCGTGCCTGTGCCGTGCGCGGAGATGTAGTGCACCTGCGGCCGTCCGTCCGCGCCCGGCTCGCGCGGGTTCACGCCCGCCTGACGGCACGCCTCCATCATCGCGGCCTGCGCGCCGCGGCCATCGGGCTGGATGTCCGTGATGCGGAACGCATCCGCCGATGAGCCGAACCCCGCGACCTCGCACAGCGGCGTCGCGCCGCGCGCCAGGGCATGATCCAGCGATTCGAGGATCACCATGCCCGCTCCCTCGCCCATGACAAAGCCCTCGCGCGTCCGATCAAACGGCCGCGCCGCGTGCGAAGGGTCATCGTTCCGCCGGCTCATCGCCGTCAGACGGATGAAGCCCGTCATGCCCAGCGGATGGATCATCGAGTGCGCCCCGCCCGCGAACATCACATCCGCATCGCCGCGCCGGATCGTCTCAAACGCCTCACCCGTCGCCTGCGTGCTCGCCGCGCACGCCGTCATGCAGTTGCTCGACGGGCCGCGGCAGCCAAACGCCCGCGCCAGGTGCGACAGAGCCATGTTCGGCTCCTGCTCGATCTCGCTCTGTGCTTCCATCAACCGGTGCGCCGCCTCCGCCCACCGCGCCGAATCCAGCCCGCCCGCCTCTGCCCGCCACCCCGCGATGTTGCTCGCGACATAGCTGTCAAACTCGACCGGCCCCTCGCCCGCGCCCAGGTACATCCCGAAGCGCCGCTTCGAGAGCTTGCCGCTCTCCGCGATCTTCGCAAGCCCCGACTGCTCCCACGCTCGCCACGCCGCGGCCAGCGCGAACTGAGAGTTCAGCGCGGCCGTCGCGTGCGCCGCCGCACGCGCTGCCGGCAGCACATCCCCCAGACGGAAGTCCTTTACCTCCGCCGCGAAGTTGGTCTTGAACGTCGACGCGTCAAAGCGCGTCACACGCCCGACGCCCGATTCCCCCGCGAGCAGACGCCGCCACACCGCCTCCACATCCTGACCTAGCGGCGTGACCCACCCCATGCCCGTGATGACAACGCGTTTGCTCATAGTGGTGAAGTGCTCAGCGTGCAGAAATCAGCGATCCGGCCAACTCTCCCTCACCCGCCGCTTCTTCGAATCTGCTGCTCTGTTGATCTGCTGTTCTGATGCTCCGGCTTCTCTTCTCCGAGTTTGCGATCTGCTCAATAGCCATTTGGCAGTTTCTTACTGCTCCCGACCCTCCTCAACCGCGACCTCGTGCTCCCCATCCTGCCCGCGCAGCGACGGGATCTTGTCCGGGTTCAGCACCCGCACCAGGCCGTCCTTCAGCCGCCGCTCCGAGAAGTTGATGATCAGCCCGAGCTCCATGTCCGCAGCGCGAAGCAGCGCACGAACGCCGCCGCGCTCCGCCCCGCCGACATCGCCCCGGTCCGCCAGCACCGCCACCACGAACCGGCCGTCGATCACCAGGTCCGCCGCGATCTCGCCGACATTCTGGCCGCGGAACAGCACCGGATACTTCTTCCCCGCCTCATACGCCACACCCGCCGCCGTGAGCTCTAGCCCCAGCGACTTCATGTAGACCTCGCGCGAGTACCCCGGCCCCAGCCCCTTGTGCACCTCGATGGCGCAGCCGATCAGCTTCCGGCTCACTTCCGTCAGCGCAGGGTCCAGCTCCGACAGCGGCACGCCGCGCCCGCGCGACCCGCCCCCGTGC
>JAEYUO010000083.1 GCA_023432465.1 Planctomycetota bacterium | reverse complement strand
TCTCTACTTTCCTCTCTCTGCGCCCTCCGCGCTCCGCCTCCGCGTCCTCTGCGTACCTGCCTTTGCCTCCTCCCACATCCGACATCGTCACGCTTCCGCGTAGTCATACCGCGCCGAGTACTTCCCGCTCCCCTGCTTGCGAATCTGCCGCACCAGGTCATCGACCAGCGCGCTCGCGCCGAAGCGGAACCAGTCCGGGTGCAGCCAGCGGTCTCCCAGCGTCTCCTTCACCATCACCAGGTAGTGCATCGCATCCTTCGCCGTGCGGATCCCGCCCGCGGGCTTCATGCCGATCATGTGCCCCGTACTCAGGAAGCAGTCGCGGATCGCCTCCAGCATGCACAGCGTCACGGGCATTGTCGCCGCGGGCGTCACCTTCCCCGTGCTCGTCTTGATGAACCCCGTCCCCGCCGGCCCATCCGCGCCATCGACAAGCAGCGCCTCGATCGCCAGGTCGCTCGCCCGACGCACGTTGTCGTACGTCTCGAGTTCACCCGTCTCGAGGATCACCTTCAGGTGCACGTGCGCCGGCGCATCGCCGCCAATGCTGCCTGACGCGTTGCACACCGCCTTGAACTCGCGGATCTCCTCGAACACCACGTCGTACTTCCCCGCGAGGAACGCCCCGCGCGAGATCACCATGTCGATCTCATCGGCCCCATCGCGGATCGCGCGCCGCGTGTCCTCGATGCGCACCGCCAGCGGGTACTGCCCGCTGGGGAACCCTGTCGCCACGCTCGCGACCTTCACGCCCGAATCGCCCAGCGCCTCCCGCGCCACCGCAACAAGATTCGGATACACGCACACCGCCGCCACAGGCAAGAGCGCCTTCCCCTCGTGGTCCACACCCGGCATCACCGCCTTGCGGCACAGCGCACGCACCTTCTCCGGAGAGTCCTTCCCCTCCAGCGTCGTCAGATCGACCATCGACATCGCCAGCCGCAGCCCCGCCAGCTTCGCGCTGGTCTTGATCGACCGCGTCTTGAAGCTCGCGGCACGCTGCTCCAGCATCACCGCATCCACTGTTCTGGCCTGCATCGTCATCGTCGCTGCCTCTCAAGAAAACTGCGAACCACGGAGATCACGGAGACCACGGAGAAGCGCGAAGATCACAAAGAGAAACTCAATCGCCCTTCACGTCCGCTCCGTCCCGAACTCCCCGCCTCCGCCTCCGTGTCCCTCCGTGTTCTCCGTGGTAAGACTCTTTGCTTTCGTGGCCTGCCTTCCGTCCCTTCGCCTTTGCGGCTCTGCGCGAGCCCCTCTTCAATCCAAACTCCAAAATCCGCAATCCAAAATCCCCCCTCACCTCTCCGGCCTCTGCCCCAGCGGGTCCTTCGCCGGCGGCGGCCCATCACCCAGCGGCGGCGCATCCATCAACCTCGCGCTCAAGATCTTCGGCGGCACCAGCGGCCGATTGTCCGGCCCCACCGGGCTCGCCGCGATCGCCCGCAGCACATCCGCACCGCCCACCAGTTGCCCGAACGCCGCGTACTTCCCATCCAGCGTCGCCGCCGCGGCTCCGCCCAGACTGATAAAGAACTGCGAGCTCGCCGAGTTGGGGTCGCTCGCCCGCGCCATCGAGATCACGCCGAACTCGTGCCGCAGCGTCGAGTCTTCAAGATCAAACAAAAACCCCGCGCCGCCAAGTCCCGTCCCCGTCGGGTCCCCTGTCTGTACAAAGTCCGGCGAACTCCCCGCCGCCAGCGATGCGATCTTGTGCACCTCGACATCGGTGTACATCCCTCCCTCCACCAGCCGCGAGAAGTACCACACCGTGTTCGGCGCGACATCCGGTCGCAGCGCAAACCGAAGCTCCCCCCTGCTCGTCTCCAGCACCAGCAGCCGCATCGTCGCGATGCGGTACCCGGAGAACGCAGGCGCCCCCTTGGTCGCATCCGGCGGCGGAAACATCGGGAACCCCGCGCGATCCAGCCGCGGCGCATACGGCGGCGGCGAGAACATCGGGCTCAGCAAGATCGGTGCGCCCACCCGCACCCCATCGATGCGCAACTGCGCCAACATCGCCCGCTTGTCCTCCGCCTCCCAGATGCGAGGAAACAGCTTGACCAGATCCGCCTCTCCGGCCTCGGCCGTCGATCGGTCAACCACCTCCCCCGTCGCCGCGCGAATGACTTCGATCACCAGCTCCGCCGGCTTCGCCACATCCGGCCCGATCGGCCCGACAAACTCCGCCGCGGGCTCCTCCACCGCCGGCATCCGAACCTCAATAGGAACTCCCCGGCCGATCCCGCAAAACTCCCGCTGCGGCACAAGCTGGCCGCTCGCCGCCGGAGCCAGCAACCCCGCGAGCAACACCCACGCCGCGGCGATGCGGCCCCTCGCCCCCATCAGGGTGCCGCGGCCGGTTCGATGTGTATTCGAGTGCGTGCGCATCGGTTTCGCGGACAACAACCTCAGCCGAAGTCGATTCGTGCCAACAACTCTCATGGTATAGGAGAAACCGAGGCAGCCGGTTCCAGCCGCGAACACCCCACCGCCCCAGCGGCGGCTCAGCGAGGATCGCCGTTGGCGTCGATGCCGTCGAGCACTTCCCAGGCGGTGCGGACCAGGGTCGCGGCCTGAACATCCGCCTCGGTGAGCGGCAGCCCAGCAACCAGCTCGCCCTTCGAATCGGTGTACCAGGTGGCGCTCAGGTCAGCCCGAAGGAAGTTGCAGCCGATGGTGTGGTTGAAGTCCGCCTGCGTCCGCAGCGAATCCGCAACCAGCGCGGCCTCACTCCGAAGCCCGGAAAGCAAGCTCGACACGCCGACGCGGAACTGATAGTTGGAGATGATCTCCGTCCCGGCTCCCGGCCAGCGCGTCACGTACTTGCTGTACGGATGCTCACCGTGATGCGACGGGCAATAAAACACGCCGGGCGCGACGATGTAATCCGCTTGGTACAGAATCCCCATCCCGTCCCAGTAGCTCTGCCCCGTGGCCGCCGATTGCGACAACGCCCGCACAACCGTGGTCTGGTGCACCGCGGTCTGGTTCGGCGAGCCGAATCGACTCGGAGGAAGGAACCCCTCGTAATCGTCTGCGTACATTGCCAGACCAAGCCCGACCTGTCGGACATTGGACCCGCACACAACGCGACGAGCAGTCTCGCGGATCGTCGACAGGCTCGGAAGCAGCAGTGCGATCAGCACCATGATCACCGCCATCGACGCAAGAACGTCGATCATGGTGAAAGCTCGCCCGCGCGAAGCGAGCGAACCTGTTCTGGCTGTACGACCATGACGCATCTGCACGCCTTCCTCCGCCAAGGAACGCCTTGCCTGAATAAGAGTTTAACAGAAGCAATCAGCCATGGCAAGCGTTTCGTACGCACTCCGAACAAACGCCTATTCAGGGGGGATCCACGCACATCCGGCCGTTCCGCCTTCCTGAATAACCCTGCGCCCATTCCCGTCATCGGGAAAGCCCTCTATCGGACTTGCAATTCCTCCGACTTTGGAGCATCCTATGGACAGCTCCCGGCGTATCAGAAGGTGCCGGGCTCTGTCCCACGGCCCGAGCGGCTGGTCGGTTCTCGACCGCCACAGGTGGGCCGGTTCGTGTGTTGTGTTGTCTTTGAGGCTCCCATGTCTGGCGCCGGCAAAGTTCAGGATGCGGACTTGGATCTGATGCGCCGGGTTTCGGAGAACGATCCGGAATCCGTCTCGCAGCTCTACGACCGCTTCGCATCGCTCGTGTATCGCCTCGCCTTTCAGGCGATGCCCACACGCGCCGATGCGGAGGATGCTGTTCAGGAGATCTTCGTTCGCCTCTGGCGAACCGCGGACCGTTACGACCCGAAGCGCGCAGCGCTGGTGACCTGGGTCATGCTCATCTCGCGGCGGCATCTCGTGGATCGCCTCCGCCGAACCAAGGCACGCGTCAAGGCCGTCAGCCTCGACGACCGGCAGTCTTCCGCGGAAAGTACCGAGGAACTGCATCCCGCGACCGGGCTGTCGCTTGAAGAAACCGAACGCTTCGGAGAGTTGATGACCCGCGTCAACAAACTGCCGGAGCTGCAAAGGACCGTTGTGACGCGGGCATACCTGGGCGGACAAACGCTTCGACAGATCGGCGAGGAACTCGACACGCCGATCGGCACCATCAAATCCGCGCTCTCCCGGGCGCTTGTACGGCTCCGAGAGCGGGGCCCGAACGAGGAGTTGGCCTCATCATGACTACCCACGAACTGCTTGAGCTCGCCTCGCTTGATGCGCTCGGCCTTCTCGATCCCGATGAGCGCGAGAGTTTCGAACTCGCCTTCCGCGCCGCCACCCCCGCGCTCCAGGCCCAGATCCGCCGCGAGCAGCTCCGGCTGTCGAACCTCGACGGGATGCTCCCCGCGGTGGAGCCCCCCCCGGGGCTGCGCGCCCGCGTCATGGCCAAGGTCCGTGAGGCGATCGATTCGATGACCATCCGCAAGTTCACCGGCGCGGCAATCGTGCCGGACCTCCGCCCGGCCTACGGCGTCAATCGGATGTGGCGGGTCGGGGCCATCGCCGCCGCCGCCGCGTCCGTCGTCCTCGGGCTCTCCGTCCTGCAGATGCGTCTCGACTACACGGACATCCAGAACGGCCAGGTCAACAACGGCGTGACCGACCGCATCCTGTCTGACTTTGGCGTGCGGTTCAGCCAGTCGATGTTTGATCCCAGCACCCGCTTCGTGCAGTTCACCAGCGATGCGGGCCACGCGGAGGCCGCCTCCTCGTTCGCCGGCCGCGCGCTGCTCGTCCTTTCCCCCGAGGCCCGCACCGGCGAGCTCTTCCTCAAGGACCTCCCCGCCGAGGGCGCGGAGTACGAAGTCGTCCTGCTCGATGAGCACGGCGGCGAATGGATCGCCGATGTCAGCATCCGCCCCTCGGGCGCCGGCATCGAGCGCCGCCAGCTTGAGAACCTCGTGACCGAGACAACCCGGGAGATCGGCATCCGCCTGCGCGGCTCGTCGACCATGCTCCTCCGCAGCTCCGGAATCTAACCCCCCACGCGTCAGACTGCTCCCGGCTCCAACCGCCGGATGACCCACACGATGCGAGCCCCGGCGTACACCCCGTCGGGGCTCGCGGACGTTTTGAGGCACGCTCAGACTTTCGCCCGGCTCGCCTTCCGTCCCTTGGCCGCCTCTCCGCCAGAGCCCGTGCCAGGGCCTCCAGAGCGCGCCATCGACGCCTCCAGCTTTGCCCAATCCACCTGCTCGAGCGCCTCATCAACAGCCTGCGCCCGCTCGAACTTCTGTTTCGCCGCGCTCATCCGGCTCCACACCAGCAGCCCGCCCAGGAAGGCCGCCAGGCTCCCGCCGGCAAGCAGCATCCCCGCATGCTCCAGCCGCTTGTCCACAACCGGAGCCGCGAGCACGCTCGCCGGCGCGGAGATCGCCGTGCCGAGGTCCTCAGCGCGGCTCTCTCGGGCCGCATCCGCGACGCTCTTGAGCGCGGTGATATAGGTGTCGAGCACCAGCTTCGCCCGATCCTGCCCCACTTCGCGCAGCTCCAGAGTCAGCTTCCCCGCGCCCGCGGACTGAACGAACATGTCCGCATCCAGCTTCGCCCGCAGCTCCGCCGGCGTGCCCAGCTTCGCCAACCCGCGCCGCGCCATCCGCTCCGCCGCCACCTCCATCAACTGCGGGTTCTTCACAAGGTCCTCGTGGTAGGTCTGCCACGAGCGCAGCTCGTTCTCGTTGGTCGCCCTGCCGCGGGAATCCGCCTCAATCGTCGCCTGCGCGGCGTACGTACTCGGCCAGAGCTTCTCCGCGACCGTCCACGACAGCGCGGCGAGCACACCCAGCGTCACCGTCGAATAGCACACGAGCGCCATCGCTCCGGTCCGCGCGCTCGTCCCCGCCGCCCGCTTCTCCCGCTTCTGAACCTCGTCATACGCGGCCTGCAGCTTCTGCCGCTGCGCGAGCACCTGTTCGCACTCGCTGTGCCGCTTCTGCAGCGCAGCCTGCGCCTGGATGATCTTGCGTGCCTGACCCTGAAGCAGCGACTTGTACCGCGCCAGCCGCCCGCGTCGCGCCGTGATGAACTCGACAAGGTCAGGGTCCGCCGCGCCGCTCGCCTGGCGAGCCTCACGGGCCTTCCGCTCGGCCTGCTCGGCTCGCTGCCGGAGCGACTCGATCTCGCCCCTGGATTCCTCGAGATGCTCCTTAAGCTTGGTGATCGCCAGCTCACGCCGAGAAATCTCCTGCTCATCCGCGCCGTGCATGCTCGCGGCGGCATTCTCGCTCTCTTCCAGACGCGCCTGCAGCGAACCCGTCACGCCGCGGAGCTGCTCGATCTCGTCGTTGAGCTGCTGGATGGTCCGGTCGCGACGCTCCAGCTCCTCGGGATCGACCACGCCCGCCGCCTGCCCGGCCGCGGCCTGCGCCTGCGCGAGCTCATCGAGTGCGCCCGCCAGGTCCGCTCGAACCTGCGCAAGCTCGGCCTGCAACCCCGCCGCACGGGCGTTCGCCTCGCCCAGCTGGATCTGGACCTGCTCTGCGCGGCCGGAGTGGATCGCGCTGGCATGCTCATCGCTCGCGCTGGACTGCTCCGCGAGCGTCCGCGCCTGCTCGGTCACCATCACCCGCTCGCGGTGCACCTGCTCGGCCTCGATCTTCAGCTCGGCCATGCGCTCGTTCAGCCGTTCCTCAAGCTCGCGCAGCGATGCATCACGCTCGCGGGCTTCCTCCTCGCGCTCGGCCATCTCGCGCCGGCACCGCGCCGATTCCTCCGCCAGACGCTGCTGCGCCTCCGCGAGGTTCTCCTGACCCTCGGCGAGTTCGGCCCGCTCCCTCTCCAGCCGCTCCATCGTCTGCGCCATCGCCTGCTCGCGCTGCGCAAGCGAATCTTCCAGCGATGCCAGCTCGGCCTGCGCCGACTCCCGCTCGTGCTGCGCTTCGGCGAAGAGCTTCTGCGCCGCATCGAGCTTCGCCTGGAGTTCTGACTCCCGCTCCGCGAGCTCCGATGCGCGGGCGTTCACCTCTTTGCGGGCGTGCTGCGCCTCGGCGGCGAGCGCTTCCATCGAGGCGCGGCGCTCTTCGAGGATGCGGGCGTGCTCGGCCATCTGCCGCTCGGCGGTGTCGGCCGCCTCGGAGCGGCGGTCGGCGTCGTGCCGCGCCTGCGCTGCCTGCTGGGCAAGCCGGTCGAGCTCGGCCTGGCGCGCATCAAGCGTGGCGACCGATCGCTCGAACTGCTGCTGACGCTCGGCGAGATTCGCGGCGAGCGACTCGATCTCGGACTGGCGCGAGGCGAGGCCCGCGATCTGCTGGCGAAGCTCATGATCCCTGGCGGCGAGCTCTGCCTCGCGGCCGTCGAGCTCGAACTGCCGGCGCGAGCCCTGTTCGTGCATCTGCTTCAGCGATGCCAGCCGCGACTCCAGATCGGCGATGACGGCGAACACGCCGGCATCGCTTGGCGCCGAGTGCTGCTGCGCGGATGTCTCGGGGTTCGGAGTGGTCGGCTGGCTCATCGGCTCGCACCTTTCTCGCAACGTACGGGCGACCGCGCACGCGCGATGCGTGCCGATCGTGCGGCCCCTGTCCCCATACCCCGGATCCGTCCGCTGTATCGACCCGGTATCCCCCGCCCTTCACGCACCCGCGCAAGACATGCCCCAGCCCGCCTGCGCCGCACGCACGGTCGAATCAGGAACCGCCGATAACCGGTGCGAACAATGCGTCATGCCCACCTACCTCTTCAAGACCGAGCCGTCGGAGTATTCGTTTGGCGACCTCGCGAGGGACAAGCAGTCGCGCTGGGACGGCATCACCAATGCGCAGGCGATCAACTTTCTGCGCGATGCGAAGAAAGGTGATGAAGTCCTGGTCTACCACACGGGCGATGACAAGGCGGTCGTCGGGCTGGCGCAGATCACTCGCGCCGCGTATCCGGACCCGGACTCGCCCGGGCTCGACGGGCAGGGCCGGCCGAAGTTCATCGTCGTGGACATCAAGGCGGTGAGGGCGGCGAAGTCGCCGGTGACGCTGGCAACCATCAAGGCCGACAAGCGGTTCGCGGAGTTCCTGCTGGTGAAGAACTCGCGGCTGAGCGTGATGCCCGTTCCACCCGCGCTCGACACGCTGCTGCGCCAGATGGCGGGGCTGTGATCAGTAGAGCTGCTTGAGCGTTGCGCCGGGGTAGAAACGCTGAACGATCTCGCGCCAGTTGTCGCCGCGGTCGGCGAAGCCCTTGGCGCAGTACTGGCACATGCCGACACCGTGGCCGAAGCCGCGGCCGGAGAAGATCATCTGATCCCGCGCGGTGCGGACGCTGAAGTCGCTGGAGTGCACGCGGGTCTTGCGATCAACCAGCGGCAGCCCCGGCACGGGCAACGCGCCGACGCCGACGCCGGGCGCGGCGGCGACGGAGTTGTTGCACGCCAGGCGCAGCTCCTCGCCGGAGAGCTGGTACCACGTTCCTCCGGGCTCGATGACCTTGAATTTGCTCGGCCGTCCATCGGCGTTGAAGGCCATCGGCTCGATCGAGTGGAGCGTCTTGAGCTTGCGGACCAACAGGTTCTGGCGCTCGCCGAAAGCGCGGATGCGGCGCGCGAGCTCATCGCGGTCGCGCTCGACCGTCCAGCGGTACAGCGGGGACTTGTCGCAGATCGACTCACGGGTGTGCGCCTGGATCGGCGCGGCGAGGTTGTATTCATAGCCCTTGCCGGTGGGCCAGGTGTCGCGGGCGGAGGCGGTGCGTCCGCCGCAGGTGCTGGAGTAATACGCCCTCAGGATCGTGTCGCCATCCATCAGCACCTGGCCGCGGGTCGAGCGCACCGCTTCAAGAATGGTCGGGTTGCGGTTCGCGCCGGCATACACCTGATCGCGGTCGGAGTTCTCGAGATCGAAGTGCTCATTGCGGCGTGCGCTCAGCGATCGCTCCTGGAGGGCGTATGTCCGGGCGCACACCGCCTGCACCTGGAACGCGGTGAGCGGCCAGCCCGCGAGCATTTCCTTGCCGACGACACCCGGCAGGTACTCTTCGAGCGCCACGTGCTCGATGACATCGAAGGCACGCGGGGAGATGTCGCTGCGGGCAACGACGCGGATGCGGCCGGGATGATCGACACCATCGATACCGATGAGCGCGATGCCGCCGGGTCCGGATGCGCCCACCGGCGCGGCCCACACGCCGGTCGCGGCATCGGCCGCGGCGACTCCTTCGGGGGATCGCAGCACGAACTGCCCGTTGACCAGCGTGACCTCGACGGTACCGTCGCTGCGCAGCGGAGACTGTTCGCCGCCCATGACCGCCGGCCAGAACATGACCGGCGCGGAACCGCCGAAGCTCACCTTATCGACGGCGGTGCGGATGCGGATACGCATATCCGGGCCGCGGTCGCCGTAGTGCTCGGGCGGGATGGCAACGATGGGCGCGTTGTGCGGGGCGATCGATCGGTCCATCAGTCCGCCCGGACCGCCGCCGGTTTCGCCGAGGGGCTGCCAGCCGCTGCGGGTTCCGCCGCCGAGCGATTCGCAGGAGGCGAGGGAGAGGTTGAGCAGGAGGGCGACGGTCGCGAGCAGGCCGAGGGCCGCCGCGGCCAGGAGCGATTCGGGTTTGTTCATCCACTTCGGCATGGCGGGGAGGGTCTCTGGTTTCTGGATCGGCCGGAGGGGGTGAACCCGGCCAGTGGATAACGGCCGGGAGCAGCGCGGGAAAGGATATCGCCCGGCACAGAGTGCCGGGGCACCGAAGAGATCAGACCCCGGCACGGAGTGCCGGACCACCAAAGGCAGGGATCAGGCGGGCGGGATGCCGATGTCCTCGTTCCAGAGCTCGGGGCTGCGTTCGATGAAGCGCTCCATCAGTTCGATGCAGCGTTTGTCATCGAGGACGCGGACCTCGATCCCCTCATCCTCAAGCCAGTCTTCGCGGCCCTGGAAGGTCTGGTTCTCGCCGATGATGACCCGCGGGATGCGGTGCAGCACGGCGGTGCCGGTACACATGGCGCAGGGGCTGAGCGTGCTGGCGAGGGTGAGGGTGTGCCAGTCGCGGCGGCGGCCGGCGTTGCGGATGCAGACCGTTTCGGCGTGGGCGGTGGGATCGCCGCTCTGGACGCGGAGGTTGTGGCCGAGGGCGACGATGACGCCGCGGGGATTGATGAGCGCGGAGCCGATGGGGATGCCGCCCTCGGACTGACTCTTGAGAGCCTGCTCGTAGGCGGCGTCGAGCGCCAGACGGTCGATGTCGTCCTGGGTCATGGGGAACGGTAGGGGCTGAAGGGGGAACACAGAGCAAGCAGAGGAAGCGGAGGGGAGCAGAGGGGAGTGAGAAATGGCGAGGGGGTGAGAGGGTGAGAGGGTGAAGGAAGGCAGGTACGCAGAGAGCGCTGAGGAGACGCGGAGGCCGCGGTGGGAGGCGGGGAGGAAGATTTGATTCAACGCGAAGATCGCGAAGCGCGCGGAAAAGCGGCCGCGGGAGCGCGGAGAGTTCAAAGTTCAAAGCTCACGTGAACGGAAGAGCCGACGCGGGATCGCGGTTAGGGCGCTGGGCCGGAGGAACCCGCCGCGGCGAGGAGGGAGGCTGGGGAGGCGCGCGGGTTGCCGGGCCGCGAAGAGCGATTGGGGTTGAGGGGGTCGGGGGGGTCGGGGAGTGGCGGTGGGTTGCGCTGAGCAGCGGGGACGATGTCGTTGAGTTCGGGGATGTAGTCGTCGCCGTACACGTTGCGGATGCTGTCCACCATCGCGCGGACATCGTCCTCGGTTGCGTCGATCAGCGACTCGCGCAGGCCCGCGGCTTCATCGGCCGGGATGCCCTCTGAGAGCACGTCGTAGATGCGCTGGGCCAGGGGGATGAGGGGGACGTTGGATGTGGGATGTGGAAGAGCGGAAGGGGAAGAGGAAGGCGAAGGCGCGCGCGGGGAGGTGCGTGAGTCGGCGAGGTGGGACTCCGCGGCGGGCGCGAAGCCGAGGGGCGCGAGCGGGCGCACCGGCGCTCTGTCGAGCTGATGCCGGAGGCCGGCCTGCTGCGCCT
>JAEYUO010000001.1 GCA_023432465.1 Planctomycetota bacterium | reverse complement strand
CACCGTCTGCCCCAACATCCCCCCCGTGCACGATTCCACCGCCGCGAGTGTCTCGCCACGCTCCTTCAGCAACTCCACGATCCGCGCTGCGAGTGTCGGCTCCCCGCTCGTCACATCCGCGAAGATGTGCTCCCCCATCGCCGCGTGAATCCGCCTCGCCGCCGCCTCCACCCGCTCATCCGCCCGCGCCGCATCAAGCAGTCCGCGATACCGGATCCGCCACGTCAGCACGCCCCCGCTCGCCGTGATCCCCACCTGCGGGCTCGCATCCCGCGCCATGATCCCCGGCACGCGCGCTGCCGCCTCCGCCTCCGGCAGCCCGATCACTTTCAGGAATCGCGTCCGGATCGTCACCCCCTCCTCCGCACGCAGCCGGGGCACCACAAACGCATCCCACATCGGCTTGAGCTCCCCCGGCGGCCCCGGCAGGCAGAACACATCCGTGTGCGTGTGCGACGCCCCGCCACCCGCCGCCGACACATTGCTCACTGTCGCAAACAACCCCGGCGCAGTCCCGAAGTCATTCCGCAGACACTCCGCGATCCGCGGCCGCAGCGCCTGCATCCGCTGATTGGGCGCAACCTCACGCCCACGCGATCGCAGCCGCTCCGTCAGCCACCCCAGCGCCTGCGCATCCTCAACCAGTTCATCCCCCAGCACCGCCGCCAGCGCATCGCGGGTCAGGTCATCATCCGTCGGTCCCAGCCCGCCCGTGCACACCACCAGCGGCGCCCGCGCACACAGCCGCCGCAGCGCATCGGTCATCGCCGCGAGATCATCCCCAACCGTGACGTGCTCCACCGGCTCGATCCCCGCGAGCATCAGCCGCTCTGACAGCAACTTTGAGTTCGTGTCGAGCGTCTGCCCGCGGACCAGTTCATCCCCGATCCCGAGAATCGCCGCGTGCGTGTGAATGACCTGAGCCATGCCCACACCTTAGGTGCGGAGCAACGGTTGGATTCGCGCCGGCATCCTCGGGCCTCACTTCGCGTCCGGTTCCGCGCCCTCCGCCGCCGCCCGGTATTTCTCCAGGGCCTTCTGCACCCGGGCCACCGCCGCCGCGCTCCCCATCGACCCCGGCTGCTTCATCACCTCCAGAGCCTGCTCCGCAGCGACAACCGCGCCCGCCGCATCCCCCGCCCGGAATCGTGCCGCGGCCAGCGATTCGTGCACCGCGGCGTTCCCCGGCGCGGCCAGCGCGGCCGAGCGTGTCAGCAGCTCCACCACCAACTCATGGTCCGGGCTCTTCAAGCCCTGCGCCCGGATGATCGAATCCGCCAGCGTGAACAGCCCGTAGTCGCTGTCCTTCATCTCTCCTTCCAGCATCGACCTGGCAAACGCATACGCCCTCGCCTCGTCCGCCCGCAGCAACATCCGCAGCTTCTGGCGGTTCACCGGCACCCGCGCCCCCGGGTCGCTCTCCATCGCCAGCACTTCCTCGACGAGCGCCAGAGCCTCATCAAACTTCTCCTGCTGCGCCAGAAGGTTGGCCCGCGCGAACTTCTCATCCTTGATCTGCTTGGCCGCCGCGGCGATCTTCGCCTTCGCCGCCTCCGCCCTCGCGTCAAAGCCCCCCGCCATCACCTTCTCCAGCACCGCATCCATCCCGCTCAGCGGGTTGCCGATCCACGCGATGTTCCCAAACCCGTCGATGATGAACGCCGTCGGGATCGACCTGCGCCCCGCCGCCTGCATCCAGTTGCGAACGATGAGCCCATCCCCATCCGCCGCGACCGTGTACTCCATCGCCGCGCCCTGCGATTCGACAAACGACCGCGCCGTCGCCACCCGCGCGCTCGCCGTGTCCGCGCGCTCCCACAGGCTGATGCCCACGATGGTCAGCTTGTCCTTGTGTTTGGCCTGCAACTGCGTCAGGTGCGGAATCCCGCGCTTGCACGGGCCGCACCACGTCGCCCACATCTCGACGATGTAGATTCGCCCGCTCTCAAACTTCGTCACCGCATCGCCCTTGAGCCATGTCAGCCCATCGAGCGAAGGTGCCGCGTCCCCTTCCGCCAACAGCTTCGCCGCTGCCTGTGCGGGCGCTGTCCCCTCCGCCTGACCAAACGCGGGAAGGGCCACCACCGCCGCGGCCAGAGCCGCGACGAACACACGAATCACATGCTGTGCCATGCCCCAATCTACCCGATGCCCCGCCGCAGGCCGCAAGCTTGGGAACATCTCTCGCAGGATCCGCACCCGGCGGGTCCGGTAACGCGTGACCGCTCACCCGGCCCCGCCCGCCTGAGCCATGAATCCGCTCGCCGGGCTGCCCACGCTGTGCGCGGCGAGCGTGTTGGTCGTGCCCTGCATGCCGAGCGGTGCGCCTGCGACGAGCACGATCGGATCTCCCTTTTCCACCCACCCAAGCTCCAGGAGATCCATGTCCACCTCGAGGTTGAACCACGCCAGCGTCGGTGTGCGCGCGGCGGGCAACTCCATCAGCCGCGGCGTCACTCCCCGCAGAAGCGCCATCCGGCGCACCTCGCGCTCATCCGATGAATACGCGACGACCGGGATCGGCAGCCCCGTCTGAGAGAGATACCGCGCTGTGCCGCCGTTCTGTGACCAGCAGACCACCAGGCGCGCGCCAAGATCCATCGCCACGTGCCACGCGCCATGCGCCAGCGCCGCCGTGCGATACCTCGACTCCCGCAGCCTCCGGCTCGGGCTGGGTGCGGTGCAACGCTCCGCGATCCGCACTTCCGCGACTCCGACAATCCGCCGCATGGTCTCCACGACCAGCGTCGGGTGCTTCCCGGTCGCCGTCTCCGCCGACAGCATCACCGCATCCGCGCCGTCGAAGATCGCATTCGCCACATCCGTCGCCTCCGCGCGCGTCGGGGTCGAAGCGGTGATCATCGATTCGAGCATCTGCGTCGCGACGATGCACGCCTTGCCCCACTCATCGCACTTCTCCAGAAGCATCTTCTGCACGACGGGCACCTCGGCGATGTCCATCTCCACACCCAGATCGCCGCGGGCGACCATGATCGCGTCCGACGCCTCCACGATCGCGTCGATCTCCTTGAGCGCCTGCGGCTGCTCGATCTTCGCCACGACCGGGATCATCGATCCCGAACCGCCCCGGTCCTTCGAATGGTCGACAGGGCACATGCTCGCCAGCGCGGCCTTGAGCTTCTTCACTTCCTCCGCACGCCGCACGAACGAGAGCGCGAGGAAATCCAGCCCCTGTGCCACCGCCCACTCCACGCACTCCCAGTCCTGCGCGGTGATCGCTTCATCCCGCACATCGCTGTCAGGCAGGTTGATCCCCTTGCGGCTGGTCACCAGCCCGCCCACCAGCACACGGCAGCGGAGCGCATCGGCCGGATCGCCCGGCTCGCGCTCGACCGCCAGCAGCCGCAGCAGCCCGTCGTTGATGAGCACCCGATGCCCCGGCTCGACATCCCGCGCGAGCGGAAAGTCCGAAGGCAGGACATCCACGTTTGCCGGAGCTTCCCGCTTCGCCCGCTCATGCGACTCCCCCGAGAGCGCAAGCAGCACGTCCCGACCGACCTCAAGTTCAACGCCCGCCGCCTCCAGCTTGCCGATGCGGATCTTCGGGCCTTGCAAGTCCCCCAGTATCGCCACCGGCTGCTCGAGCTCGCGAGCCACCCTGCGGACAGTCGCCACGCGCTTGGCGTGATCGTCGAACGACCCGTGCGAGAAGTTCACACGAAAAATCCCCACCCCGGCGTTGATCAGTTTCTGGACCATCTCCGGCGAGTCCGATGCCGGGCCGATGGTCGCGACGATCTTGGAGAGTGTCGGGGATGGACGCTTGTGCATCCACTCAGCGTATCACTTTCCCACGATCCCCACCGCCGCAGCGCCGAAGATCGCCAACCACACCAGGCCCTTCACGAAGAAGAAAGTGAAACTTGCTGCTCCCGCGACTTTCATGGCTTTGCCTGCTCTGTTCATGCACCTTCGCCTTTCGATTGCCGGTCCACTCCTCCGCCCCCTCGCAGTGTGAACTCCGGAGACGCGGGTCTCCCCGCGCCTCCGGCTGAAGTCGGTCGCCATTCAAAGCCGGATCAGGCCCCCTTCGGCAGCGGCACAAAGCCGCGGACCTTTCTCCTGTACGCCAGGTAATCTTCGCCGTGCTCGGCGATCAGATCCCGCTCCTCGATCCACGTACCGAAGAAGATGTACCCGGTCGTCATCACCGCGAAGAACAGATGCCCCTGCGTCATGACCGGCGTGGACCAGAACGCGATCAGGAAGCCCACCATCAGCGGGTGCCGGACGAGCTTGTAGAGCCCCACAAGCCGGAACCCGACAGGGCGGTACCGCTCGCCGCGGAAGCGGAACCACGTCTGCCGCAGGCCAAACAGGTCCCAGTGGCTCACCATGAACGATGAGCCGAACACCAGGGCCCACCCCACCAGCGACAGCGCGGTCAACCCCCACCAGATGACCGGATTGCTCACCGACCACACCACCGCCGGCAGCGGACGCCACAGAGCGAACGTCAGGATGAGGCACACGCTGGCCGCGATGACAAAGGTGCTGCGCTCGATCGCCCGCGGCACAAACCGGGTCCACCACACCTTGAACGCGGGCCGCGCCATGATGGTGTGCTGCACGACGAACAGACTCAGCAGCAGCGAGTTCACCAGCAACGCCTCCCCCAGCGAGGCGGGCGCACCCGAATCAATGGTCTTGGGCACAAGCCAGTTTCCAACCCAGAGAATCGCGTAGGAGATGGTCCCGAAGAACATCAGGTACGCGATGAGCCCGTACGCCATCGTCGCCAGGCGCGAGGCGGTTTCGCGCGCGCCGCTCGCCGCCGGGCGATCCGTCGTTCCGCCGAGGTTTTTCACCGCCGAGCTCATCGCCGAGAACGGGCATCCCGACACCCTCGGCATCGCCGCCGATGTCGAAGGCTCTGCTCCCACACTCTCCCACGAACCCGCCCCGCGCTTGCTTTCCGTCATCATCGAACCGTCTCCTTTGACTGTGCGCACCGATCGCGCTGCGGCGGTGCCGCTGGACTCCCGATTCAGTCACACTCAAACCATGCGCCGGGCCGCGGCAGAGCCTCGCCGGCTCATCGCTCCGCTTCCCATGACGCCCGGACGCAGCCTTGGCGTCCGCCCCATCCCCCATCCGACCCCCCGTCCCCCGCCCCCCGCGCCAAGACACCGCCACGGGCGGTGTGTGTGAAGCTCACGCTCAGGCCGCGTTCCAGTAGCCGCAGATGACGTTCCGGGCACTGTCGTGGTGCACGCTCAGCCGCATCGCCACCCCTGCCCGCTCGGCCTGCTGGCGGGCCCGATCAACGGCCTTCCAGGACCGCTCGAACACCACCACATGCCGCTGGGAATCCGCCGCGGCCAGTGCCAAAGCCTGTTCCAGCGACCCCGCAACCCTCACCTGCAACTCCTGACATTTCCGATCCATGGTCCCAACTCCTGTCCTGCGGCGGCTCTCATGTTGTGCCGCGGCCATCTTTGTCGGGAGAAGATACGTCGCAGTTGCTTGCCGAACAGTTGACTCGGGGTCAACAATGGGTGTACTACGAGTCAACCCGCGTTGACCGGGAGTGCCTGTGACGCTTGCCAAGGCCATGCGAGCGACGCGAGTCGGGTTTACCTGCACGGAGTCTTGCCATGGCCAGCACACGAGATCGCCTGATCGAGGCCGCGATGACGCTCTTCTATCAACAGGGCTTCCACGCCATCGGCCTGGACCAGATCCTGGAAGAGGTCGGCGTCACGAAGACAACCTTCTACAACCACTTCGAGAGCAAGGATGATCTGATCCTCGCGGTGCTGGAGATGCGTGACGCCCGCGAACGCGAGGAGTGGGTCCAGATCATGCGGGCCAAGGGCGGCGATGATCCCCGCGCACAGTTGCTCGCGCTCTTCGATCTTCTCGATGACTGGTTCAACGAATCCGGATTCCGCGGCTGCATGTTCATGAACGCCGCTGCGGAGTTCCCTTCACCCAACGACCCGATCCACCAGGCCGCAGCGCGGCACGGAAAGCTGTTCGCGCAGGAAGTCACCGAGCTGTGCATCCGCGCCAACGCGGATGACCCGCACACGCTCACGCAGCGGCTCATGCTGCTGGTCGCGGGCGCGGTCTCGGCGCGGCACGTGCACCTCGATGAGCACGCGGCGACGGCCGCCCGCGAAGCGGCCTCCATCTTCGTCGATCATCACTGCCCGCCGGTCGAGTCGCGCATCTGATGCACGGGCCGACGCTCAGCCCGCGCGCCGGAAGAGGTCGAGGAACCGGTCTTCATACTGCTTGAAGACGCCCAGCTTGTCGAGCTCCTGCTTGAGCTCGATGGCTCTGCCCTGGTCCTTGCGCACCGCATCGAACAGATCCTCCAGCTTGCGGCGCGTGGCCAGGTCCAGCCCCGGCTCCGGCTTGGCCGGCACAGCGGGCTTGCCGGGCGATTCCGCTTCCGGGGCATCCTCATCTTCAAGCAGGTCCTCAACGTTCAGCGGCTCGTTCGAGCCTGACTGCATCCGCTCGCGCAGCTGCACGAGCAGGCGGTTCACGCGCTCCGCGTGCCGGTCGAGCTCATCCCGATCGATCTCGATCCCGGTGAGCCTGCTGAACGCCGCGAGGACCGCGCTTGCCGCGCTGGGGTTGGCGATCTGCGCGGCGTAGTACGGAATCTCGCCGAGCAGGCACGCACCCGGCAGGCCGCCGACCGATGCCGCGCCGACCATCAGGCCGTTCATCCCGCCGATCTCGCCCTCGTTCAACGGGTCGATCCCCGCCGCGGTGAGCTCATCGACCATCTCCGTCGTGGTCGCCGCGCCAAACACACGCGGCGTCTGCGTGGGTTCGAGCTGCGTCGCCACGGAAGCGAACGTCAGCACATGGTCCACACCGTCCGCGCGGACGCGGTCGAGCAGGTCCCTCGCGTGCGTCATGCCGCGGCTGTCGGGCTGGGCCTCGGAGATCAGCACCGTCACGGTCGGCCCGCTCTCGCCGGCCTTGCCGGAGTACAGCATGGTGGACGGTGGCGTCGGCACCTGGATGTGCCCGCCGCGAACCATCACCGCGCCGATCTCGGTCCGTCCCGCGCCGTCAATGACCGCCACCGGCTCAAGCCCGAGCTTCTTGACGAGATAGCCGCACGCGATCACGGCCACGTTGCTCATCCCGGGCCAACCGGCCACAAGCCAGTGCCGCCCGTTCTTGTCGCTGTGATCCACTTCGCACCCCTTCCCGCCAGACGGCACTTCCTCTGCCCGCCTGCCACCATGACAGGCCTCACCGACTTCTACGACTCAATCCGACGCTTTGTGCAATCGCGGTGCCAGGTTTGGTTGATGTCCGCCGCGATGTCCGCGGTCTCATTGGCTGCCGGAACGTGCACCCAGCCGCACCACCTCGCGGTACTGCCCGGAGAAGAAGTTCGAGTACTCGATCTGGGCGCGGCGGCCGCGTTCGGGGTCGCGCCAGCGACTGACATCCGCGCTGATGGCCTTGTAGTTCGCCTCGTTGAACTCCAGCTCGCTCCCATCGGCCATTCGATGCTTGGGCATGGCATAGAACGCCGCCTCCATCTCCGCAAGCACACCGGGCGAAACCGTTCCCGCCTTCGCCGCCGCGCGGGCATCGTTCAGCACACGCCACGCATGGCGGCACTCATCGGCCGTGTCGATCCCGAACGCCGCCATCATCGGCGCAATCGCATCGCGCCAGCCGCGCCCGGGCACATCGCTCGCCGCGACAAACGGGTCCGACTTGTCCACCATCCGGTCAACATACTGCTCATACATGATTCGCCGCGCCGGCATGCGGCGAAGCTCATAGACCTTCGGACCCAGGCCATCGGCCGGCGCACCGCCGAGTGCGGCGTGCGAGCGAAACTGCCACAGCGCCTGCGCCTCGATGCTCAAGCAGAACTCGACGAACCGTCGCGACGTTTCATAATCCGTACACCCGTTCAGAATGGTCACCGGGTCGGCATCGATGTACACCGCGCCCTCGGGATCGACATACCCCACACGGGCGGTGTCGGGGTCCTCGCCGGGGCGGAGCACAAACTGCGACTGGCCGCGGCCGTAAAAATCGATCGCCAGCCCCGCCGCCGCCTCGCCCTGGCTCACATCCACCGGCGGGCGCGTGCTGGCCGACGCGAAGTACCGCGCATTGCCGCACAGCTCGCGCAGCGTGCGCCAGCCGTCCCATCCCTCTTTGTTAAGAATGGACTCGTACGTCGTCGTGATCGAGCCCGACAGCCGACCATCCGCCAGCGCGAGCATGTTGAAGTACGCCGGGTCGCACAAGTCGCGGAAGCTCCGCGGCTCGGGCACACCAAGCTCGCGGCAGGTATCGCGGTTGTATACGATGCCGAAGCCCGAGAGCGCGGTACCAAGCCAGACCTGGCCGGGGTCATACAACTGCTGCACGCCGATCTTGTTCTCGCCATACCACTCGTCGAGCTGCTGCTGCGTGAAGCCCGCCGCGCGGCCGAGCGTGTAGCTGACATCAGCGCCCGCGACTTTCGCGGCTTTGGGCTGGGCCATCTTGCCGTGCTCGAACGAGCCGCCGCCGAAGAAGACATCCGCCCCCGCGCTGCCGGGGGCGAAGAGGCCATCGGCGGCGAGCTGCCCGGTGCGCGCGGCGGCCACCGCCTGCGCCTCGATCTGCTTCATGATCTCGCTCGTGCCGCCGGGCACACGCCAGTCGATCCGGACGCCCTGGTTGAACCTCGCGCGGTGCCACGCATCAAAGGCCGCGGCGAACTCCAGGCGGATCTGCTCGACGTGCGGGGTGACGATGACGAGCGAGGCGACGGCCTCGCCATCGGCGCCGGGCGTGCGGAACGCGCCCTCCGCGCTGCCATCGGACCGCGCGAAGGCACGAACGAGCAGCGGCAGCGCAAGGACGAGCACGAAGGCGATGGCGACAAAGAGGCGGGTGCGCATACGGCGAGTTTACGCCGGGCGCACGGAGACTGGGGATCTCCTTCTCTTGGTCCCATCGGGGCCGCGGCGTGTAGCGACGGATGGAGCGAAGCCAGCCAACAGGCGGGTGAGCGAAACCCGAAGACGTGTGTACTCAACACTTCCTGCCCCAGCGGGGCAGCGGATCCGCATCCGAGAACACCCACGCCCCTCTCCCCGCCCCGCGGGGAGAGGATGTCGCGAAGCGACAGGTGTGGAGTCCTTGTCTTGACGCCCCCTCTCCCCGCCCCGCGGGGAGAGATCCCTTCGCGCAGCGAAGGGGGTGAGGGGTCTTTGTCTTGCCCACGACCGGCCCGCCCGCTCCCGCGCTCCCAGCGGGG
>JAEYUO010000120.1 GCA_023432465.1 Planctomycetota bacterium | reverse complement strand
TCTCCTCCCTCGCCCCCCTGCCCCTGCCTGCCGACGCATTTACCGGCGGCAGCGCATCCTGCCAGCCGCTCGGCGCTTCGCATCCGCGGCCACCCCGGCCCTCCATCGCGGCATCACTCCTCGCCGCGGCCGGTTCTCCCGGCCCCGCGCCCTGATGAATCCCGCCCCGGCGGAATGGCCCCCCCGCGCCGGCCTGAGCTCGCGCCGCTCGCGGGTGACTTGCAACGCTCTTTCAAACAGCAAGCCCGCTCTGCTCCGCACCACCACTCACCCGCGCGCCAAACGGCTCACGCGGCCGCATGTCCATGCGCAGAGCCCGGCGCTGCCGCATCCCCCTCGGGGAACAGCGGCTCCTCCGGCTTGGGCGCACCCGAGATCCTCTCGTTCACCCACTGGATCGCAACCCACAGGATCGGCGTGAAGATCAGCCCGAGGAACGTGTTGCCGATCATCCCGAAGAACACCGCCGTGCCGATCGCCTGCCGGCTCGCCGCGCCCGCGCCCGAGGCGAGCACCAGCGGCAGCACACCCAGGATGAACGCGAACGCCGTCATCAGGATCGGCCGCAGACGCTGCCGCGAAGCCTCGACCACCGAGTCGGTGATCGACTTCCCCGCGATGCGGTTGGCGCGCGCAAACTCCACGATCAGGATCGCGTTCTTTGCGCCCAGCCCCACCAGCAGAACCAGCCCGACCTGCGTGTAAATGTTGTTGTCCATGCCGCGCCACATGAGCCCGAGCATCGCGCCCAGCACCGCCAGCGGAATCGACAGGATCACCGACAGCGGCGTAAACCAGTTCTCGTACAGCGCGGCGAGAATCAGGTACACCACGATCAGCGCAAGGATGAACACGATCCCCGCCTGCCCCGATGCGAGCTTCTCCTGAAACGCCATCGATGTCCAGGCAAAGCCGACCCCGTCAGGCAAGGTCTGGCGCGCAAGCGATTCCATCGCCGCGATCGCCTCGCCCGACGACTTGCCGGGTGTCGGCTCGCCACTGAGCGCGGCGGAGGTATACATGTTGAACCGCATGACCTGGTTGGGGCCGAAGTCCGGACGCACATCCACCACCGACCCGAGCGGCAGCATGTTCCCTTCCATGTTCCGCACGCGCAGCTTCGCGATGTCGCCGAGATCGTTGCGGAACGCATCCTCCGCCTGCACATACACCTTCCACGTCCGGTCGTACAGGTTGAAGTCGTTCACGTACCGCGCGCCCAGCGATGCGCCCAGCGTCGTGAACACATCCTGCAGCGGCACGTTGAGCTTCTTCACCTTCTCGCGATCGACATCGGCAAACAGTTGCGGCACACCGAGCCGAAAGCCGCTGTTCACGGCCGTGACCGACGGGTCGGTCGCCGCCTTCGCGGCCAGCTCCATCACCGACTCTCCGAGCACCTCGCGCCCGCGGGCGCCGCGGTCCTGCACACGCATCTCAAAGCCCGAGCCCGTGCCGAGTCCGTCAACAGGAGGCATGCCATAGACCAGCGAGATGCACTCGTCGAGCGCGGCCAGACCCTTGCGCATGTCCTGGGTGATCGTCTGGATGTCCCGGCCCTTGGGCACGCGGACCGACCAGCTCTCCAGCGTGCAGAACATCGCCGCGTAGTTGGAACCGGCGCCGTTGATGAGCGAGTACCCGCCCAGCCCGGTGACGACCTCGATCCCATCAACCTGATCGACGATCGCCTCGGCCTTCTTCATCGTCTCAAGCACACGCTCCTGACTGGAGGAATCCGGCAGCCACAGCTCGACAAACAGAATGCCCTTGTCCTCCACCGGCACAAAGCCCATGGGCACGCGGCCGACGGACCACACAATCGCGAAGCAGCACGCCGCGAACGCGCCCAGAGAGAAGAGAATCGATGCGGGATGGATCAACACCCGGATCATCGACGCGTACGCGCCCGAGAACAGGTCGAATGCCTTGTCGAAACCACGCTTGAAGAAGTTGGGCTTGTGGTTCTTGTCGTGGGCCTTGAGCAGCAGGCCGGCGAGCGCGGGGCTGAGCGTGAGCGCGCAGATCGCCGAGAGGAACGTGCTCACCGCGATCGTCAGCGCGAACTGCCGGTACAACTCGCCGGAGATGCCCGGGAGCGCGGCCGTCGGCCCGAACACCGCCATGAGCACGAGCGAGACGCCCACGATCGCGCCGAACACTTCGATCATGGCTTTGGCGGTGGCTTGCTTGGGGGGCAGGTGGCTCTCGACCAGCACGCGCTCGACGTTCTCGACAACGATGATCGCATCGTCCACGACGATGCCGATCGCCAGCACGAGCCCGAAGAGCGTCGGCAGGTTGATGCTGAAGCCGAAGATCTTCATGAACAGGAACGTGCCGATCAGCGACACCGGGATCGCCAGGATCGGGATGAGCGAGGAACGGATGCTGCCCAGGAAGATGAGCACGACGATGAGCACCAGCACGATGGCCTCGATCAGCGTGTGCTGGACCTCTTCAACGGCCGACAGCACGAACTCCGAGGTGTCGTAGGTGATCTTGCACGCGATGCCGTCGGGAAGCCCGGCGGAGAACTCCCTCACAAGCTCTTGCAGCGCCTCGGCGGTCTCGACGGAGTTCCCTCCCGGCGCCTGATAGACGATGAGCACCGCGCCCGGCAATCCCTCGGCGCGGCCGAGCGTGTCGTAGTTCTTCGCGCCCAGCTCCAGCCGGGCCACATCCCGCATCCGCACAAGCCGGCCATTCTCGTTCTTGAGGATGATCTGCTCGAACTCTTCCGGAGTCTCCAGCCGGCCCAGCGTGTTGATGGTGTACTGGAACGCCTGGCCCTGCGGCGCGGGGGCCTGACCGATCAACCCCGCCGCGACCTGGACGTTCTGTTCCTTCAACGCATTGATGACATCGACGACCGTCAGCCCGCGGTTGGTCAGCTTCTCCGGATCGAACCACACCCGCATGGCGTAGTCCTTGGCCGGGAACAGCGAGGTATCGCCCACGCCCACCGTTCGCTTGACCTGGTCGATCAGGTTGATCGACATGTAGTTGGCCAGGAAGAGGTCGTTGTACGTCCGCGCGGCCTGCTCATCCTGCGGCGCGAGGCTGATCACGCCGACGATGCTCGTGGACTTCTTCTTGGTCGTGACGCCCTGCTGCTGCACCTCCGCCGGGAGCGTCGCCATCGCCGCGCTGATCCGGTTCTGCACCAGCACGGACGACAGATCCGGATCGGTCCCGACCTTGAAGGTCACATCCAGCGTGTAGCTGCCGTCGCTGGCGGACTTGCTCTCGAAGTAGAGCATGTTGTCCACGCCGTTGACCTGCTGCTCGATCGGCGCGGCGACGGCATCGGCCACGACCTGCGCGCTCGCGCCGGGATACGTCGCCGACACGTTCACGACCGGCGGGGCCAGGTCGGGGTACTGCGCGATCGGGAGCGTGATGTACGACACCGCGCCGGCGATCACCAGCAGGATCGACAGCACGCACGCAACGATCGGCCGTCGGATGAAGAAGAGTGTGAACATGCAGCTTCCAGGCGTTCGGGAAAGGGCGGCCGACTACTTCGATTCGTTCTCGCGCGTTGCGCCGTGCTTGAGCGAGGGCTGAACGGTGGCGGGCGGACTGGCGGCCGCGGCGGCCTGCCTGGCCGAGACCTTGCCGCCGACCCTTGCACGCTGAGCTCCCTGCACGATCACCGAATCGCCCGCGGAGAGCCCCTCAAGCACAACGCGGTCCGCGCCGTCGGTGCCTCCCACCGCGATGCGCTTCCTCACGACCGTCCCGTCCGGACCGACCGCGAGCACGAAGAACCCGGCCTGATCCTGCGAGATGGCGGTCTGGGGGATGACCATGCGGGACCTGGTATCGAGGGGAATCCGCGCCCGAACGAACATCCCGGGAATGAGGAACTCGTTCTCGTTGGCGAACACCATCCGCACGCCGATCGTGCCAGTCTGGCGGTCGACCGCGGGATCGACGTAATCGAGAGTCCCTTCGATGTTGAAGTTGCCGTCATCCGCCAGCGCGAGAAACGCCTTGAACTCGGTGAGCTCACGCTTCACCGGGCCGTTCGCGGCTTCGTATGCAACCTGAGCGCGTCGGGCGCGGAGCATGTCCGACTCGCTGACCGCAACGGTGACATAGATCGGCTTGGACGCGACAATCGTGGCGAGCCGCGTGGACTCGCCCTGCCCGACGAGATTGCCGGCATCAACATACGTCCTGGAGATGACGCCATCGACGGGCGCGAACACCTCGCAGTAGCCAAGGTTGAGCCTCGCGTTCTGAAGAATGGCCTCGGATTCCGCAACGGCCGCCTTCGCGCTGTCTCGCCGGGCGGCCTTGACGACGCGGTCGATCTCCGGTCCGGCCCGCTGGTCGGCGAGCTCGGCGGCGAGTATTGCATCGGCCTCCGCTCCGGCGAGCGAGGCCTTCCGTGCGACAACATCCGCCTCCGCGCGGGCAACGGCGGCTTCGAACGGCGCCTTCTCGATGACGAAGAGCAGGTCGCCCTTCTTCACCGGCTTGCCCTCAGTGAAGTTGATCTTCTCCAGGTACCCCGGGACACGGGCACGCAGGTCCACCTGGGCCAGCGCCTCGGTGTTGCCGGTGTACTCCAGATAGTCGGTGACATCGCGTATCTGCGGCGGGGCCACCTGCACCTCGGGTGGGGGCGGCGCGGGCGGGGGCGGTTCCTCCGCCTTACAACCGCTCATCAAGAGAATCGTCGCCACACACACGGAGGCCGCGGCAGAGCTGGCGATGCGGCGAATGTCAGGCAGGGGCAGCATGGATGAGTTTCTCCGGGCACAACATGAAGCGGGCAAGACAGATGGCGGGAAAGAGCGCGAAGTCGGATGGGTCATGGCCTTGCAGGCTCGGGCATCTCGGCGGGAAGCTCGGCGGACATCGCGGAGTCATCGCGTGGCCGCTCGAAGAGCACATCGCGCCCGTCCTGATACTCAGGGCCGAGCATGTCCCCCCAGTTGGTGCGGGCACGCATCTCCTCGGCGGCCTTGGCGGAGACGAACTCCCCGGTGTTGCGGCTCTCCCAACCCCCGCCCAGAGCGCGGAACGCTCGCACAGCGCCCAGCGCCCGCGCAGCCCGCGCGACCGCGAGCGAGTCCTGCTGGGTGACCAGGTCCGTCTGGGTGAAGTTGACCTGGAGCACGCCGATCGCGCCGGCGCGGTACTGGATGAGCGAGATGTTGACCGATCGCTGCTGAGCATCGACCGCGCTCTTCAGCGCCGTCACCTGCTCGCTGGCCCTGAGGAACGTCGAGAGTCCCGCTTCAACATCCGCCGCGGCGTTCACAACCACCTGCTTGTAGTTCGCCACCGCTTCCTGGAATCGTGCATCCTGAACACGGACCTGATTCTCACGCCGTCCGTAGTCCAGGAACGGAATCGACACACGGAGCCCGACAAAGCCCTGGAAGGCCCCCGCCGAAAAGATGTCGTCGAGCGATGCGGACGAAGCGCCGAACTCGTAGTTGCTCGCCCCGAAGCCCGTGCTCCCGACGATCGAGATCGCGGGAAACAGATCAGCCCTGGCGACACCGATGAGCGCGCTCGCCGCGGCCGCCTGGCGCTCGGCGATGCGGACATCGGGCCTTCGCCGCAGCAGGTCGGCCGGAACGCCCGCGGCGATGCTCAACGGCGGCGCGGGCACACTGCCGGTCGGGGTGATGAGATCGATCAGGTCGGATGGTGCTCGCCCGAGCAGAGCGCACAGCGACAACCGGGATTTGGTCAAGCCGTCCTGGAGCTCGGGGATCAGCGCCTGCGTGTTGGAGAGCAGCGCCTGGGCGATCGCCACATCAAACTCCGACACCGCGCCGGCTTTGAAGCGGGCGCGGGTGAGTTCGAGCGTTTCGGTCTGGAGTTGGACGTTCTCTCGCGCCAGCGCGAGCCGCTCCTGGAACGAGCGCATCTGGATGTAGGACGATGCAACATCGGCGAGCAGCGAGACCATCACCGCCTGGTAGTCGGCGACGGTGGCGAGCAGGACCGCATCGGAGGACTCGATGGCCCGCCGGTACTTGCCCCAGAAGTCCAGCTCCCAGACCGCATCGAGGGTGATCGCGCTGGTGGCGAACGAACGGTCGCCGGAGCCGTTTGCCGAACTCTCGCTGATCCGGTTGTTATCGATCCCCGCGTTGAGCTGCTGGACCTGCGGAAAGAACTCCGCGGCGGTGATGCCCCGCGCAGCGCGTGCCTGTAGCACGCGAGTCCCGGCGGCCTCGAGCGTGAGGTTCTCCCGCATGGCTTCTTCGATCAGACGATCCAATGTGGGGTCGTTGAACTGCTTCCACCAATCGACCGCGACCGCCTGCGGGGTGGCGGCATCGGCGGCCTCCGTCCAGCTCGTGGCGAGAGAGGCCTCGGGTGTGGCGTACTCCGGCCCGACTTTGCAGCCGCCCAGCACCATCGCCACGCACAACGTGGCCGCTCTGCCGAGGCCGCCCACAGTCTGGCATGTGGCGAGGCGAGGGGGACCGTGGGGCGGACGCGCTGTCGCTGCTGGCATGGGACTTAGGATACCGTCCGTTCAGCGTCCATGTGGCGTGGGCGAGCACGCGGTGCACATCCCGAACAATGACCTTGGCCGAACTCGGTCTGAAAGACCGGCAGCACCGCTGGGCCGCGCCCAAGGGTGTCAGGGCGCTGCCTGCGGCACCGAGGGCGGCGGCGAGGTGGTGGTCGTGCTGGCGGTCGGCGTCATTCCCGGCGTCACGGCCGAGACCGCGCGGACATCTTCGATCACGTAGAAACATGTCGGGTCCATCGAGCGGGCGAGCCGCGCGACATCCTTGATCTTCTTGCGGGTGGCCTCGATGTACAGCAGCCACACCGGCCCGTCACGGCCGCGGCCGTCAAACACGGTCACCCGGTATCCGTGGCCGCGAAGCCTCGCCGCGAGGGAGTCGCCCTGCCGCGAGAACACGCGGATCACCTGCTCGCCGTGGGCGAGCCAGTTCTCGATCGTCATGCCGAGGTAGTTGCCGCAGGCAAAGCCGAAGGCGTAGGTGATCGCGTACACGGGCTGGTCGAGGTTCTTGAAGACGCTGGTGAGCGCGAAGACCCAGATCAGCACCTGCGCGAAGCCGAGCATCCACGCCCACAGCCTCCGGCCGCGGATGACAAAGACGACGCGGAGGGTGTCGAGGGAAACATCGCCGAGGCGGGCGACGAAGATGAGGAGGCATCCGAGAACAATGTCCCAGTTCATGCGCGGATCGTTGGCGAGCCGGTGACAGAGGACAACGCGCGGTGGACAGTGGAAACGAGACGTTCGGAGCAGTTTGAATAGATCCGGCTGTCAGCATCGCGGCGGACAGTCCCTCTCCGCACCGCTCACCGCTCCCCGCTGCCTGCTCTGTTCCCCAACAGACACACGCCGAACGCGCACGCCGCGGCGATGGTCATCCGCCACGGGAAGGCGACGGTGACATCGGCGAGTGTGCGGGCCGGGGTTTCGCCGACGGCATCGGAGATCGGGATGAAGGCCCCCCACCACTTCCAGGCGAACGGCTCCTGCACGAGCACCACCGCAGCGCCGGTGGCCAGCGCGGCGATAACGCTGGAGACGCTGCCCTGCTTGGTGAAGATCGCGCAGAAGTAGACACCGACGAGCCCGGCGTACGCGAAGATCATGACCTTGAGTGCGAACTGGATGAGCGTTTCGCCGGAGCCGTCGTGCCAGTAGACGCACAGCCCGGCGAACCCGGCGACGATGAGCCCCCAGCCGATGACCGCGAGACGGCTGACACGGAGGTAGTGCCTGTCTGTGCGGGCGGGACGCACCTTGCGGTAGAAGTCGGTCACAAAGGCCGCGGACATGGCGTTGAGCGCGGAGAGAATGGTGGTGAGCGCGGCGGCGAACAGGCCCGCCATCATCAGGCCCTTGAGGCCGGTGGGCATGCGTTCGAGGATGAACTGCGGGAAGACCTTCGTGCCGGGGGCGATGGTGTAGGCAGGTGGACTGACGAGATCGGGCCTCTTGTTCACGATGAACAGCAGCAGGCCGATCACCAGAAAGACCATGACCACGGGGATGGTAATGAGCTGGGAGATGACGACCGACTGCGCGCCCTTGGCGGGCGTCTTGCACGAGAGCATGCGCTGGGCGAGGTCCTGATCGGTGCCGAGCGCGGCAAGATTCAGCAGCATGAAGCCGGTCAGGGCGGTGAAGAATGTGTAGGACTGGCTTGCGTTGAACCCCAGCCACGGCTTGCCGGACTCCAGGCCGGTTGTGATCACGGTGAGCTTGGATGGCGCATCCGGGCTGGGGGCTCGCAGCGCATCGAGCACCACGCCGAAGGGCTTGTCGATGATGTTCCACAGCACGATGACGGAAACCACGGCCGCGCCGACGAAGACGACGGTCTGGACGACATCCGTCCAGATGATGCTGCGCATGCCGCCGACCAGTGTGTAGAGCGTGCCGGCAAGCATGATGAGGGCGATGGCGATGAGCATCGCGCCGCGATCCGCGGCGAGGTCGCTGTAGAGAATCATGGTCAGCGGGATGGCGGCGATGTAGACGCGGGCCCCGCTGGCGAAGACGCGGCCGATCATGAAAGTCCAGCTCGCCGCTGTCCGCGCCCCCGGGCCGAAGCGGCGCTCCAGCAACTCGTAGACGGTGGTGACGTTGTAACGGTAGTAGACGGGGATGAAGAAGAACGCGATGATGAGCGCGGCGATGATGGGGCCGATGCTGGTGGAGATGTACGTCAGGTCACCGGTGTAGGACTCCATCGGCGCACCCACGAACGTCGCGGCGGAGAGCGCTGTGGCGAGGATGGAGATGGCCACCGCCCAGACGGGCGCGTTGCGCTCGCCGAGGAAATACTCGCGGTCGGTGGCGGGCTTGCGCAGCGAGAACACCCAGCCGGTGGCCGCGAGGATCACGAAGTAGATGGCGACGACGACCCAGTCGAGACCGCCAAAGCCGGAGGCGAGCGTCATCCGTGCGCTCCTGTCCGGCACGGAGTGCCGGACCACCAAAGGCAGAGATCAATACGAGTACTTGGGCTCCCAGCTTGCGGGGCCATCCTTGAGCAGATCGAACATGGGCCAGATGGCGCAGAAGCTGTCGCCGGGACCGAAGGGCGCGGCCGCGATGCGGGAGATCGTGCCATCGGCCGCGCGATGGAAGGTTGAAACTCCGGGCCAGACTTCATCGGGCTTGGGCTCAAAGCCCATGTCGTGGGCGAACGAACTGCCGTGTCCGGACACCACACGGAAGGGCCACTTGCGCGAGGCGGCGAACTCTTTGGCGGTGGCGGGCTCATCGGCGGAGCAGAGCACGAATGCCGCGCGGCTATTCAGGTGGTTCGCAAAGCCGATGAAGCCATCGGCCCAGAGCGTGCAGTACACGCACTTGCGGCCCATGTTGTGCACGACGATGAGGTCGCTCTTGTCGCCGAAGAGCTCCGAGAGTTTCACGGGCGCGCCATCGCTGGTGCGGAGCGTGTAGTCCTGCACGGACATCGCGCCGGCACGCCGACGCGCGGCGGTGAGCTTGTCGCGGAGGGCGGACATCTCGGCTTCGAGCGCTTTGAGTTCGTCCATAATGCCTCCACCATAGCGAGATGCGTGCCGGAACGCTTCCCCCAGTGAGGGGATATCGGCGAGTGATTGATGAAGTCGTCACAGGAAATGGGCCGGAGGCGAACCCGGTGCAAGAATGAAAGTATCAGCAACACGGGGACGGCGCGACCAGGACGCCGCGGCGGCCGACGCTTACCAAGTAAGGAGGGATGCGATGGCACGGACAGGCTTTGGACGCAAGCACACGAACGGCACGGCAACGGGCACAATGGATGGCAAGCAGGTCACGACGACGGCACGGCAGGCGGCGGCGACGACGCCGAGCGTTGAGCGCAAGCCGAGCGTCGATCAGCTTCGGCTGAAGGCGTATGAGGTGTACCAGGCCCGCACGTGTGCGGGGCGGCCGGGTGACTCGACGACGGACTGGCTTGAAGCGGAGAAGCAGCTCAGCTCGGGCCAGAGCCACTCTGCCCGCCCCCACCAATAGCGGGCCAGTCTCCGGAGGTCTGCTGACCCCAGATGCCGGTGGGCGGGCGGGCGACAACCCGCACGGGGCCGTTGACAACATCGGCCTCGCTGGCGTAGGCGTCCTCGAGGGTGGCGAAGACATCGAAGACGGTGTCCAGACGGGCAAGCAGGATGCCCTGGAGGGCGGTCTGCGATGGCGCGGCGATCCGCACGCGCGAGCCCGATGCCTTGCAGAGCTTGTTGAACTGCACCAGCGCGCCAAGGGCCATGCTGCCGACGTTCTGCGTTTCGGACAGGTCGAGGATGATGCAGCCGGGGTGGGACTCGTGCAGGGCGCGGAGCAGGGTGTTGAGCCGGTCCACGTTGGCCGCACCGACATCGCCGACAATGCGGGCGAGGGTGGGGATGTTCGATCCCTGGCGGTCGATGATGATCTGCAGTGGGGACATCGGACTCCCTGCGCCCTTCGGCGATAAGGCTAGGCAGCGGCCGGGTTGGCCGTAGTGTGCGCTCTTCCGGGCCGCGGGGCCAGCCTGCTCGCTAGACTGTGGGCAGGATTGAGCGATTGGGCCGGTTCTCGGGCCACGACCGGGCAAAGGAGCCCCGTTCCCAGCCGCCCGCACCCTGCTCACCCACACGACCCCGAAGCACGAACCGGAGCGAGACATGGACCTGTACATCGACACGGCGAATCTGGAAGAGATCAAGCAGGCCGCAGCGCTGGGCGTGCTGGACGGCGTGACGACCAACCCGTCGCTGATCGCCAAGGAGAAGGTCCCGTATGCCAAGCGGCTGGCGGAGATCTGCGAAGTCGTGAAGGGGCCGGTGTCGGCGGAGGTGGTGGCGACGGATTATGACGGCATGATGAGCGAGGCGGAGCCGCTCCGGAAGATCGCCGAGAACATCGTGATCAAGCTGCCCATCACGGTGGATGGGCTCCGCGCGTGCAAGACGCTGTCGGATAAGGGCGTGAAGACGAACATGACCTTATGCTTCCAGCCGCTGCAGGCGCTGATGGTGGCCAAGGCGGGCGCGTATCTGGTGAGCCCGTTCATCGGCCGGCTGGATGATGTGGCCGAGGACGGGATGGACCTGATCCACAAGATCCGGCAGATCTATGACAACTACGGCTTCCCCACCAAGATCCTCGCCGCATCGATCCGGCACCCCAAGCACATGGTGGACTGCGCGCTCGCGGGGGCGGATGTCAGCACGGTGCCGATGTCGGTGATCAAGCAGGTGCTGAGCCACCCGCTGACGGACAGCGGCCTGAAGAAGTTCGTCGAGGACTACAAGAAGGCGTTCGGGGGTTGATGCGGGGGAGGTTCAGGCAGCGCGCCGCTTGGTAGGCTTCCGTGCGACACCCGAGGCCTTCGACTTGCCCTTCGCCGCCGATCCGTCCCGCAAGGTCTTTGTGCGCGCAGATGTGGACTTCGACACCTTGGTCTTGGCGGGGCGCTGCCTCTCCGCCTTCTGCAGAAACTTGATGTAGCGATCGAGATCGTTGCCGAATCGGGCGAAGATCTCCTCGCGGTTCCTTCGGACTTCCTCGACGATCGGATCTCGCCACATGGCAGGTCTCACATCAGTTGCGGTGGTGTGCAGATGAGGGGCGCAGTCAGCCCAGCTTCTCGGCACGCGGATTCTATTCCCGGTCGAAGGGCAGCATTGGCAATGTGCGTGCAGTTCCAAGTCAGCAGATACCTGACATCGTTCGTCGCGGCCACCGCGATGTGTAGCGCATCAACCGCGCCTCGCTGCGGCAGCCGCAAGCCAGTCACCAATCGTCGAGCCAATGCTGCATCGGCATCGCTCGGCCGCAATACGGCAACACCACGAACCAGATGGAGTCGGCGCTCCGCGGCGGCCGGGTCACCTTGAGCGACTTCGTCCACGACGGCTGTCGAAATGACAAGATTGAACTCTTCCCGGCGCGTCCTCCACCACTCCTCTGTCGCCTGCTGATTCGCGGCCACCATCAAATCTCGGCTCGGCCTCGCGGCAAGGTAGCTGATGATGGAAGTCTCGATATAGACGGTCGGCTTCATGAAGGGCAGTGTACCGCCTGCCTGAGCACTGGCAGGCGCGCTTTGCGGTCGGTGCAACGTGGACTGTTCGGCGTTCATCCCGCGGAGCTTCGGGCCCAGCGATCGTGAGCAGCTTGACCGTCGAGGGGTGGCGGCGGTCGAGACCACTTGTCGCCTTGGAGATGCGCTCTCCACCCTCCTTTGCATATCTCGCACGGTGAAGCTGAGGGCACGCTCTGAACGCCTCGTCGAGCAGCAGTGGGGAATCGCGTTCGGACACCTTCGCTCTCCCTCTGCGCGAAACACCCGCCGAATGTGGTGGTCTTGCCGAGGCCAAAGAGGCTCTCTGACTCAAGTGTGCGAGCGAAACAGACGATGCGGAGATATCGGTCCAAGGCGACCGTGGGGGCACTCTGACCCGGAGGCGGCTGTGACGGCGATTCCCATCTCGCGGCATCTTGAGCGGCGGCAGTTCCCACGGTTCGTGGTGGAGCCGATGTACACGCCGATCGCGGCGCGCATCGAGACCGGGGAGGGTGAAGAGGATGCGCCGTTCGACATCGAGGGGCACGCGTACGACATCTCGGAGGGCGGGGCGAGGTTTGAGCTCGACCGGGCGGTTGCACCGGGTTCGCGGATCGCGATGCGGATCTTCATGCCGGGGCTGAGCGAGCGGGATGAGGGGCGGAGCGTGCTGGTGTACGCGAACGTGGTGTGGTCGGAAGACACCGATGAAGCGGGGCCGTATCGGACGGCCGCGGTGTTCACGCACTTTGCACGGGCATGCGATCGCGACCGGCTGGTGCGGCACTTCTCGAGCGGGCGGTACCGGCTGGCGGCGTGATCTTTGTGGGTCAGCGGGGCAAGGGGGCAAGG